>CAZGQD010000020.1:0-26742 GCA_964527395.1 uncultured Methanosarcinales archaeon
GGTGGTTGTGATGCCAGAATCGTAATAAATTATGTTGTAATTGGCTCTGATTGCTGCTTCTTGGACCACTTGGCAAGTAAAAGCAGGCATTGCTACTGTTAGTTTTGAATTAGGTTTGTTACTGTTGTTATTGTTGTTACTGTTTTTTTTGCTTTGGATGTGTTTTAGAGTGAGATAGATTGCGTTTCTAGCAGAAGAAGTCCAATGTAAATATTTTTTATTGATATATTGTTTTAGGTGTTTTGGGTTTTGTTTAGTGAAACCGTGAAGCCAATCTGTGGGTTTAGTCATGATATTTTGGCCGCTAATAGATAACATGTTTACTTCATTTCCAGTAAGTATTTAAATAGGTTATGCAAAGGCTCAGAAAGGAGTCCAGAAGAAATAGATTTAAAGAGATTTCAGGTGGAAAAGAGATTATAATGAAAATAACATATGTGTGTCCAACGAACCATGTGCGTCGCCCAATATCAGAGATGGCTAGAATGTTGACTGAAAAAGGGCATAAAGTAAGTGTAGCTTACCCGAATAGCAGGAACTGTTCTACTAAAGGTTGGGCTCCAAATAGGAAACTTGTGTCTACAGAATCTGGGAAAAAGGTGCGTAAGATTCTTGTTCCTTCGTATTTTATTAGTTCGCTTCGGTATAATATTCCAAAATTTGGGTCTGTCAGGGGGAAATTGAAGGAGATTTTTAAAGCAGATGTAGTACATTTATGGGAATATTGGTATCCAATATCTGTTTTAGTTATGTTTTATGCTTTATTTACTGGACAGCGTTCTAAATTGATTATGACCACAGATGGGTTTGTTGGTTATTCATATAAACCTAGAGCGCCTTGGTGGCTTACACCTGCTTTTAAAATATATACACAATTGTTTGGACGTTTTTTGTTTATGATACCAGGCAGATTGACAACATATGGAAAATCAATGTTGCTTTATGCTCGGAAGGCAGGAGTAGATAAGGCTAAGTTGACAGTTCTTTCTACTGGAATACATTTGGAGAAATTTAGTAGGGTTAAGAAAAAAGATGTGGATGCACTTAGATTAAAATATGGTATTTTGCGTGGAGAGAAGGTAGTTTTATTTGTAGGAATGTTAACTGAGAGAAAGGGGATAAAAACTTTGATTGCTGTTGCTAAGAAACTGATAGATTCTGGTAAGAAAGTTAAGGTTTTGATTGTGGGTGGTGTTGAGGAGAATGAGGATTATAAGGGTTTAGTAGGTTCTGAATTTGATGGGAAGATAATTTTTACTGGTTTACGTGATGATGTGCCTGTGTTTATGAGGCTTGCTGATTGTTTGATCCTTCCTTCTGAGGGAGAGGGGCTTCCTGGAGTTGTAATGGAAGCAATGGCTTCTAGAGTTGGTTGTGTGGCCACTCGTGAAGGTTGTACACCAGATTTGATAGATAATGGAGTTAATGGTGTTTTAGTTAAGTTTGGAGATGTTAATGGATATTATAAAGGTGTTAATTTGGTGTTGTCTGATGTGAATGGGTTTGGATCACTTGCGTATGAGAAAATTAATGGGTTTTCATGGGATGTGGTGGTTGATAGGTATTTGGATTTTTATGAGAAGGTAACTGGATGAATTTTTAGTGTTTTATTGCTGTTTTTTTTTTAAGGATGAAGTAGTAATGATAAGTATCATTTGCTGGCCGAAATTCTTTTTTTATAATGAAGTTTTTGCGAAATATTTTTCTTAGTTTTTTACGAGGATAACCTTTACGGCCGAGTTCCCAGAAATGTTCTTTGTTTAAAAATAGTTTAGAATATAATGGAATGTAAGGGAAAAGCCTAATATATGGTCTTTTTAGAATTTTTTTAATTAGTGGGAAGCGAATAAGTATTTCTATGTAGATTGAAGCGTAGGGAACAGAAATAATTGCATATTTTTTGGTTGCTTTTGAGATGTTTTTCATTGCAAGTGGGACATCTTCGAAAGGAATGTGTTCAAGTATTTCAAAACATGCTACTAAATCGAATTTAGTTTCTTTGAAAGGTAGGTTTCTTATGTCAGCAATGAAGTCTGGATTTAAGTTTTTGTCAAAGTCACAGGTAGTTACTTTGATTCCTTGATTTTTAAGATAAGTAGATGTAGTTTTGTTGCCAATTCCAATTTCAAGTATTGAGGAAGGTTTTAGTTTTAGTATAGATTTTATTTGGTAATAGTAAGAAATAAACCTTTCTAGAGAGTCGTAACTATTAGAATAATGATCTTTTTTAACTTGGATGTTAAATTTATTGTTTTTCATTTTTGCTGATTTTTGAATATATTTTTTCGTATTTTGTAAGTATGTTGTTTTTAGTAAAGGTTAATGCGTAATTGTATGCTTCTTTAATCATTTGATTTTTTATCCTGTTGTTTTTTAAGATAAAAATAGTTTTTTTGGCAAGATCTTTAGGATTTTTTATATTAAATATTGAAGTTTTTCCTCCTCCAGCTTCAGGAAGTGCACCTTGGTTTGAAGTGATTACAGGGATTTTTGATAGCATAGCTTCTATAACTACATTTCCAAAACCTTCGTTTCTTGAAGGCATAATTAATAATGATGATTTAGCAAATTCTTTCCATTTATCTTCTTTGTATTTTGGACCGATGAAAGAGATATTTTTTATGACATTGTATTTTTTTGCCAAATTAATAAGTTTTTTTTTATGATTTCCTTCATATTTACCCATTAATCTAATCTTGAAAGAAGGTATTTTTTTTTTGATATGAGGAATACTCTTTATGATAATGTCTATACCTTTAAGATAAGTAATTCTTCCTACAAAAAGAGCAGAATATTCTTCTTGTTTGATGTTGTTTATTACAGGTGGAATTTGATATTCATTATAGATGAGATGTATGTTTTTTTTATTGCATAAGTAAAATGGGAATAAATTAGAGATGTGTTTAGATATGAATATTTTTTTTTTGAATAAGGGTAGGAATAGTGTCATCAGTAAGGAATAAAAACGTTCTAGAAATCCGATGATTCCTGTTCTTCCTTGAAAAGTTGTGTGATAAGTAATGACTGTTGGAGTTTTAGTTAAAAAACCAATAATGCCTGTAATCTCAGGGATAAAAGAACAGTAATGATGTGTGTTGAATATATCAGCATCTTTGTGTTTTTTTAGTTCAGTTATGAAATTTTTTAGAAGTCTAGAGGTGTTATTGAGCCCAATTAATGTTTGGAGCTCGACTACTTTTATGTTATTCCAAATGTAGGTTTTTCTTTGTTTACTTTTGAAGTCGGCTCCACAGATTAGCCAAACATCGTGGTTTGCTTTGGCAAGAGTAACTAAACCCCATTTATGAGCAAAACATTCTTTATTTTCGTCATTTGGGTCAATATACATGTTGTTGATGTATGTATGAACAATTTTCATGGGTTTTTTGTTTTGCTTTTGTTTATATTATTTATGTGTTATAAAATTCATTTTGTTTGAGAAATAGAGGTTATTGATTTTTGTGATAATGGTATTAGTTATTTGGCTCTGTTTTAAATCCTAAAACATTCTGTCAAATTAAATTTGATGGAATATTTCTTGATTTGGTTCATATGTTTACCAAGTTAGTGCAGGTGAAAACAACTTCATTCAAATTTTTGCTGAATATTTAGCAAAAATATAGTTATTGTACTCTTCTTTTAACATAATTGTCAGTAAGGGATGATCGTGTAAATGATTTAGGGCAGCACCTAGTTATTCATAAAGCTTAAAAGAGGAGTTTTTTTTGTTTAAGGTATGAATCATGGAGAATTAGAGAAAAAAGAAGAAATTAATGGTATTTTGAAGAAAAAAGTAGGAATTATTGGGTTAGGTTATGTAGGACTTCCTCTTGCGAGTGTGTGTTCAAGATATTTTGAAGTAATAGGTTTTGATGTGGATTTAAGAAAGATTGAATTAATAAATGCTAGGGAATGTCCTATACGTGATGAATTTGTTGTGAAAGATTTTGAAAATAGTAATTTTAAAGCGACATCTGATTTTAATTTATTAAATGAAGTAGATATTATTTTAATTTGTGTACCAACACCGATTGATAGTAGTAGAAAGCCGAATTTGGCTTATTTAAAATCTGCTTGTGAAAGTGTGTCGGCCAACCTTAAAGAGGGTCAAGTTGTTGTTGTGGAATCAACAGTGTATCCAGCAACTTTGGAAGAAGTAGTTGTACCAATTTTAGAGAAATCAGGATTGGTAGTAGGAAATGATTTTGGATTGGCTTATTGTCCAGAGAGAGTAGATCCAGGTAATCAGAAATGGAATGTTCAAAATATTCCAAGAGTTTTAGCTTCTTATAAAGGGAAGCATGATAGGGTTGCAAAAGAATTTTATTCAACTTTTATTGAAGGAGGAGTAGTTTTGATGAGTTCTTTGAAGGCGGCAGAAGCAGTTAAGATTTTAGAAAATACTTTTAGAGATGTGAATATAGCCTTTATAAATGAAATGGCGAAAAGTTTTCATCTATTTGGGATTGATATACATGAGGTAATTAGGGGAGCTGTGACTAAACCTTTTGGTTTTATGCCTTTTTATCCTGGCCCAGGAGTTGGAGGTCATTGTATTCCAGTTGATCCTTATTATTTGATTGATAAAGCGAAGAAAAAAGGTTTTAAGCATGTTTTTTTAGAGATGGCAAGAGAGGTAAATAATTCGATGCCAAATTATGTAATAGAAAGATTGCATGATGAATTAAATGAATTAGAATTATGTTTTAAGAATACAAAAATAGGAATGTTGGGACTTTCTTATAAGAAAAATATAGGGGATTTAAGAGAAAGTCCAGCGTTAGAAATAAGGGAAAAATTGTTAGAAAAGAAAGCGTTAGTTTATTCTTATGATCCACATATTTTAGAAAAAAGTGATGTTCAGTCGATGGAAGAATTGATGGATAAGTGTGATATAGTTATATTGGTTGTTGCACATCATGATTTTTCTGAATTGAGTAGGGGTATAATTGAGTCAAATAAGGTTAAAATAGTGTTTGATTTAATCAATTTTTTTGAGAGATCAGATTTTGAAGGTAGTTTAGTTAAGCTTTCTAAATTATGATTTTTATGGAGCTGATATTTATGTTTTTTTATTAATTATGTGTTTTATAATTGTGAAATCTTCTTTATCAATACCTTTTATCATGAATAGTATAATGCAGTAAACTATGAAAACTAGAAGTGAAGAGATGATTAAAGAGAAGAGATTATTAGTATTTTGCATGAGTTTATAACCCATAATAATTGCAGGGATTACAGAGAATATTATTCTAAGAGACTTTTTCAGGTTGAATTTTATTGGTATGTCTTTTCTGATCTCTATGAAAAATATTAATTCTCTGATCATTATAGTTAATGAAGTAGATATTGCAGCGCCGATGATACCAAATATAGGTATAAGAGTGATATTTAAAATGATATTTGTAATTGCGGAGAATGAGTTCACATAAAATATTTTTTTTGTTTTTGAAAGAGCCATTAGGCTTTGAGTAGTGGGACCAATTAGTGTGTCAAATAATACTCCAGATGTAAGGATAATAAGTGTGAGAGCGCCAGGAGCAAAGCTATTCCCAAATATGATTGTGATGCTTTTTTCTGGGAAAAATATTAAGAATATTGCTGGAGAGATAATTGTCATGAGTATCCAAGAGGATGTTTTTGAATATAAGTTAGAGAATTTTTTTTTTTCTTCTAAAGATATATTTTCAGATTTGTTCTTTTTGATGATTGAACTGGATATTGGGTAAAACATTGAGCTAAAAGAGCTGTAGAAGAGTTTTAATGTTAAAGCTAATGAAAGAGCAATATTGTAAATTCCTACGTCTTTGATAGTGAGAATTTTACCTAAAAAGAAGGTGTCAGCCCAAGACATAATGTTCATGAATATTCCTGAGAGAAGTAATGGTAAGGAAAAGTAGAGGACTTCTTTAAAGTTGAATTCTTTTTCCTTTTTTGAGGAAATTGTATTTTCGTTTGTTTTTTTGTTTAATTTTGGTATGATCTTTTTGAAAAGTATTAGTAAAGATATGATTGCTCCAAAATAAAGAGAAATTAAGTATGACCAAGCAATTGATATGATTGATCCAGAGATGAAGATTATTGTTAATACAATGATTAATTGGACAGTTTGTTTAGAAATGGTATTTGAGAAGAAATTAATTTGGGGTTTGTTGAAAGCAATGAAAGTACTGTTTGTAGTCCAAAAGATGGAATTTGCAGGAATTGCAAGAGCGAAAATGATTATTATTTTTTGAAGTGATGGTTCGTGGAAGATGTTGTTGGAGATATAATTTGAAAGAGATATGATTAATAGAGAGATAATTATTGAGAAAGGAATACTAATAGAGAAAGTGGTTTTTAAAGTGCTTTTTACTTTTTTAAGGCTATTTGATGAGAGATATTTTGGTATGAATTTACCTAAAGAGTTGTGTGTCCCAACTAAAGAGATTAATGCTGAAAAATTTAGAATCATTAATCCTAATGATATCAGGCCGTAACCTTCTGGACCGAATTTGTTAGAGATAATTGTTTTTAATGAGAAGTTAATGATAGTTGTTATTACTGTGATAATTAAGATGATGCTTGATCCGCTTGCGGTTTTAATGAATAGATCTTTTTCTTTTGGAGAATGTTTCATCTTTTAAGGATATATGTCTTATTTATTGTAGAGATTATTTTGTCAGAGGGTAGTTCAAGTATGTGGGAGAGTTTTTTTGCGATGTTTTTTGGATTTTTTTTGTAATCTTCGAAATCAATAGTGGTAATGTTAGGAACTATTTTTTTTTTGTTTTGTTGAAGGTATTTGACTTGAGTTTTATAGCTTTCTGCAGCTTTTATAACATCTTGGTAGTTAGTTCCTTGAGCTTCAAATGTTGAATGAGCAATGTCTAAAGAATTCCTATCACAAAAAATTACTGTAGGTTGAGGGATGTTTATTTCTTTTGCAATTTTACATATTCTCCATAACCAGAATATGGCATTTGGTCTTTTTAAGACAAAAGTTTTTTTCTTTTTGTTGTTTATTAGATGTTTTTTAATGAGATAATCACCTGTTTTGAAGAGTATTTTTTTGAATGGAGAAGGAGATCTAATTTTGTTTTCGTGAGGAATTAAAAAAGAAGTTTCCCATTTTTTATTTCCATAAATCGCAAGTTCCCATAAATGTATCGCTCTTCCAAGAGTAATATCTTCAAAATGGCCAGGAACTCCAATGAATCTTTTTTTGTATTTTTTGCTGTTGATTTTTGAAAAAGAAAAACCTAATTTGTGGATGATATTTGCAAGAAGGGAAGTTCCACTTCTTCCGACACCAGTAATAAGAATAAATTTTTTCATCTTCAGGTTTATTTTAAATAGTTTAAAAGGGTTGTGGAATTAAGAGTTGTACTTTTCAAGGATTTTTTTGGATTCTCTATAGGAAATAATGAATTCATTAATGTCGTTTCTCCAAGCTTCAATAACTAATAAAATATCTTTTTCTTTAGGAAGTTTGTTAAAAAGATGAGAAAATAAAAATTGATGGTTTAATTTGTCTGAAATGGATGTAGATTTTTCTTCAAAGCCAATTGGTAAATGTTCTCCAATAAGGGGAAGTCCAGAAGGAGTGTTTTTGTTGAATTTGAAATTTAGGCAGTCAGAACCGTTTATGTGGAGATGTTCAATTTGTGAATTGAATGTTTCAAAAAAGTTTTTTAGAAATTCATGGAATTTTTCTTTTAATTGAGGGTAATTTTGGTTGATAAATGGGATGACTTTGTTGTCGAAGCTGGCATAGTCATTTTCAGAGAATATTTTATAGAATTTTTCTTTTCCACCAAGATTATTAACGAATTCAGTTAAATAGAAGCTTAATTGAAGATGTTCGATGTCTGGGCAAATAGATGCTTTTTGATCTAAGTGTTTTTCTAGAAGAATAAAGTCTTCTTTATGAGTTAAAAGAGCATGTCTAGAAAAGGCAAGATTAAACCAATATGCATCAGTTTCAAAGGTAATTTTTAGCTTTTTGTTTGTAAGGAGCGGTTTTACTTTTTCTGCAAGTCTTTTTATTGCTTTATTTTTATTTTCAGAGAAATAATCATATGAAGCACCATGAATTACAATAACTTTTGCATTAATATTTTCAGCTAGAGTAATTGTATTTTTAAGGCTTTTTAGAGATTCTTGTTCAATTATTCCTTTTTGAGTTAGATCAAATTTGTGGAATTTGTTATTAATTCTAATATATGAGGGATTGTGTATTGAAGTAATATTGATGTAGTTTGGCAAGGATTCTATCTCTTTTTTTATTGTTTTTTTATCGAATATTTTGAGATATAACTCATATGAATCAAAATCTTTTTTTTTAAAGAAGGATAATCTATTAAATCCACCTTTTCCTGAAATAATTATACTCATATTTTAAGCTATTTTTTTGCTTTTAAAAGAGTTGTGCAAAATAAGGATATAATTATTGATTTATTTTTTAATGACTTTGAATAGACTTTAAGGTGCATAAGGTTTAAAAATGGTTTTTTAAGGTTTTTTATGTGGTAAAGAAAATAGTTTTTTTGGGTGGACCTTGTGGTAGAGAGGTTTGGATGTGGAATTTGTATCTTGAGCTAAAAAAGACTGAAGAAATAGAGCCTCATTTTATTGCTTTGAGACAAAAAGATGTGGATTTTTTTAATGGAAAAGGAGTTTTTGATGATAAGATTACTAAGATTTTTAGTTTGAAGAGTCAATTTGAGCCAGATGAAGATTATTTGAGGGAATGTGAAAGGAAATACGAGATTAATATTTGGGATTTTTGGAATATCACTTTAGCAAGAGATAAGAAAAGGCAGAAACTTGATAGAAAAGAAGTTTTATCTTATTTTCAAAGTTCTTTTAAGCAAGTAGAAAAAATAATTGATGAATTTAAGCCAGATATCTATTTGTATTACGGTGTTGCTGGATATGATACAGCACTTTTCAATGAAGTTTTTAGACAAAAAGAAGTAAGAGTGTTAGAATATGTTGCAGCAATAATGCCTAATAGGTTCACTTTTTCTGAGGATTTGTCTAACCATTGGAGATCTTTGATCCATGAATATGAAGAAATTAAGAAGGATGGTTTGATTGAAAATGAGAGGAGAGAGGCGGAAAAGTTTATTGAGGGTTTTAGGAATAAACCAAAAGTTCCAGATTGTGCAAGAGTTTATAGAGAAGGATTTGGGAATAAATTGAATAGGTATAAAAATTATGCAAAACAAGTTTTGAAATATAGGGAACTTCCTTCTAATATGAGGTTTGTTGTGTGGCCAGTGATTCAAAAATATTATGATGTCTTTGGTTATTTTGAGAAATATGATGAAAGTAAGGGTGAAAAGATAGTTTTATTTCCTTTACATTTTCAGCCTGAGGCAACAACATTGATTTATGGGAAATGGTATGTGGATCAAGTAAATTTGATAGGGAATATCGTTAAAGCGTTACCTTTAGGTTATACTTTGTATGTAAAAGAACATCCTTTTGGTTATGGAAATAGGAATCCAGATTTTTATAAAAGAATTAAGGCTCTACCTAATGTGAGATTGATTTCTCCAAGAGAAAATAATTTTGGTTTGATTCATAAATGTTCTTTATTAGTTACAATAACAGGTACTTCAGGATGGGAAGCTTTGTTGCTTGGGAAAAAAGTGGTGACTTTTGGGAATATATTTTTTAATATCTGTAGTGAGACTGAGAGAATAGAAAATATTGAAAATTTGCCAGCAATTGTAAGGAATTCTTTAGATAAGAGAATTGATGATGAAGAGTTGATAATTTTTGTTGCAGCTTTACAAAAATGTAGTTATCCAGGTCTTGCAAGGTTACCAAGTGATTGTAGGGATTCTTGTTTGGAAGAAGACAATATGCAACTTTTGGCTAAAGGTTTTTTTGATTATTTGGAGAAATATCCTGGATTTTAATAATTAATATAAAAAGTTAAAAAAAGAAATAATTTTATTCTGTCTTGTTACTGAAAAATTCAATGGTTTTTCTGAGGGCTTCAGCGATTTGTTTTGCTTCTTCTAAACTATCATAGTTTGTTTTAAATTGCATTAGTTTTGGCTGTAAATTTTCTGCAACTGGACATAAACCTTTTGAGTAGTCTTTGTTATTTCCTTTGTAAATTTCAGAGTCTATGGGAAATGTTTCTCCAAGAAATTTTCTGTTTTGAAATATTGGTTCATTATAAGTTAGTTGCCAAGCACCATAAATAAAATCTCCACCAAATTCGTAGAATTTTTTTCTGAATTCTGTCCATGAGCATTTTGCAATGTCTTTTTCAAAAATACAGACAAATGTCCAATAAGAGTTAACATATCCTTCTGGAGTTTTTTGGGGAGTTAAGAAATTGCTGCCTTCTACAGCTTTTAAGAAGAGTTCTCCGGTATCCATTCTTAGTTTAACAATTTCGTTGATTCTTTCAGTTTGTTCTAATGCTACTGCACCTTGTAATTCAGACATACGGTAATTCCATCCCATGGAATTGTGTCTTATTGATGTTGGGTCTCCTCTTTCTTGTTTTGGAAGAATTCCACCACTTTTACTAGTAAGAGAGTGGTATCCGAAACAGGAAAATTTACGGATAGCAGTAGCTAGTTCTTCGTTTTTAGTAATTATAATACCTCCATCACCACAAGTTAAATGTTTAGATGCTTGAAAACTAAAGCTTGTTGCGTGTCCAAAATTTCCTGCAAGTGTACCATTAATTGCTCCTAGAAAACATTCAGCACTGTCTTCTATAACTTTTAGGTTGTGTTTTTTAGAAATTTCCATGATCTCTGGCATATTTGCTGGTAGGCCATATAAATGAACAGGAAGAATGGCAGTTGTAAGTGGAGTTATTTTTTTTTCAATACTTTTTGGATCAATATTGAATGTTTGTGGATCAATATCAGCAAAAACAGGGATTGCGCCCTGATGTAATATTGCATATGATGTTGCTGCAGCTGTTAAAGGAGTTGTTATAACTTCATCTCCGGGTTTAACTCCTAATGCTGCAAGTGCAGAGTGCATTGTTGCTGTACCATTACAGTGAGCTATTCCAAAGTTGCCTTCTCCAAATTTTTTTGCGAATAATCTTTCGAACTTACCAACCATACCTGCTCCAGAAGAGTTTCCAAAACCATAATTTACAACTGTTTTTAAGTATTCTAATGCTTTTTGTGATACTCTTCCAGGGTGTCTTGGTTTTAGGTTATTATTAGGGTTATTTTCGTTTTTGTTGTTACTAGAGTGAGTAATACTTTGTTCATTATTTTTGTTATTTTCTACCATGCTGTCCATCCTCCATCGATTACTAAGTTTGCCCCAGTCATATAAGATGAGGCATCTGATACTAGAAAAAGTAAAGCTCCTTTTAATTCATTTTTATTAGCCATTCTTCCAAGTGGTGTTCTTTTTGAATATTTATTGATGAATTCTTCACTTTGGTTAGATTTAACTCCACCAGGACTAAGAGAATTTACACGAATTCCTTTTTTGCCCCAGTATGTTGCTAAGTGTCTAGTTAAATTGATAATTCCACCTTTACTTGCGGCGTATACTGCTGATGGAAAGGCTTTTGCTTCAGGTCCTTGATCATAGATGCTTAGATCGTTTCCAAGTAAGCCGTATGTTGAACCAATATTTATAATTACGCCAGAACCAGATTTTAACATCTCTTTTGCTATGAGTTTTGAACATAAGAAAGTACCATTAAGATTTACTTCCATAACATTATCCCAGTCAGATTTAGGATATTCTTCGAAAGGAGTTGCAAAGGCCTTAGGCCTTAAAGCAGCGTTATTAACTAGAATGTCAATTTTTCCGAATTTTTGTATAACTTTATTGATCATTTCTTGAATGTTTTGTTCATTAGTAATATCTGTTTTTATTCCAATTGCTTGAACATTGTTTCTTTTTGTAATTTCTGTAGCAAGTTTTTCACATTTTTCTTGATCAATATCAACAATAATTACGTTAGCTCCAGCATCAGAAAGGATTTCTACATGTTGTGAACCTAGAAGACCGCAAGCTCCAGTAACTATGGCAACTTTTGATTCAAGGTTAAATAAGTTATAAATTACTTTGTTATTGATTTTTTTTTGATATTTTTCTAGATTTTTTTTAAGAGTGATTCTAGCCAATTCTAGTTGAATTTGACTGTCGATATCTATGCATCTTTTATTTGGAGTTATTGTTGCAAATGAATTTTCAGCAAACCAAGTTTTGTGTTCTTTTAAGAAGCTTTTTTTTGCGGCGAAAACAACACCATCTAATTGATAGAATGTAGGTAATTCTTGTCTGTTTTTAATATGTTCTTTTTTGATGAAATTATTCATATTCTTGTTTTCTGATAAGGTATTCATCCAAACAGGTGGTGTCATAGCTTCTGTAACTGTAGCAATGGTATCTGCATCTTCTTTTACTAGTTTTTCTATTGCTCTGTCAATGTCTTTTGCGATACGTAAAGGAGAAGTTGCTTCTAATTTAAGAATAATATCAAATTGTTCTTTCCAATTTTTTTCAATCCAGGATAACATGTGTTGGCAAACATCCATTTCAGCAGAAGTGTCTGTTGCTAGATGTTCTGGTCTAATGAAAGGGGCTTTTGCGCCAAAGTTTTTACAGATATTTGCATATTTTTGTGAGTCAGTAGAGATTATTATTTCATCTACATATTTGCTGTTTTTAGCTGCTTCAATAGACCATGCAACTAAAGGTTTTCCACATAAATCAACAATATTTTTGTCAATAATACTTTTTGATCCACTTCTGATGGGGATATATGCTAGAACTTTTTTGCCAGTTATCATGGAAAAATATCGCGTTTTTTTGTTTATAAAACTTTTGGAATATTGTTTTTTTTAAATAACTGGTGAGATCTGAGTGAGATATTCTTAAAATTGTTTATTTTAATAATTGAGAAGACATGGGAGAGAGATATTCTTAATTTTTTTTGATTTAATTTATGGATTTTTGTTAAGAATATGTTTAAATTATTAAATATTTAAATTTAAAATTGTTAGATCTAAAATGAGATTTTAAGTACATGATATCTGTTGATTCATAATGTTTTTAAAGAATATAGCTGTTTTGTTAGATATGGGAATATATTTAGCAATTAGTTATGACACAGAAATGACAATAGATGATAGATTACCAGGTTCAGTAATTTCTGCAGATGCTTTTGATGCTTTGTCTTTGGAGGCGAAAAAGGAGGCATGGGTTAATTTTTTAGGTAGTGGAGATATTTGGAGTGATCCAGACCATGTTAGAAGAAGTAGGAATGAACTTGATACTTTGAAAAGATTGGGTGGAGTATTTAAGGAACATGGCGGAAGGGCAACTTCTTTTGTGTTAGGAAAATGGTTAGATTATGCTGTTTCTGAATTAGGAAGCGATTTTGTGAGAGATTCTTTTGATTTAGAAGTTTTTGAAATTGGTTCTCATTCATATGATCATAGAGCACTTATAGCTACAGGAGATAAAACTAGAGATGGAATTGCTCCAACTTTACAATTAAATGAAGTAAGAGGACAATTGGTTAGGTCTGCTGGTAGTATTCTAAGGCATTTGGGAGTTAGAGTGACAGGTTTAAGAGTTCCAATGGGGAATTTAAGACCATTTGAGGAAGGAGAAAGAGGGATTTTAGAAGCGCTTGAAGCAGAAGGATATAAATATGTTTCATCTTGGCTTAAGACTGGGAAGACTGTGCCTAATGGAGTTGCTGATGCACAACCATTTTTTTATAAAAGTTTAGGATTTCCTGGTTTGCTTGAAATTCCAGGAGTAGGATTTTATGATGTACATGGGGCGCAACCAACAAGATTGTTAATGTTTGATGATGAGGGTTCTTGGTCAATTGATGAGCGTTTAGGAGTTTATAAGGGAGTTATAGATGAAGCTCAAAGATTTGAATCTGAAACAGGAAGAGATGTTTTTGTTCCTTTAGTGTATCATCCAGGAGATGTGACTAATTATGATTCAAAATTGGAGTTTCATAGAAGGTTTTTAGGGGATTGTAAAGAACGAGGAGTAAATATTGTGTCTTATGATCAAATTGATGAAATGATGAGATCTCCTGATCTTTAGGGAAGAGGTATTTAAATGGAATTTAAAAATAGTAGAGTTGTTAAATTAGGGAATTGTGAAGTTTCAAATTTTGCTAAACCTTTTGTGATTGCAGAGATTGGGTCAAATCATAATGGGGATGTTGAGCTAGGAAAAAAAATGATTGATGCTGCTATAGAGGCAGGAGCAGATTCTGTTAAGTTTCAAGCTTTTGATATCCATCTTTTTTCTTCAGTTTGTTATGAAGATGATGAGCGGCGTGAAAAAACTATGGAGCATGATGCTTTGAAATATTATCTTACTCAAACTCATAAAAATACTTTAAAGGAAGAAATGTTGCAACATGTTGCTTCTAAAGAGATGTTGCGTGAGTTTAAGGAATATTGTGATCAAAGAGGTGTGATATTTTCTTGTACACCTTTAAATGAGGGTATTGCAGATTATTTGGTTGATGATTTAGATATGGCCTTTATAAAGGTAGCATCAATGGATTTGACAAATTTGCCTTTTTTAGAGTATTTAGCTAAGAAAGAAAAGCCAATGATACTTTCAACAGGGATGGGTACTTTTAAAGAAGTGGTTGAAGCAGTAGATACAATAATAAGCACAGGGAATGATCAGTTAGTACTTTTACATTGTGTTTCTTTATATCCTCCAAAAGATTCAGTGGTTAATTTGAATAATTTAGATTTGTTTAGAAGCAATTTTAATTGTCCTATTGGGTTTTCAGATCACAGTTCTGGAATAAGTATTCCGCTTGCAGCAGTAGCTAAAGGAGCTTGTTTGATAGAGAAGCATTTTACTTTAGATAAATCTCTTCCAGGGTGGGATCATAAAGTTTCAGCAACACCTGATGAGATGAAAGTGATTGTTGATGAAGGAAGGAGAATTAATGTTGCTTTAGGATCACATAATAGGATTTTGACTGAAGAAGAGATAGGAAAGAGAGCTTTATTTGCAAGAAGTATTGTGGTAGTTAGAGATTTGGTTGTAGGATCAATTATAACTAGAGAAGATATTGATTTTAGAAGACCAGGAATAGGTTTAGGATCAAAATATTGGGAATTTGTAGTAGGGAGAACTTTGAATGTAGATTTGAAGGCTGATTCTTTGGTGAATTTGGAAGATTTGAAATGATTGTGAATATGGATAGGGCAATGAAAAAAATGGCAAATGAATTAAATGGGATCATTGAAGAACTTCAGAAAGTATATGGAAGTAGTTTTGCAAAAATAAGAAGTGGGAATTATGAGGGAGCTTTTAGTGAGATTAATGAAGTTTTAGGAAGAGTAGATGAATTTCTTGGAGATAGACGTTATTCTTTTCAAGCGCGTAGTTTTGATTCTAATGAAGGAAGTATTTTAGAAGAAGTCCCATTTGCATTTTGGGATGGAGTAGGTGCAGTAGTTTCACGTCAAATGTATAGTTTAAGATTGTCTTTTGATGGAAGTGAAAATAATTTAGATAGAGCAGAAACTTTGTTTGAAGAAACAGTAGGAATGTTGCCAAATAATAGTTTAGGAGTAGTAATACTAAAGGCACAAAGAGGTTTAGTAGATGTTGCCAGAGCGGAAGCTTCAGGAGAAGTAAAGATGTATGATTCTGCAGTTCTATTCTATGAAAGTTCTTTAAGAAGAATAGGTATTGTTGATGATTGCTTTTCTTCTTTAAGAGATGATGGTTGGAAAGCTGAGTTAAAGAGACAAAAAGGTTGGATAGTAGGATTTGCTTCTGATGCATTAAGAGAACAAGGGAAATTGTATGTTGAAAAAGGGAATAGTAGTTTTGCTTTAGAATCATTTCAAAAATCTAAGACTTATAATGATCTTGCTTTAGAATTAGTTACGGAGACAGGAGATTTGCCAGGGCAGGTATTAAGGAATAGAGTTGCAGGAGAATTACTTTGGCAACAGGCAATTGTTGTAGAAGGACAAGAGGGTAAATTAGAATATTTAAGTTTAGCTAAAGATAGTTTTGGTTTTGCATGGGATGCTTATAAAGCTCAAGGAGATCAAGTGAATGAAGTTAGTGGAGTTTTTTTAGCTATAGCTGAAGCAGAGGCGATGGCTTATGGAGCTGTTAATTTGGGAGATTCTAGTGAAAAGAGTGTAGTAATGAAAAAATCTGCGCAGAATGCGATGGAGTTTGTTTTAGAAAATAGTGGAGTTGTTCCAAGTCAATATTGGATAGTTCATGCGTCAAGGGAAAGATTGTTGCCAATAGCAGAAAATTTGAAATTAATAGGTGATGATTCTTTTGTTGATAGAGTGAACGGATTATATGAATTAAATGGTTCTGATTATAATGGATAAATATTTTGAGGAATTAAGGAGTTTTTAGATGAATGTAGAAGAAAAAAGTAATTTGTCTGTAGTTGAAAAAAGAAAATTGAAAGTTATTTTATTGTGTGCAAGAGAAGATGGGCATGCAGGAGTAGTTTTAGATATTATTAGAGAATTTTCTTTGTTTGAGGTAGTTGGTTTTTTGGATGATAAAAGTGATTTACAAGGGAAAGAGATTTTAGGTATTCCTGTTATTGGAACAATATTAGGTTTTGAGAATAAATTTGTTTTAAGTGATGGAAAGGAATATTTTGATGGGAAAGAGATTGATGGTTTTTTTGTTTGTACAGGAAATAATAAATTTAGAAAAATATGTCAAAATATGGTTGAAGGACTTGGTGGGAGAATGATTAATGTGATCCATCCTGATTCAATAGTATCTAAGAGTGTAACTTTTTCTAATGGAATCTTTGTGGGGCCAAGAGTAGTGTTGGTGCATAATGTTAAAGTAGGAAGAGGTAGTTTGATTAATAGTGGAGCAATTGTAGATCATGATTCCGTGTTAGAAGATTTTGTTTTTTTATGTCCAGGAACAAATGTAGCAGGGAATGTTTATTTTGAAGAAGGTAGTTTTCTTGGAATTGGAGCAAGTGTGATCCCAGGAAAAAGGATTGGTTCTTGGGCAGTAGTGGGAGCAGGATCAGTTGTGATAAATGATGTTTTGTCAAAGGAAGTAGTAGTTGGAGTTCCAGCTAAGAATATCAGAAGTGATTAAATAAAATGTTGTTTATGTTGGAATAGCGCTTTGGATTGCATAAAGCTTAAAAGCAGTTTTTTGGTATTTTTTAGTATGAGAAAAGTTCAATTAGCTAAACCTTTTATCTCAGAGGAAGATATAAATGGAGTTGTTTCTGTTTTGAAGTCAGGTTGGCTTAGTTTAGGACCAAAATTGAAGGCTTTTGAAGAGAGTTTTGCTTCTAAGATTGGTCTTAAATATGGAGTTGCAGTAAATTCAGGGACATCAGGTCTTCATTTGTGTATAAGAGCTTTGGGAATAGGTCCAGGAGACGAAGTTATTAGCTCTCCGTTTTCTTTTGTGGCTTCAGCGAATTGTATTTTGTATGAAGGAGCAAAACCAGTATTTGTAGATGTAAAAGAAAATGATTTTAATTTAGATGTTGAAAAATTAGAAGCAGCAATAACTGAAAAGACAAAGGCTATTGTAATTCCACATATTTTTGGGCAAAGTTGTGATATGACTAAATTAATGGAAATTGCGCGTTCGAAAGGAATTTATGTTATTGAAGATGCTTGTGAGTCTATTTTGGCAACACATAAAGGTAAGGATTTAGGTAGTTTTGGAGATATGGCAGTTTTTGCGTTTTATCCAAATAAGCAAATGACAACAGGTGAAGGTGGTATGATTGTTACTGACAATGATGAATTGGCAAAGCTTTGTAGAAGTATGACTAATCAAGGTAGGAGTGATAATATGCAATGGTTAACTCATGACAAACTTGGTTATAACTACCGTATGGATGAAATGAGTGCTTCTTTAGGTTTAACTCAACTTTCTAGAGTAAATTCAATTATATCAGGAAGGAGAAGTTTAGCTTTATTTTATAATACTCTTTTTTCTTCTTTGAATATTTCAGGTTTAATTCTGCCAAAAGTTGATGAAAAAAATGATTCATCTTGGTTTGTTTATCCTATTAGAATTCCAGCTTATATTAGAGATGAGTTTATAAGGTGTTTAGGTGATAAAGGAGTTGCAGCAAAAGCGTATTTTTTTCCTTGTATACATTTGCAACCTTTTTATAAAGAAAGGTTTGGTTTTAAAGAAGGAGATTTTCCTGTAGCAGAAAAATTATCTTTTGAAACAGTAGTGATCCCATTTCATTTACAAATGGAAGTAGCAGATATAGATCATGTTGTTAATTCTGTTAAAAATGTTTTATTTGAGCTTTTGAATTGAAAGAAAAGGTGTTTTTAAATGAATTATTCAAATAATAAAAATCTTGAAAAGGTTAATTTTGAAGGAAGTGATAATTTAGTTTCTTTTTTTAGAGGTAAGGATATTGTTGTAACAGGAGGTTGTGGTTCTATTGGAAGTGAAATAGTAGCTCAACTTTTGAAATTCGAACCTAAAAGAATAAGAATTTTTGATTCTAGTGAATCAGGACTTTTTGAAATGCAACAGCGATTTAAATCAAATATATTGCGTTTTTTAGTAGGAAATATTAGAGACAAACAAAGGCTTTCTTTTGCAGTAGAAAATGCGGATATTGTATTTCATGCAGCAGCTTTGAAACATGTTCCTTTATGTGAATATAATCCGTTTGAAGCAGTTTCAACTAATGTGATTGGAACTCAGAATTTGGTGGAAGTTTGTCGTAGTAAAGGTGTTAAAAAATTAGTTTCAATTAGTACAGATAAAGCGGTAAATCCAATAAATACAATGGGTGCTACTAAGCTTTTGGCAGAAAAAATAGTTCTTACAGGGAGATTAGGAGATAATTGCAAAACAAAATTTAGTTGTGTAAGGTTTGGTAATGTGTTAAATTCAGTTGGTTCAGTAATTCCTATATTCATGAAGCAAATAAAAGAAGGAGGGCCTGTTACAATTACCTCTTTGGAAATGGTAAGATATTTTATGACTAAATCCCAAGCTGTTGGACTTGTTTTAAAGGCAGCATTTTTAACGGATGGAGATGAAATTTTTATTTTAAAAATGAAGAAATTGAAAATAGTTGATCTTGCAGAAGTGATGATTGAAAAATATTCAAGAGTATTTGGCCATGAAAGAGGTATAGTTTCTATAAAGGAAATAGGGGTTAGGCCAGGAGAGAAGATAGATGAGCATTTATTGACAATTGAGGAAAAAGAGAGAATGTTTGATATGGGAGATCTAGTTAAGGTACATAAAGCAAAAGAGATATCTTTTATTTCTCAAGAACAGAAAAATTTACAGGTTAAAAATTTTGAACATAATGTTTTGTTATCAAAAGAAGAGATTGGTAAGATCTTGGATGGATTGAGTTTGGATAGAGTGTATTTTTAGTATTTTTTTTGAAGTTAACATTCAAATATCTCTGTGGTAATTGTATTTTTGTCTGAGAAGCTGATGGTTTTTTCACATAGAGAACTGACAAAATGAGCAGGACTATTTTTGTGAAGTGGTGGCCAATGAGTTAGAATGATGGTTCCTTTTCTATTTTTGATGTTATTTATGGCTTTTTCTGGGTAAAGATCTATTTCGTTGTCAGCGAAGCCTATTACATTTTCGTAATTGTGCCAGTAGTTATGATCATAGTACCAGTGAATGCCTTGATTGTTTGAATAAATAGGGTAGTTTGGATTATTTTCTTTGATATAATTGATAGCTTGCCATTGTGATGTACTGATATCAGGTGATGTGGGATGAAATAAATATTCTATTGTAAGGAATATGTTGAATGAAAATGTAATAGCTAAGAAAATGATGATTAAAGGCTTGATAGTTTTTTTTCTTTTTTTGATAAGATAAAAAAGAGAAATGGTTAGTAATAATATAACAGATATTACTGTTGTAAAGAAGATAGTTGCAAAAGAAATCCCTAGCATTGGTCCTGAGCTTGAAGTGTATGAAAAAATGAATGCAAGATTTAAATTTAAGATTTCTTGTAGATATAGTTTTGGGAATCTGGCAACTTGTTTAAGATTGAGAGTATTTAAATAAAATAGGAATGTTGTGAAAATAAAGATTATTCCAGATATGATGAGTATATTTTTTTTACTCCAGTTGATTTTTGTAATTAAGGCTGCTGTGAGAATGCAAAGTGCAGGGATTGTGTGCATAAAATATTTGTCAATAGCTCCAAAAGTGATAATGAAAGTGTAAAAAAGAAGAGTTGTTATGATCCAGATATATTCTAAAGAATAGTTTTTTAATGTTTTAGCAGGAGATATTTTGTTTAATTTTTCTTTTAGAATTAAAAATAGCGGACTAAGGATTAAAAGAGGTGTTGCCCAAAGAAAATAAATACTTGGACCTAAGATTGAGAAATGTTTTGAATAGTATCTTCCAGTGTCAGGAGAAATGATTATATTTAACCATGTTTCTGGATTGTTTATAAATGCGTAAAGTAGGCTGAGTGAGAAGATAATGATTGCAGTAGTTCCTACTGTGAATGAGTCTTTGAGGTATTGTGTGGTTTTTTTTTGTATAGATATCTCTTTGTTAGTTGTGAAATTTATTATGAATGCATAGATTAGGAAAATTATGGCTAAAATAGCAGCATTTTGTTTTGCTATGATTGCGATTCCAAGAGCAATTCCAGCCAAGATATTATATATAATATTGTTTTGTTTGATGAATTTATCATAAAAATAGAATGTAAGTAAGGCACAAGTCATAATTAGGTTACCTTCAACATCAAATTGAAGAGCAGCTAAGGTAGGGTAGAAAGTGATGAGCATGAGGCTTGCTGCTATTGTGGCTAGTTTTTTGTTATTGTATTTTTCTTGAGTATATTTGTATAATATTAATGTGTTGATGACTGAGAAAATTAATGGTAAAAGTCGGAATACCCATATTTTTAAGCCAAAAATGCTAATTAAAGGGATGTAAAGAAGGTTTAGGGGTATTGGAGAATGATAATTTTGATTGACACCCATATTGTCCATAACTGAGAGAGTATAGGCGAAATTGGCTTCATCATCGTATAGGAATTCAGTTAGATTTGTTGCTCTAAGGGCTGTGATTAAGATCAATAGAGTAATGAAAAAATAGAAATATTTTTTTGAAGTACTATTTTTGAAGTTATTATTTTCTTCTTCCATTGTAATTTTTTAAAGTTAACTCTCATCTATCTGTTTGTTAGAGAAAGACAAATGTTTAGAGCGTTTAGACCTACAATCCCATCAACAAGAGGTTTTGTTCTTGTTTGGACACAGTTTATGAAGTGTTTTAGCTCTAGTTTTAGAGGTTCTTCATTTTGAACACCAACAATAGTTTTATCTGGTAAGGCGAATTTGATAACATAATCCCCATATTCGTCTTCTCCTTCATTTGTGAAGTGGCTTTGGTAGACAACTAATTCTTGAGTGATATAGTTTAATTCAGCATAACCTTTGCTACCAGTTACAGTTAAGTTTCTGATTTTTACAGGAGTGATCCAGTTAACTTGAATAAAACCAGATTTGTTTTTGTATTTTAGGAAAATATCAGCGTAATCTTCACGTTTTTCTATTAATGCTTTACCCATGTTACCACCAATTGCTGTTGGAAGTTCATCGAATAAGAAGTTGATAATGTCTATGTCATGTACAGCTAAGTCAATTATTACATTCATATCTCTTATTTGAACAGGTACTGCTCCTACACGTCTAGCAATAATAGATGTAACTTCACCTAATCTTCCTGAATCAATTATTTGTTTTAATTTTTGAACAGCAGGGTTGAATCGTTCAATATGGCCAATTTGTAAGATTGTGTTTGTATTATTTGATGTTGTGATCATTTCTTGGGCTTCTTGAATTGTTGGAGCTATTGGTTTTTCTACTAAAGTGTCTATTCCTTTTTTCATGCAATATATTGAGACTTCTTTATGATATTTTGTTGGAACTGCTATACTTACAGCTTGAATATCTTTTTGTTCTTCAAGCATTTCTTCGTAATTAGTGTAATATCTGCAGTTGAATTTCTCTGCTGTGTTTTTTGCTAAGTTTTCATTTAAGTCACAGACTGCTACTAAATTAGCTGAATCTATTGTGTGATAGTTTCTAGCATGATGTTTTCCCATGTTTCCAAGGCCAATTACGGCTACGTTTGTTTTTTTTTGTTCCATTTTCTTTCTTTTTTATACATAATTCTATGTATGGTTTATACATAGAATTATGTATGTGATTTTGTTTTTTTTGTTAGATTTGGTCCCAAGTTGTGATAGTGTCTGAGATTCTTTTTAGATCTGATTTTGATAAGCTTGGGTGGATAGGGATGGAAAGGACTTCTTTGGATGCTTTTTCTGTGTTTATGTGGATTTCGTTGTTGTGTCTTTTGTATATTTTTTGTTTATGGATAGGGATAGGGTAATAGATTTCTGAACCAATATTATGTTGTTTTAGGTAATCTTTTAGATGGTTTCTTTGTTTGTTTTGTGGGTTGCTTGTAGGGATTGAGATTGTGTATTGGTGGATAGCGTGGCCGTTGTGGATATTTGGGAGGGTAATGTGTTTTAGGTTTTTTAGGTTGTTTGTGATGAAGGTAGCGTTGTCTTTACGTTTTTGGTTGAATTTGTCTAGTTTCTTTAGTTGCTCGATACCAATAGCAGCTGCGATGTTGGTCATTCTGAAATTGTGACCGTAATGTGAGTGGTGGTAGCGTTTTTTAGATCCGTGAGATACAATTAGTCTTAGTTTGTCTGCTATTTCTTGTTTATTTGTAGTGATGATGCCGCCTTCTGCTGTAGTCATGTTCTTGGTTGGGTAAAAAGAGAAGCAAGCTGTGTGGGTGGAACCTATCTTTTTTTGGTTTATGCTTGCTCCATGAGCTTGACAGGCGTCTTCAATGATAGTTAGATTGTGGCGTTTTGCTATTTTTTCAATCTCTTGCATGTTGCAAGGGTTGCCAAACAAATGTACTACTAGAATTGCTTTGGTTTTACTGGTTATTTTATTTTTTATTTGATTTGGATCTATGTTGAATGTTTTTGGGTTGATATCTGCGAAAACTGGACTTGCACCTACGTATCTAATTGCGTTGGCAGTTGCTACAAATGAGAAAGGGCTAGTGATTACTTCGTCTTCTTTTGTGATTCCGTGGGCTTTTAAAGCTGCGTGAAGAGCAGTAGTTCCGTTGGATGTGGCTATAGCATGATTTGCTGTGATGTAGGTTTTGAAGTTGTTTTCAAATTGCGTTACTTGTTGGCCTGAAGCTAGGATGCCTGAGTCTAGAACCTTTAGGACAGCTTGTTTTTCTTCGATACCAATGATTGGTTTAGCTATATGGATAGGAGAATTGTTATTAGATTTAGTACTAGCTTTAGTAGTTGATTTAGTCACTCTTTTTACCTCAAAACTGGGTGTTTTTGAAGAATTGGCTTTATAAGTGTTAAGGAATAAAGGTTTTTTTTGAGAGTGGATTGTTCATAATGTTTATAATAAAAGCTGGATTTTAGGTAGTTAGAATTTAAGAGTCCTTGTTCATAATGTTTATAAATTAATATTTTCTTGGATCTTTGGATGTGTAGGAGAGATATAAAAATGACAGAAAATAAAATTAATGGTATTACAGAAGCAATATTAAATGCTCATAGAGTTTTTGCTGAGCAAGGAAAAGCAGGGATAACTACAGCAGTTCAAGTAGGTAATATGGATAGTTGTGGATTTAGTGGCTTGTCTGGATTACTTGTAGGAAGAGCAACTTTTCCAAGAGAATATTCATCAGAGATTAAAGAAGAACATATGGGAAGACATGCAAGAGGAAGATTTGCTCAACCATTTTTGTCAGTAATGTATGGAACTTTTACAGGGATTTCAAACAGTGTTGGATCATTTGGTAGTGATCCAGATGAGCTACCTTTGACTTCAGAAGCTTTTGATCCAAGACAAAGGATAGAAGGGTTTCAAACAAGAGGTTTTCTTTCATTAGTTAGATTGACAGGTTGTAGTTATGAATTTACAGAAGATGTAAGAGGTGGATTGTATATGCCTAATACAATGTTATTTACTGATACAGGAGAAAATATTGATGAAGTTAGGTCTGTTCATGATGATCGTGATATTTTAGGGAGACAAACAGCTGTATTTATGTATAAACCATTTGCTGAAGTTTTAGGGTTAGAAGTAGGACAACCTTTTATGCAAGCTGCTAGTAGAATTGCAGAGTTCTATGGTGGCCTTAGTAAGCCAGGTTGGGAAGTAAGGAATAGTTGATTTTAATGACAGTTTTAGAAGATATTTACTGAGGTAGGTATGTTGTTTTTAGCTCCATAAGCTGCTCCCATATTTGCAGCATAAGGTTCTCTTAGAAAAGTTATTGGAATACTATCCATTGCAGCATGGAAACCAGGGATTCTTCTTGCATCATTAAATTCTTCAGTAATAGTGTCAGGATCTAAATGATCTGCTATTCTGTTAGCTAGAGGACCAGTAACGTAAATACCACCTTCACTGTTGTATCCAGCTGCGAAATGTGCAAATCTTCCTAATATGCTACAGTATTCTTGAAGTGTTGTTTGTGCTGCTAGTGAGTCATCTTGAAGAATATGGGTTAGTTTTGATCTTATTGCATCCCAACCTTTTAGCTCTGGATCTACTTCAATATTACCATGCATAATTTCGTATAGATTAACTAATCCTCTTGTAGATAATCCATCGCTTGGTCTTAATCTTTCCCATTTGTGTTCTTCTGGCATTGTTTTTAGCCAGCTATATGCTCTTTTACCAAATTCTTTTCTGTATTCTCTTGGGAACATGTCTAAAGGAGCCCCAGTTTCAGGGAACATACCATATCTAGCTTCGTTACTTTTAGTTTGTCTATTGAAAGGAGCTTTTACAAGGTGCATACCATCTCCTAAGTATATTACAGATTTGTCTCTTTCTTGGAATGGGTTATCTGCTTTTTTTAGAACAATTCTGTCAAGGCCATCTATGTTAATAGCTAAAGCAGTTGCAACAGCTATATTGTAAATATGAGAAGGTTTTCCAGTTTCTGTTGTGATTTTGTCAAGGCTAAGAACTTCTCCACCACCAAGATCTACTGCGATTGTACTGGCTCTTTTGATTGGATGAGTTACAGAAAGGGCAATTGCTTCTAAATTAGGGGTTGCTTTTGCTCCTTGAATGATTTGATCTTGGATTGTGCTATAGTCACTAGGCTTTTCAGTAACTTCTCTAATAGGTTTGAAGGTTTTTGGATCAATTAAAGCAAATCTGGTGTACCCTTGACCTACATCAGCTGTTAAAATTACCATTTGTAGATATACTTGTCAAAAGTAGAATTTATAAAGGTTGTGAATGTATCTTTTTTGAGGTGTAATAGTGGTGAAAAAGTGTTTGTTTTGTTCTTTTGTTAGTGGAAAAAAGGTTGAACATATGAATGGGTTGCCTTTTGAATTGTTGAATTCTACCAGACATAGTGTTAGTTTTTTGGCTATTGATTTTCCAGCAAATGAAGATGGACATCTCTTGGTAATACCTAAGAAACATTATAGCAAAGTTGAAGATATACCTGCTAATGAACTTTTAGATCTAATGAAGCATGTGCAGCTTGCAGTTAAAGTTACTAGATCTAAGCATTCTGGAGCGAATTTGCTTTTGAATGATGGAAAAGTTGCTGGACAAGCTATTTTTCATAGTCATTTTCATATAATTCCAAGAGATAAAGATGATGGGATTAAAATTGAGCAATGGAAAAGAAAGAAGATGAGTAAGAAAGAGTTTGTTTCTTTGCATGGTAGCTTGAAAAAGAAGTTTGAGAGGTTTTCTTGATTAAATCATCTTTTTTCGTTAAGAAAATTATTGAGTGCTTTAACACTTTCGAATGAAATTTCATGATGTGGAGTTACTTTTTCTCCATTTTTTAGTTTACTAAATGTTCTAGCAAATTCTTTTAGACATTCTTTTAATGGTTTAATTGAAATCTTAATAGTTTTCATCTCAATGGAAGTAGAAGAGAATATTAGATATAAGTTTTTTGGTAGAATTAATTTGTGAAATATTTTGGGGTTTTAGTGAAAATCAAGCGAAATGCTTATAAATACAATGTCTTTTAAATCTAAAATGTGTTTTAATTGTGTTTTGGAGGAATAAAAATGGAAGTTGCAATAACAAAGATGTCTGAAAATGGACAAGTAGTAATACCTGCTGAAGTTAGGCGTGATGCTAATATTGGGCCAGCTACAAAATTTTTAGTTTTTAATGAAGGAAATGATATCTTGTTAAAGAGGATAAATAAAGAAAAATTAGCTGAGGATCTTGAATTAATACGTTCACTTGAAAGAGCTGAGAAAGATATTGAAGAAGGAAGAGTAGTGCATGCAGATACATCTATGACTTTTGAAGAGTTTGATAAATTATTAATGGAGTAAAAGATGAAGTTAGATTTATCAGAAGCTTTTAAGAAGAAATATAAGAAGATTAAAGATAAAAAATTACGTGAGAGGATTTTTAAAAAGTTACAAAAGATTGAAAGTTTTCCTGAAATCGGTAAACCATTAAAAGGTAACTTGAAGGGAACAAGAACAGTTAGAGTAGTTCCTTTTAGAATATTATATCGTTTAGAAGGAGATCTAATTGTAGTATTGGATTTTAACCATAGAAAAAGTGTTTATGAAGATTGATTTAAAGTTTAATTTCTCTTGGTAATTTGACTTCTTCTATTACTTTATTGCCTAATTTGTCTACTTTGCCTTTGATTTTGGCTGGGCTTCCGTAA
>CAZGQD010000021.1:0-26693 GCA_964527395.1 uncultured Methanosarcinales archaeon
TTCAGTACTGAAAAGCTATGCTTTTCATGTATTAGACCCATAAAAAACTAATAAAGTTAAAAAATAAATAAAAAAAAGTAAAAAAAAACTGTTTTTACTCAACTACTAAAGTTCCAGTCATACCTCTCCAGTCTTCACAACTTGAACAGTAATATTCGTATGTCCCTTTTGTGTGAGCTGTGAAAGTTACAGTTGTGTCAGCACTAACCTGAGTGTCTTCCACCAAACTGTCAATTTTGAAGGTGAAATCTAAGCCTTCAGGCATGATGTTTAGCATAACAGTGTCACCTTGGCTAACTGTAATGTCTCTTGGTTCGAAAAGCCACTTTTTAGCAACAACATCAAAAGAAACACCGTTCGAGTTAACAGGTTCAGTTACAGCGTTAGTTGGCTCTGGAACTGTTGTATCTACAGTATCTGTTGTGCCTGTTGATGCTTCTAGATCAGCTAAAGCTCTGTCGATTGCAGCTGCCATCTCTTCGTAAGGTACTGCGCCAGAGATTAATTCACCGTTTACTAAAAATGCTGGTGTCCCTGAAATGCCTAAGCTTTGTCCGTATGCCATGTCAGCTTTTACTTCTGATTCCATCAAACCACTGTCAAGACAAGCTGAGAATTCGTCTTGGTTTAATCCAATTTCGTCAGCCCATGCTTTGTAGTTGTCTTCACTTAAGTCAGCTTGGTTTGCAAATAGTTTGTCATGCATTTCGTAGTACATGCCTTGCTCACCAGCACATTCAGCTGCCTCTGCTGATTTTTGAGCTTTTGTGTGGAAGTCTAATGGGAAATCCATGTAAACTAAGTTTGCTTTTCCTGTGTCAATGTAATCTGTAATAATTTTGGGTAGAGTACCTTCGAAAAATCTTCCACAGTATGAACATTCATAGTCACTGAACTCTACAATTGTTACCTTTGCGTTAGGGTCACCTTTGATTGCATTACCCATAGTGTCTATTGTATCTCTGTTAGCTGAATCAGTTGTGCCTGTGTTGCCAGTTGTTGTATCTGTAGTATCAGTGTTGTCAGTTGTATCTGATCCATCTAAGCTTGTTGTTACTCCAGTATCAAGACCTTGTGGGAAAAATAGTTCTCCATCTTTAGAGATAAATGATACTACCTCTTGGCCACCTACTTGCAATGTTACTGAATATACTTCGCCTTCATCTGAGCTGTCAGTTACTTCTGCTACAAATGGAGCTTGTAGTAAATTTGTGTTCACGTAGTCTAGTGCGATGCTTTCTGCTTCTGATAGACTGATTTCACCATTAACACCGGCGAAATTGAAACCGTTTGTGAAAACAGATACAAGTAATAAAATTACTAAAACAGCACTTAAAATTGCCCAAGCGTTACTGCCAGAGAAAACTTGATCGTCTTCTTCTTCCCAAGGTTTGTTGTTTACCTTTGGACTGCTTGAACTAGAGCTTGCAGTAGTTGTTTTTGAAACTGTATCTTTTGATTTAGTGTTTGTAGTAGTACCAGATGGACTAATTACAGTCACTTTAGGTGCAGCAGATACAGAACTTTGTTGTGCTTTAGCTTCAGCTTCCTTTTGTGGTATTTCTTCAAGTTCATCAAGACTAATAGCTTTCTCAATCTTAATTGATGGTTTCTTTGCTTCCTTTGCTACTTTAGGTGCAGCAGCTGATTCTTTAGCCCCTTTAGCAGCCTTAGTTGTAGCCTTCTTAGCCTTTGTCGATTTTGTTTTTGCTTTTGTTTCTTTAGTTTTTGCCATAGTTAGAAAATCCTCCTCCACCACCTCTTCGGCGAGAAAAGATTCTTCAATTTGGTCAACACTCTTTCTTTCCATAGAGTTCACCTTCTTTTTTTGTGATTTTTCACTGATTTTATTATATAAAGATTTAGATAATAGAGTGGCACTGTGGGAATTTGTTTGAAAATTTAGTTGTAGAATTAAACTGAACATATGAGGTATATTCTTCTATTAAGAATTGGCAGAAACTAGCTGATCATCTGAAACTTCGCTGATTTTAGTTGTTTCATTGATTGTGCTAGTAGTATTGATTGTGTTGATTTTATTGATTTTGTTCAGTTCTGCTGCTTCCATCTGGCCTGTGAATTCTGTTTTTACATTCAAAGTGTTGTGGTTGATGCTCAAAACTTGGCCTGCTGGAGATTTTACCCAAATCGTATTATCTAAATTAGTTAAAATTTCTGAGCTGATAATAGTGCAATCTTGGTTTGATCCAATATGAAGTTGATAGTAATTAGGATAATTGTTCTCTCGCATCATGAAAAAACTGAACCTTTTGGTAGATAGAAATACGTTTGTTCCAGTAACTACCTTAGCTTTTTTGACATTATTATAGATAGATGGAGCAATAGTATTAGTTGTACTCTGATTATTTGCTTTTAGATTGAGCTTTTTGTCTTTGATTGAGCTTAAAATGCTACAATAGAGTTTCTCTGAATCAGTTTGGCCTTGAGGAATTAAAGTAGGATGAAAAGTAAAGTCTTCACCAGCATAACCATTGTGGCAGAAAATATAATCACCATACTCCTCTTTGCTTAAATGGAATGGATGAGTGTTTTGAATGTGAACCTCGCTACCCATCTTATATCTGACATGTAGCATGACATAGTTTGTTTCAAGGTTTCTGAATCTATCAACGTTCTCTTTATCTTCGAAAATAGCTCTAGTCGATCTAAACACTTGCCACTTATTGTCTTTATCTAGATATGAGATCCCCCAACCGTCCTTATGGATCCAGGTTCCTCTGCCAGTATTTTGGTTCAGTTCATGGTCGCTGGTCTCGTCCTTAGCCATTGAGATTATTGAGTCTATTAGAGAAGAAACATTGATTTTTCCAATCCCAATTAGCATTCGACACATAGTTAAGGTTCCTCTTTTGTGAGTAGATCATTCTACAGCTTTGTAAAAAACATCTCGGGGGCGTCGATCGCAGAAAGAGACCAATTTCGTCAGAGCGATAAAAAACGACCCGAAGTGAGCAAAGCGAGCGAGTGCGGAGAAGAGCCTCTTTACGCCTCGCCCCGAATGGAGGTTTTTTACAAAGCCATTGTTATACCAAATTTCAAAAGTAAATAATATTTTTTGAGTGAATTAGTATAGTAAAATGTAATACTTAGATATTAGAAATATTATTAGTTATATAAATCTTCTGAACTAAAGATGGTCATTTTTGTTGGAGAATATTAGGATGTGTCTTTGGAGTGAGAACTTTTTATATGTCAACCGAAAGTCTTTCAAAAATACATAAATTGAAGTGATCTATGTTCCCAATATTCTTTTTATTATGTTTTACTTCAAAATTGTTTAAATCAGTATCTTCTATAACTTTGTTGAAAATTGCTTTTATTTTTCTTACATTTTCACCAGATCCATAGATCAAACAATAACGTTCTTTTAGTAACCTATTTTTTACTTTAGAATATAATTCTTCTTCGTTGTGATAAAGGTTTACATAAATTATTGACTTATCATTAATTAAATCATCTAAGAGTTTTGATGAAATGCCAATAATCTCTTCTTCGTTTCTTCCATCCCTTATTAGAGAGTCTATTTTTTCAAACAATATGTTTAAAATTCCAGTGTTATAAAGATTATAAATTCTAAGAGACCTAGTGCTTGCTTTAGATAATTCTAAACGTTTCTTATCTGCTAATTTTGATTCTCCTTTTTTATATAGATTACTAATTACCATTGATTCTAATAAATAACTACGGTACTCGGTCGGTAAAATATATCTAGAATATCTTTTGATGAAAGTTTTTTGAGATAAAGAGTAATAATTTTTGAATACATCTATCCTCTTAATAAAACCTATTGATTTATCTCCCTTATCAAAAAGAGCCTTTACTTTTTTCCACATTTCAATAGAAAGTTCCTCTACTTTGTCCCAATTTTTGATTATTGTACCCACTAATTCTAACTTTTCATCAATACCCATTCTAAGCTAAAAACTCCATAATATAACCAGCATAAGCAATGTCAGAATCCTCAATAAATATGCTTGATCCTGGGAGAATACCACCTAATGTCTCTTTTTTAATGAAATTATGAGTATATTTGCATTTTACTTTCTCTTTTGATTGATAATCTATAATGAAACCTTCTTCATCAATAGATTTGCCAAAATTAGCTAAAACTAGATCGATATTTGAACTGTTTATTTCTAATAATTCCATTGTTATTTAATAGAATTTCTTTTAGTTTATAAAAATTTGTTTGATTTAGGTTCATTTGCCCAAAATTAGCATCCTCTTATCTCTGTGCTTTTTTTCTTCTAGAGAGTTTAATGCTTCATTTAGATCTTGTTCCGAGATTGTTTTGGCTGAAAGAGCAGGATCAAATATATGAAAAGTTTGCTTGTCTTTGTTGTAGTCGTAAATTAAGACATAATTGCTGGAGTTTCTTTTGATTTCTCTGATATTTTTTACGTTGATTCTTAGGAGAATGAGCTTGTTTTTTGTTAGTTCTTCTTTTACTTCTTCTAAAGTGAAGTTTGGGTTTTCTTCTATTTCTATGCCTGCTTTTTCTGCTTTGATTCTATGAAGCTTTGCTGTTAATTTGGCAGTATCAATATCAGATTTGCTGTATCTAAAGAATCTGTAGTCTGGGAAGCTGTAATCTTTTGAACCAACTATGACTTTAGCATTTAGACCCTTTTCTTTGGCTAGTTTGGCTAGAGCAAATATACTGCTGGCTCTTGTTGGTAAAATTACTGATTTTTGCCATAATTTGAACTCTTCTGTTTGATTCAGAGGGATTTCGCTTTTGAGATTGTGCATGGCGCAAAGGGTACCGGCGGCAAGGGTGCTGTACTGCGTAGAAGCAAAGTATGCTGTTAACATTTTGGTATTTTTGGAGGGTTTTTTGTTAATAAAGGTTATGATGGTTAGAGTAAGGCAATTAGTTACTGATTAGTGATTCTTATGAGCAATGTTTATAAATAGAGCTTGTTTTGTTGATTAAGTATGATAGATGTATTGACTGATTTGGAGAGAAAGAGAGATATTTTGTATTCAAGAGTAATTCAAGAAGGTTCCGCTGTTAGAATAAATAGTTTGATGGGTAAACCTAGTGATCCTAATGGAAATTTTTCAATTAATTTTAGAGTTCAAGATGGAAGATACTCTTTAAATGTTGGTGTTACCCAAGGCCAATCTTTTCTTCAAGGAGATGAAGCATTAGAAGAATATCGTAAACTTCTTGAAACTGAACCAGTAGGAAATGATCAATATAGTAAATTAGCAAGACTAGTAGGAAGAGCATTTTTTCAAGAAGATATTGAGGGAAATATTTTCAGATTTTTACCTACTGAAAGAGTAAGTAATACATTATTTAGTTTGCAAGGAAATGTTTCTCAAGGGTTTACTAAAGGTATATTTGAATGTACTGAAACTATAGGGCTTGATGAATCAGGACTGTATACAGGCATCAGAGTGTTTCTTGTTGGACCTTACAGTGGTAGAACTACTCAATTTGATTTGGAAGGTCAAAAAGAAAATCCTATGGAAAATGAATGGGTAAAAGTGAGAGATACAAATGAAGATGACGAGCTTATTATGCAAGCATCTTTAAGTTATATTAATAACCTTTGTATTGCATTAGGAGAAAGAAATCCATTTAGGACAAGTTCTTAGTATTTTTGTTAATTTTGTAAACTAACTTTTTTGTTTTCATATCTAATTTTTCCCCTAAATTTAAACTGTTTAAATTTAGGGGAATTTATCTTGTTTCTTGTGCTTTTGGAGAGATCATTTATTGGGCTTTAGATGCTTTTGAAGCTGATTCTGGTTTCTTTTTTATTTTGGATCATCTATTTGTTCATCAGACTTATCGCAGGTGTGACCACTCGCTCTTTATTTTTGTTGAAAATAACAACAAAAATGCTCGTTAATATGTTCTTCAGTTGAGTGGGAATGCCAGTGAGTGGATGAACAAACTGATGATGGCGGAGTTCTTTGTTTATGTAACTATTGATGAGAAGAAGCTGCTTTTGATGCTTTTCTTGGTGTTTGCTGAGTTATCTTTATAAAGGAAATGGGGTTTTGGAGGGTATTAATTGACCTTAGTGCTTAGTTTTGCATTTTGGCCCTAGTGAGGAGCTCGGAGGAATCACTTCTCACGGTGTAAGGATCCAGTGTAGACATAGTCTTCCCTCTGGTGATACTAAAATTGAAAGGTAACGGTAACAGAAATAAAAATGGCAAAGAAGAATAAAAAAGATACAAAAGTAAAAGTTAAACGAAAAGTATGGTTTAATGTGATAGCACCAAGCATTTTCAACAGCAGAGAAATTGGGGAAACATACCTTGAAAAAGTTGAACAAGGAGTTGGAAGAAAAATGACTGTGTCACTTAGAGACTTAACTGGATCTATGAGGGACCAAAATGTGCGTGTTAAATTAGCACTAAATGAAGTTAAAGCAAATTCTTTACATTCTACACCTATTGGATATAGCATTGTACCTACATTTGTTAAAAGGTTAGTTCGAAAACGAACATCAAGACTTGATGACGTATTTACTATCAAAACTAAAGATGGAAAGCCAGTTATTGTGAAAATGCTGATTGTTACATACGGTAGCGTTAACAAATCTATGGCAACAACATTACGTATGAAAGTTAGATCACTTATGAAAGCAGATCTTTCTAAGAATGATTTTGAGAGCTTTATATCTAGATTAGTTTCACTTAAAGTGCAGCACCCTATCAAAAAGATAGTGAACAAGTTCTTTCCTATCAAAGAAGTATTAGTTCGAAGTGTAGAATTAGTTGATGAAGAACGTGCTAGGAGAATTAAAGAGTCAGAAGTTAAAGAAGTAGAAGATACTCGAGTGAAAGTAGAAACTTTTGATGATATGCCTGCAGTTAGTCAAGCAAGTAGTTCTGAAGAAAGCGAATCAGAAGAAGAATCTCAAGATGAAAGTGAGGCTACTGAGGAATCTGATTCTGTTGAAGCTAGTGGATCTGAAGAGGCAGAAGCTTCTGAAGAAGACGAAAGTGAAACTAAGGAAGAATAATTCTTCTTTTAATTCTTTTTTTATTATATTATTAATATGAATTAAGTATTTAACAGGTTATGACTATGAAACTTTTGGTATTTTCTGATATGCATAGTGATCTTGAGCAAACTAAGAAATTGCTGGCAAGAGCTGTGGAGAAGGACGTTGATCTAGTAATAGTTCCAGGAGATCTGACTGAATTTAGAAAAAACCTTAGAACAATTATTGAATTATTAAATAGCTGTCCAAAACCTGTTTATGTTCTGCCAGGTAACCATGAAATTGGAGAAAAGTATGACAAAATTGTAGCTATGTACCCAAACGTAACTGATTTTCATCGAGGTTATTTTGAGTTTAAAGATTACGTATTTCTAGGTTATGGAGGAGATGGGTTTTCTCGTCAAGATGAAGAATTCCGTAAAATCTCTCGTAAATGGTATGGGAAGTTTAAAGGCCGTAAAATCGTATTAGTTACACATGGACCTCCGTATTTGACAAAATTGGATAAATTGACTGAAAAAAGGCATGTTGGGAATGTAGATTATCGCAGATTCATTGAGAGGATTAAACCAAAGTTGTTTATTTGTGGACATTTGCATGAAACAATGGGTCAGCAAGATACCCTTGGTGAAACGATTCTAATTAACCCGTGCTGGGAAGGAGCAATTGTAGAGTTAGAGTGATTAGTTAGTTATTCTCCTGTCTTTGTTTCAGATTATTCTTTTGGCCAAGTTGGGTAAGCGTCCATTAATTTTTTTACTAAATCTTCTGTTCCAGGATCTTTAATTACTCCTAGATCCCCTTCATATAGGGTTCCAATTGCGAAATCTGCAACTACTTCATAATCATGATCATACATAGTGATATCAGAACCTTTGATCAACCCATTATCTCCATTCAATTTATGCACAGTAGCTTCTAAACAATACACTTCAACATTACCACCCCTATTTATATTTAAATCAAATCCAATCGTTTTGTATTCTGTCTCATTACAAGCATCTGAAGTATTTTCCTCAACAGCAATCTTTTCTGCTCCATCTAAAAAAGATTTTAATTCAGAGAGAGTTGAAAACCGATATTGTTGTTTAGCTTGTTGTCTAGCTCTTGAAAAGTTGTAAGATTCAAATACACCAGTTACAAAAGAATCTATTCCTGGGTCCTCTGTTGCATTTGAGTTATCAGATCCATATAATGATCCGCTTTTAAGGTTAGCAAAGATTGTTGCACTTTCTGATGGATCATCTGCAGTCCTCCTTCTCTTAATTAATAATGAATAACCAATATGATTTTCTGGAACAGAAGGATCTTCAGGTATTTCAGTTTGTCTTCCTACCTTTAAAGAGTAAGCTGTTTCTCCTGGTTTTATTATTATTCCATCTATTGAATTAACACAAATATCTATTCCAGGAGCTGAATTTGGTTCATTTGAACCAGAAAGACCTAAATCTGTCATTTCTGTATCATATAAAAAACCAATCACTTGATCTATGTTTGCTAAAGGATATTGTTGTGTCATTTTGTTTTATTCTCCTGTTTTTGTTAATAATTCTTTTGGCCAAGTGTCATAAGCGTCCATGAGGCTAATCACAAATGAATCTAGAGCTGGTTCTTGAGTAGCATTAGGATTACTTTCATACAATTTTCCGCTTGCGAACTCAGAATTATGTTCTCCGTCTTGATCTCCAACTATGATCCTAGAACCATGGACTGTCTCATAGCCATCCCCTACAGTGTGAATAATTGCTTCAAAACCATGGTTGTACCCTGTATCATCAGGAAGTTTTAAAGCAACTTCAATACTTTGGCGTATTACCTCTTCACCAATATTAGTTCTTCTTCTTTCAATTGCTAATTTATCTGCACCGTCCATGAGAGTTGTTAAATCATTAAAATTTGTTATTTCGTATTCTTGTGTCATTTTCTATTCCTCTGGCCAAAACTTCTGTAAGCTTCAAATAATTCAGTTACTAAATCTGCCACGTCGGGATCTTCCATTGCTTCTGGGATTTTTTGATAGGAAGTTAAAGTTCCAGTTGCTAAAAAGACTATGTTTCTTGCACCCTGAGTTATCATTAATGAACTTCCAGTTACTGTATCAGAGTTATCATCCTCATGGGCATATTCTCTTTGAACTCTGGCTCTTAATTTATAGTCTTCTTCATCAGGTTTTTTTACTAAAGTACTTATACTCTCATGCAAAACTCGATCTGGAGCATCTAAAGCTGTTACTTCTGGAAAGAATTCATTAGCTCCGATGGCACCATGTCCAAAATATTCTGCTCCTTTTAAGAAAGTTCGTACTTCTGCCGTGTTGTTTAACTGATATTGTTCTGTCATTTTCTTACCTTTTTACTGTCCTGGCCAAGTTTTATAGTCTGCAATTAGCTCATCTACTAAAGGACCGATATCTGAATCAAAGATTGCATTTGAATGTTTTTCATAATTTGTTAGTGAACCACTTGCTAAGAAAGTGATTGTATCTCTTCCTTGTGTGACCCTTAATGAATAACCCATGGCTCCTTTTGGAGGAGAACCATCTTCTGGTTCCATTGTGTGTCTTTTTGCATCAAATTCATAAGATCCTTGGTCTGTTGTTTCAATTCTGCCTCTTAATGAGTCTACCCAAGAGTCAACTTCAGGTGTTAAGTGGTGTCTTCTTGAGCCAGAAAAGTCAGGATGAGATAAAACCGCTCCTTCTGATAAGGCTCTTACTTCTTCTGCTGTTTTTAGTTGATAGTCTGGTGTCATTTTAAGATTGGTTAAGTGAAATTAGTTTATAAGTATTATTGGTTGAAAGAACTATGATATCTGTTTTATTTAGATCGTCAGACTTAGTGCAGGCGTGACCACTCGCTCTTTATTTTTCCACTTCGTGAAAAAATGCTCGTTAATATGGTCTTGTGTTGGATGGGATTGCCAGTGAGTGGACGATCTTTGTTGAGGTATTGCGGGAGTTTTTTTAGAAGAAATTGTAGGAACAGTAGGAATTTTAGGAGCTGTAGAAGGATTAGGATTCTGAAGATGTTTTAGAGCTGGTAATAGTCGTGAAGAAGACTTTGCTGGTTTTTACGGCTAGGCCTTTTCTTTCTTTTTTTATTTCTTTGGTAGACATTAGGGCTTCACCTACAGCAACTAATTCTCCTTTTAAAGACATAACTGCTACCATGTCACCTTTGCCGAAGTGTTCTAGTTTGGATACGCCAGGAGCGCCTAAGTCTCGTCCGTGAGAGAGGCTTTCTAAGGCAGAATCGAATACGTAGCATTTCTTGAAGTCTTGGACAGCTTTTTCTATAGGATGAAGGCAATATCTGATGAATTTTTCGTTTTTGTCTTTTTTGTAGTAGTGTAAGGCGTCTCTTAAGTCGTCTAGGTTGACTAAATTGTCAGATTCGTTGATAGGGCCAGCTTGAGTACGTCTGAGTTCTTGCATATGTGCACCAGTTTTAAGGTCAACACCAGCTTGGTGAGCCAATTTTCTGATGTATGTACCTGCTTGACATTTTACTCTGAATAGGACGCTAGTTTTGTCCATTTCTATTAATTTGATTTCGTAGATTCTTCTGGTTCTTATTTGTCTTTTTACTGCGCTCTTTACTGGTGGGAGTTGTTCTATCTTGCCAATGTATGATTTTAGTACTTGTTCTACTTGTTCTTGCGGGACTTCTTTATGTAGTCTCATTAGGCAGATGTATTCTTTTGGTGACTTTAGAAGGAATTGGACCACTTTTGTGCCTCTACCAATTGCTACAGGTTGGACGCCAGTTACTTGAGGGTCTAAAGTTCCAGAATGGCCTGCTTTTTTGAGGTTAAGAATCTTTTGAACATGATCAGATACTTGATGAGAAGTTGGACCTTTAAGTTTGTCAATATTTACTATAGCACATTGTAGAAGTTCGTCTGTTGTTCTTTCTTCTGGAGCTTTGCCTATCTCGCCCACTGCTTCTTCAATTATAACTAAGTCTGACATACCCAGTTGTTTTTAGGCTTAGTTAATAAAAGTTTAGGATAGAAATGATGGTTACCCATTTATCTTTAGGTTACTTTCTTTATTATTTGCTGCTTGTCTTTTTAGTTCATCTAAAGTTAAAATATCATTAATTTCTATTAATTTCTTGATTTTAGTATTGTTTGTGTTTAATTTGAACAATTTTGCTTTGCCAATGACTCTTGTGTGAATAATTATTTCATTTTTGATCAAACTATCCCAAATTCTGTACAAAGTTGCTCTGCCTATTTTGGCATTCTGAGCCATATCTGTTATAGAAAAGTCCAATTCTCTTTCTGTGATTAAGTAATCTAGAACTTTCATCATAGGAGAATCTCCCATGAATTCTGCCATTAGTGTGTCTTTTTTCATATGAAAATGTAAGAAATTGATGTATTTAATATTTGCTTATAAGATACCTTTCTCTCTTAGAAAAAGTATGAATAACATTACAATAATTATGAGTAATATCCACCTTGGATCTATTTGCCCTTTTTTGTTTCCCATTTTAAAGTTTTAAGACTTAGTTTAAATAAAACCTTTTTCTTTCATGTACAATATTAAGAGAATTATCATTACTAAAATTAAATACCATCTTGGATCTATTTGCCCTTTTTTGTTTCCCATTTTGGTTCTTTCCATAAATGAAATTCTTGCAGTTAAATCACTTATTTGTTCTTTTAAATTTAGTCTTTCTTTTAAGCTATTTAAATCTTCTTGCATTTTACTTAAGTGAGATTTATTAGAATTTATGTCCCTTACTTTTTTCTTAAAATAATCTATAGGCCAAGATGATAGAAAAAAAAGTAGTACTATACCAATTAGAGAAAGGAATAGTAAAAAACCAGTTTGAGAATCAGTATATTGTCCATAAAAGGAAATTATTGTTGATAAAAGACCTATGAGAATACCAATAAAACCAAGTAATTTTTGCTCACTGATCATTGTTTGTCAGTTTTAGAACTTTCTTCGGAAGCTGCTTCTTTTACTTTTTCAGATGATTTTTCTTCTGCCTTAGGAGCTTCTGCTTCTTTAGCTTCTTCTGTTTTAGCTTCAGGTGCTGCTTTTGTTTTTGCTTCAACTTTAGCTTCTTTTGCTTCTTCAGCCTTTGCTTCAACTTTAGCTTCTTTTTTAGCTTTTTTGTCTGACTTCTTTTCAGCTTTGATAGGTGTTAGACTTGCTCTTACAATACCTTCTTTATCTTTTACTGCGAAAACTTTAATGTGATGTGGAGGGTTTTTTCCACCATGTTTCCACATTAATTCATTAACATCCTTACCTAATCTGATGTCTTCTGATTTCATGTGTTTGGAAAGAAATTGTTTAGCAGCAATTACAGCTTTAGGAGTCTTTTTCCATCGCGGAACTTTCATAAACTCCTTTCTTAAAGGAATGTTGTATGTTCGGTCTAAGGTTTTTGCTGCCATTTTATTTGATTATATATTTAGATTATCTATAACTTGATGTTTGTACGTCTCCAACTTCGCTTAACATGAGTTAAAGTTGAAGGGTGAACTTTTTTACCTTTACCAAAAGCTTTCAGAACAGTCCAAAATGGAGCCCAGTGTGTTTGAGAACCTCTTTTTAGAAGTCTCTTTTTCATAGATGGGTGTTTGTTTCGTGCCATTTTTATTGACTTTCCTCTGTTTTTGTTTCAGTTGCTGGTGCTTCTGCTGCTTTAGGAGTTTCAGTTGTTGTTTCTGCTTCAACAGGTGCTGCTGGTGCCTCTGCTTTAGATTCTTTTGCTTCTTTAGCTTCAGGAGCCTCTGTTTTAGGGGCTTCTTTAGCTACTTCTGCTTGTTTTTCTACTTTAGGAGCTTCAGTTTTAGCTGCTTTTTTAGGTCTTGAACTTGAGTTTTTGTAGATGTCTACTGCAATTTTGTCTAGGAAACTTGTTCCTTTAGGAGTTAAGATTCTACCTTTGAAATTACCTTTTTGTTCTTGTTTGATAAGTTCTGAAGTCTCTAATTGTTGTAGAAGCTTTCTGATAATTGAGCCTGATGCTTTGTAAAAGTGATCTTTTTTGTGACCGTTGTTTTTCTTCCCACCAAATTTGTGTCTTAGCTTTTGGGTTCCTACAGGGCCCATTTTAGCTACAGATCTTAGAATTGCTGCTCCTCTTTGGAACCACCAATCTTCACTATCGGGCAATCTCTCTTTGTGATGGCCAGTTTTAACGAATTGTGACCAATCTGGCTTTTGTAATAGTTTTTGGCTTTTCAGCTGATTTGCTGTTTGATTTATTAGCATTCCTGCTTCCACACGCATAATATGAGTCATAGTGCCATTTCTGCTGTGTGTTGTTTATAAAGCTTTTGGTGTTTGTGAGGGTGTTTTGGGCTTGATTTACTTCAGATTGTTATTCTGTTCTTATACTGCACTGTAGAAGATCTCGCGCCCGTCGATTGGGGGCGATTAGCGAATAGGCTCTTCTCCTCGCTCGTTCCCTTTGGTCACTCGGGTCGTTTGGTAAGACTTTAGTGAAAATAGAATACTTTTGCAACTTACGCCCCCATATATCTTCTAAAGTGTATGTGGTGGTGTTTTTTATGCTTATTTTCGTGTAGGTTCTGATGATTTTGTTGGTGCTGAAGATGCGTGGTTTCTTGTTTCTTTTGTTGTTGGGGTCTGGTTTGTTGAAGGTTTTGGTGCTTGTGGTTGTTCTGGTGCTATTCCATAACGCTTAAAAGGAGAATTTGCTGTTTTTTTGTTTAATATGGAGATTTTTGGTACAGATGGGGTGCGGGGTAAAGCTAATGTCTTTCCAATGACAGCAGAAATGGCGCTCAAAATTGGAAAAGCAGCAGGGATTTTGCTTCGTGAGAAATGTGAAGGGAAGAAAATTAAAGTCATTCTAGGTAAAGATACCAGATTAAGTGGGTATTTAATTGAATCTGCACTGACAGCAGGGCTTGTAAGCGTAGGAGTTAAAGTTTATTTAGTTGGACCTATGCCAACACCAGCTATTGCGCATTTGACCAAGAGCTTTGCAGCAGATGCAGGAATTGTAATATCAGCATCACATAATCCATATGAAGATAATGGAATCAAATTCTTTGATAAAAATGGATGGAAATTAGGAGATTCATTAACACGTAGAATTGAGAAACTAATACTTGAGGAAATTGATACATCAGAATTTGTTGGATCTAAAATTGGTCGGGCAGATAGAATCGATGACGCACGTGGACGTTATATAGAATACGTGAAAAGTTCTGTTTCAAATAGGTCACTTGAAGGACTTAAAGTTGTACTTGATTGCGCCAATGGTGCAGCTTATCATATTGCTAAGTTTATACTTAAGGAGTTAGGCGCTGAAGTTGTTGTGTTAAATGCATCACCAAATGGTTTGAATATAAATAATGGATGTGGAGCTACGCATCCCGAAGTTATTTCTGCTGCTGTTATTGAACATAATGCAGATTGTGGAATTGCACTTGATGGGGACGCTGACAGAATCATTATGTGTGATGAATTAGGTAATGTACTTGATGGAGATTTTATTGTAGCGATTGCAGCTAAGGCACTAAAGGAATCTGGAAAGTTGCATATGAATACTGTGGTCCGTACTGTGATGGTAAACATGGGTTTTGTTGCTGCTATGAAAGATATCGGTGTGAATGTTGTGCAGACTGCTGTTGGTGACAAACATGTGCTTTCTAAAATGCGTGAAGGATCATATTCTGTAGGTGGAGAACAGTCAGGACATATTGCTTTTTTAGAGCATAGCACTACTGGAGATGGAATGTTATCTGGACTTAAGATTTTAGATATTATGAAACGTAGTGGGAAGAAGTTGTCTAACCTTGCATCTGTTATGAGAAAGTTCCCACAAGTGATTATTAATGTCCCAATTGTGCGTAAGGTACCGTTTGAGTCTATCTCTGCTTTATCTGAAGAGTTAGATTATGTTCGTCGTGAATTAGGTGAAACTGGGAAAGTTTTGGTGCGTTATTCTGGTACACAAATGCTTTGTCGAGTGACTTTACAAGGTAAGAATGAAAGTGAAATTCGTAAGTTTGCTGAAAAGATTTCTGCTATTTTGATTGAACAAATTGGTGAAAAAGGTGAAACTAGAAGCAATGTAGCAGTTGCACAACAAGCACATTAAGAAAGATATAAAATAATATCACAAAGAAAATTAGTACTGTCTCTAAAGGGGATGGTGGGTGGGCACTTTGTATATAAAGGAGAATACTAAAGTCGGCTATTTTTGTACGAATGTGCAAAAATTCAAAAGCCGTACTTTGTCTGTAAGTCTGCTCTGACAGTACTAATTTTCTGTAGAATAAAAAAATAGGATTGAAATGGGGTGAATATTTATGAAAGCAGTAATATTAGCAGCTGGGAAAGCTACAAGAATTAAACCGTATTCTTTGACACGTCCAAAAGGACTTATTCCACTAGGGAATGTTCCTCTTCTTGAACATACTTTTAATGCACTTGTAGAATTGTCTGAGAAGAATGAAGCAAATAGGGTTGATGAAATTATTCTTGTTGTTGGATATAAAAGTGAGATGCTTGAAGCGCATTTTGGTGACTCGTATCGAGGGATGAAAGTTAGTTATGTTGTTCAGGAAGAGCAGTTAGGTACAGGGCATGCGGTGCTTTGTGCTAGAGATTTTGTTGATGTTTCAGAGAAGTTTTTTGTGATCAATGGAGATGATTTGTACGCTGCCACTGATTTGGAGAAGCTTGTTTCGTTTGATAATGTTATGTTGTTACAAGAATTAGAGGATGTGTCTGCATTTGGTGTAGTTACTGTTGATGCTAAGGGGAAAGTTAAGTCTTTGATTGAAAAACCAACTGGTAAAGCGCCTTCTAATTATGTGAATACTGGAGCTTTTGTGTTTAGTGGTACTGTGTTTGCTATTTTGTCTTCGCTTGAAAAGTCACCGCGAGGAGAGTATGAACTTACAGATGCTGTGAAAATATTAGCTGAGGATGGACTTATGCATGCAGCTTTTGTTGATCACTATTGGCTTCCTGTTGGATACCCATGGCATATTTTGTCTGCCAGTCGTGAAGTGCTTTTGAATCGTTCAGAGGAGTCTTTGCTACGTTTAGGAACAGTTGATTCTGGGGCGCTTGTTGAAGGAGATGTTTCTATTGATTCTGGATCTAGTGTTGGAAAAGGTAGTCGGTTGACTGGAACAATAGAGATTGGGAAGAATGTTAATATTGGAGAGAACTGTACCATTAGTGGGTCTGTTTCTATCTTGGATAATTCTGTGATCGGAGATGATTGCGTTGTTTCAGACTCAGTATTGTTTTCATATGCCACTGTTGAAGATGGAGCGTTTGTGCACGATTCTGTGCTGGGAGAGGATAGTTTAGTTGAGACTGGAGTGAAGATTGTGAATAGAACACACAAAGGGAAAGTTTCTGTAGTTGTTAAGGGTAAGAAATGTGACTCTGGTCTTGAACAGTTGGGTGCATTTGTTGCTGATAAAGCAGTTGTTAGTTCTGATACTAAGCCAGGAGAAGTTGTTGAATAGATAAAAGAGAGTGATTTTGTTTGTTTTTATTCCTCGGCGTTTGACCACATCAATTCGAACTGTTTTTTGTGGCTCGCTGCAGTATGTTCGTCTTTGATTAAGAAACAAATAGGGGTTCCTCTTACGTGCATTGTAATAACGTAGTCTTGGAAAATCATAGTCCAAGCAGGAGTTTCAGTTGCTTCTTTTAGATACTTGATTTTGGTGGTGGTAAATTCGTTCTTGTTAGCATCTTGCTTATAAGAAGCATTGTAAAGAATCTTCATATTGATGCCTTTTTCTTCCCTACGTTGGTTCCATTCTTTTAAGAAACCAAAATATTTGTCAATTGCTTCTTTCGCAGCACCTAATACAAGAATGTCTTCGTTTTCTTTTGCTTCACTAAGAATGAATTCGTAGCAGGATTTGAAACCTTTGATGCCTTCAAACATTTCTGCTCTGATCTTTTTAAAGGAACTTTGATGTTCATCTTTTAAGGCAGGTAGAATTTCTTTTAGTTTTGCTTCTTTTTGATCAAGTTTGTTCTTTTGTTCCTGAACAAAATCTAAAAGTCTGTCTGGATCTTGAGCTTGGAATTCTTTAACTTTATTTTTAGTGATGTAGCTAACAAGACCTTTTAAGATTAATTTGTCTAGAACTTGGTAAACTTTTCCTGAACCAACACGGGACTTTTTTACAATAGCTCCAGTACTGCTTGGGCCTAACTCCAAAAGTGCGAAATATACGTTTACTTCTGAGGAGGTGAAGCCTAAGTCTTCTAAGAGTTTTCCGTAGTCTTCGATTAGTGTTGTACTTACCATGTTATTGTTATCTCATTAATTACATCCAGCATCTTTGTTAAGGGCGAACACAGGGCCAATTCACGAGCGAAGAAGAAAATCTCCGAAATACACTGCGGAGGGTGGTGCCCCTTACGGGGAGGCGCCGCATTAACTTCAACGACTTACGAAAAGCGAGTCTGGCCTTGTTCCGAGCGAACGCATGTGAGCGAAGCCTTAACAAAGATGCAAATAATATAATTTTGTTATATTATTTTATCAAAATATCTATAAAACATTACTACCACTTCAATTGTAGCTGTTTTTTATATAGCTTTAGGGGTTTTTTGTTATTTAAGTAAACTAAACGGCATCCCCAGGTTCGTTTTACTGCTTAAATGAGCTTTAGGTTGAGGGGCCTTTGGCTCATTTTTGTGGGTTTTTTAGAAACTTGTGACATCTCTGATTACCTCAATTACGTCTTCGTAACCGTGCAATATATATCCTTTTCTAGCCGCGTTTATAACTACTGGATCAGATAGTTTGAGATTTTCTTTAAAATCTGATTTAGTCTGGAAAATGGGATGGATTGGTTTTAGTAAAATTTTGTTTTTCTGATTTATTAGATCATTCACCTTTTTTAGTTTTTCTTCTTTGAATGCAAGTAAAACATCAACATCTTCTGCTTTCCTTGGAGTTCTGATAATTGATCCAAATAAGATAACTATTTCTACTTCATTTATTATCTCTTCAAAGTCGAAAAGCCACCTTGAAGCTTTTTCTCTTGCTTCTTGAATTAGGAGAGTTTCTATTACTCTAAAAACATAATAATCGCTTGTGTTGACTTTGTAAAATACTGCTTTCCCATATTGTTTTTTGGTAAGTAATCTTTTTTTGTCAAGTGATTTTAGAACTTTTAGAGCTCCCCTGGCAGTTAGATTTACTTTTTTTGAAATAGAATTGGAATTGTAGTTCGTAGTAAAGTCTTTGAACAATAGCAAGAGTAGTTCTGCTTCTTTTTTTGTGAGTGTTGCCATAGTTTTATTGGAACTTTTTGTTCTTATGTTAGAATAATTAGTTCCTATATAAATATTTGGGTGTGTTTTGCTTGTTTTTGTCTGATTCTTCACCATAATGCTTAAAAGTTGGGTTTCTTGTGTTTATTTTATTATGAATTGCTGCATAAAAAGCATCAGCTTCGCTGCCGGGGCGATTAGCGAAATGGCTCCTCTCCGCGTTCACTCACTTCGTTCGTTCAGGTCGATTGGTGTTGCTCTGGCGAAAAAGGCCTTGTTCTGCACCTTACGCCCCCGAACTGCTTTTTATGCTGCAAATAGTATTATTGTGGTTTGAAGATGTGGAATTGGTTGAATAAATGGAGTGAATTTATGAGTAGGGATTTGAGGAAATGGTAACTAATAATGATTTGAATGTTTTGAGTATACTGGAGATTCCAGATGAGAAGTTGACTCCAGGGATGTTACAGTACAAAGCTGCGAAGTTGGAGCATCCAGATTGTTTGGTTCTTTTGCGGATGGGGGACTTTTATGAGATATTCTATGAAGATGCAGCGATTGCTTCTCGGGATCTGGAGATTACGCTGACTGCACGGGGAAAGGGAGAGAAAAGAGCGCCACTCGCAGGGATACCGTACCATGCACTTGATTCTTATCTAGGGAAGTTGGTTTCTAAAGGGCACAAAGTTGCAATTGTGGAGCAGTTGGAGGATCCGAAGAAAGCTAAGGGGCTGGTAAAGAGAGGAGTTGTGCGAGTTGTAACGCCTGGGACAGTTGTGGAGCAATCAATACTTGATTCTAAGTCGAATAATTATTTGATGGGAATTGTTGTAGGTGAAGAGAAATATGCTTTTGCGGTCTGTGATATCAGTACAGGAGAGTTTTTTGTGGGGAATTGCATTAGTGAATCTGAATTATTTTCTGAAGTTTGTAAATGGAGCCCTAGTGAATGTATTTTAGCAGATAGCATGCTCGTAAATACTGATTTTGTGAACACGTTGAAGGAGATGAAAGTGTTTGTGAGCAGTTGTGATGATTTTCATTTCAGATTTGAGAATGCCAGTAAGGTTTTGAATGAGCAGAAACTTGAGATTGAAGGTTTTTCTGAGAAGTTAGAGATTTGTGTTAGTGGAGGACTGATATGGTACTTATGTGATACACAAAAAAATAATGTTTTGCATATCAAAGCTGTTGAAACTTTTGAGCAAAAGAAGATCATGAAATTGGATCGAAGCACAATTGTGAATTTAGAGTTGTTCGAGAACGTTCGTGGTGAGAAAGGTATTGGAACTTTACTGTCTGTGATCGATAGGACTAGCTGTTCAATGGGGGCTAGGATGCTAAAGAAAATTGTGAAAGAGCCACTGCTTGATGTAGCTAAGATTGATGAAAGATTGGATGCAATTAGTTTATTGAATCAGCAAAGTTTGGAGCGTGACGAAATTGTTAATTTGATTAAACAAATGGCTGATTTAGAGAGGTTGATTGCACGAGTGAATTTGGGGAATGCTAGTCCTAAGGATCTTTTAGGTTTGAAGAATAGTTTGTTTTTGTTGCCACAAATTTGCACTGTTCTTTCACAAATGAAGCGTTCTAAACTGCTTGATGATGTTTTGAATATGCCTGAGATTGGGCCTATTTTTGATTTGCTTGAAAAATCGATTAAAGAAGATGCTGGTATTTCTGTTCGTGATGCTGGGTTTATAAAGAAAGGTTTCAATTCTGAAGTTGATGAGTTGACGGCGCTACGTTTTGATTCCAAATCTAAATTGGCGCAGATTGAAGCTCGTGAGAAATCTGAAAGTGGAATTGATGGGATGAAAATATCATACAATCGTGTTTTTGGATATTTTATTGAAGTGCGTAAAAAAGATGTTGCTCGTGTTCCAGCACATTTTGTGCGAAAACAAACAACATCAAATGCAGAGAGATATTTTACGCAAGAGTTAAAGGTTTTGGAGGAGAAGATTCTTGGTGCTCAAGATAAGTTGCAAGAGTTAGAGTACAATTTATTCTTGGAGATCGTTCGTGTTGTGCAGGAGAAGACTTCGTTGATACAAGAAATTAGTTCCAAATTAGCTTTGCTTGATTTATTATGTTGTTTATCTGTTGTATCTATGGAAAATGGGTATTGTCGGCCTTCTTTTGTAACTGATGGGTCACTTGAAATTGTTTCTGGAAGACACCCAGTGATTGAACATCTTGTTTCTGAATTTATACCAAATGATGTTAAGTTGGTTTCAGGTGAAGTGATGATTATAACTGGACCAAATACAAGTGGGAAGAGTTGTGTGATGAGGCAGACTGCTCTAATTATACTTCTTGCTCAAATTGGTTCTTTTGTGCCTGCTGAATCTTGCGTGCTTAGTATTGTTGATAAGATATTTACACGAGTGGGAGCGCATGATGATATCTCTCTTGGACAATCTACATTTATGGTGGAGATGCTGGAGACTGCTCGGATACTGTCTGATGCTACAGAGTCTAGTTTTATTGTACTTGATGAGATTGGACGTGGAACTTCTACTTTTGATGGAGTTTCTATCGCATGGAGCTGTGTGGAATATATTTATAGTAGAATAAAGGCCAAAACTATGTTTGCTACACATTATCATGTTTTGAATAAGTTAGCTGGGTCTTTTGAATTGGTTAAGAATTATAATTTGGCTGTGCGTGAGGTAGGTGGAGAAGTTGTGTTCTTGCGTAAGTTAGTTCCTGGTTCATGTGACAAAAGCCATGGTGTGTATGTTGCTAAATTAGCGGGGATGCCTGTTGAGGTTGTTAGTCGAGCTCGTGAGATTCAGCGTAAGTTAATGGCTGATGATTCAATGGCTCGGAAGGTTTCAGTTAGTCGGATTGTTGATCAGAAAGGGCTTGAGGAGTTTTGATTTTAGTTATTTTTTAGATTAAACTTTTATAAAAAAGGATTATTTAAGAAATTATGGATGTTCCAGAAATTATTGAAACTACAATAATGGGATATGCAGCTATCAAAGCTGCAAAACCTCTATCAAATCTTGGTGTAATAGGAATTAGCTATTTCTCGGAGATAGTGTTGTGGCCATTAGTAGGAAGTTTCGAAAATAAAGAAGAATTTTACTCACATGTTCATCTTTTTGAAAAGAAAGGATATGATAGATCAGTAAGTGAATTATTGTTAGTTGAAAACGAAGAAAACTTAAGAGAAGCCATTAGAACTGAAAGAAATCAATGGTATCAAGAAGCAGTTGATTCAGCAAGAGAAGCAAGTACTAGTTTAGTTTTTGCATTGAGTTATGAATATTTTTTGAAAACCGGTCATCTAGAAGAAATAATTAATTACTTGTTTTAAATCTTAAATGCCTGTGCTCTTTAGAAAGTCATAAAATTCTCTTTTGAAGAAGGTTAATGTGAAAAGTAAGCCTAAGGAAATAACAGTTACAGTCTGATTGAAAAATGAGAAATATATGGAAATTGCTATCAGAATGACTGCAATGCTCAAGTATATGCTACTTCTTTCTATTTTCATGTAATTGAAATAAAAAAGATTAGATTATTTAAAGTTTCTTGCTTTGTTTTAGCTTCGTTTTACATTGCTTTGATAATATGAACAAAAGATTTTTATAGTACAAGTGTAATGCAATTGTATGACGACGGCTATTGCACAAGTGAGATTACCTATTGGATTAATGGAAGAAGTAGATAATTTGGTAGATAAAGGTATGTATATGAATAAATCTGATGTTATTCGTGATGCTTTGAGAAAATTAATTCTGGAAAAACAGATTGGTTCTATTGAAAATACAGGAGATTCAGTTGTTGAAATGAGAAAAATTAAGCAAGAGTTATCAAAAGACTTTAAAATTGAAGATTTAGATGAAATTAATGCTTTAGGTGAATAAAGATTATTTATTCGTTGCATTCAGCCTGAGCTACTACAACTACTTGAGTTTGTGAACTGAAGCTTTCTTTTAACTCTTCTAATGTATCAGGATCTGTTCCAGTATATTCAATACAAAGACCTACATTTGTTGTCACATGAGTTGTTGGAACTATTGGAACCTCTGCTTGTTTGTTCATTTGCACCAAAACTGCAGCTGCTAGAATCACTACTGCTAGAAAAACTGTTATAACTACCTTTCTTCTCACTATATACACCTCTTTTGTATATTAAGGAATATTTTTTGCTTTATAAAAGTTGGTTTTTTTGATTTTTTGTACTTAGATTTTTAAAAAAGAACTGTTTTTAAGATATAATGGCAAAGAAGGACGATATCACTCCAGGAAGATTTGCAGAAATTCCCAGTACTACTGTTGATTCATTAGGAAGTAGCAGAAGAGTTCGTGAAATTCAAGGGCTTAGTTATTCAGATGATTTGATTGCAATTTATACTGCATTTAGAGATCAGGTTTATAGGCCAGAGTCAGTTCTGTATCCATCATGTGCTTTTGATGCAAGTCCAGCTAGAGTCTTTGATAGTGTGACATTTGTAGATATTGAAGATGGAAGTAAAGGATGTGTTAGGAGACTTCAAGAGGCAGGTTTTACTGCTTTTAAACAGGACATTAAAGATTACACTCCTAATTCTTTGCATGATTTATTGATTCTCTTGAATCCATGTATTCCTCCAGAATGGGCTTCTAGACATCTTAGACCAGGAGGGTACATTATTGCAAATAACTATCATCAAAGTGCAACAAATATGGTAGATCAGCCAGACAAATATACTTTATGGGGAACAATAGATTTTGTTGAAAAAGATAGAAGAAAAGAAGATTATAAAGTTTCTATTTCAAGAGATTTGACTGACTTATTTACTCCAGTTAGTAGTTTTGAAGAATTTAGAAGACTTAGGCCTAGTGCTGCTAAATTTCAGGAAGGAATGATTAATTCTTTTGCTGAGAGTGGAATGATAGATGTTGATCCAAATGCAAGTTTTGATGATAAGTGGACTGCATATAGGGATGCTATGAGAGTTAGAAAACCATCAAGAAGGGTTGTTGATAGATATATTTTTGTGAAAAAGTAGGAATACACTCTTGAATAATAATTTTTTTAGGTTCGGTTTCTTAAGAACTCTTCTTTTGTCATATTTAGAAATTGATTGTACTTTTTTTCTTCTTTAATTGTGCTTGTTTCAGAGATACCATAGTCATGGCCAGGGTAAATAGTAATTTCATTTGGTAAGTGTTTGATTCTTTCTAGAGTTTTAACCATTACTTCTGGGTTTGATCCAGGGAAATCTACTCTGCCACAGCCTCTAACAAATAATGTGTCTGAGGTGAACAAATGGTTTTTGTGGAGTAAACAGATACTGTCGAATCTATGGCCTGGTGTATGCATTACGTTGAATTGGAGCTTTCCTAACTCAATTATGTCTGCTTCATCTATGGCAATGTCATGTTTTATTTTGCTGCTTTTGTGAGCCAGAATTGGAATTGCTCTTGACCTATAGACATCTAAGTCAACTATATGGTCATGATGAGAATGCATAACTACTACTTTTTTCAATCTGAGTCTGTTCTTTTGGCAATATTCTAGAATCTCTGTTGCTGGGTATGAAGGGTCGATTAGGATTGCTTCATCTTGGTACTGTATTAAGTAAGCGAAGTTTTTGTCATAGCCACCTTTGAATTTTTTTATTATCATGAAGTTTTAGTGTTTTTGTTATATTTAATTATTTCTGAGAAGGAAAGTTATCTCTTTGAACTAAAAACTGATTCATTTTTTCATTTTTATACTCAAAATGAGAATTATTAGGCAGCAAAGGAAACCTAAGCCAGTTACAATCATTAATAATAGGTCTGAGACTATGAGTGAAGCGTATGCAAAAGAGATTCCTAATGAGACAGACCAAAGAGCGTATGATTTGATGTTTGCACTTGGTTTTTTGTGAATGTAGACATCTTTAATTGTAGGCCAATAAGCTACTGTAGATATGATTCCAACTGTAGCATACAAAAAGATGATTGTTTGGGCAAGAATTTGTCTCATAAAGCGAAGTATATTGTAAAAGTATTTAATTGGTGTGACATAAATTGAGTAAAAAAGGTAATAAAAATACTTTTAGTATTTTTTGACAATTTTCCTGCGGAAAATGGTTTTTAAAAATTCATTTGAATTTTTGAACCTTTTTTGAGAAAAAAAGGTTTTAAGGGCGTGCCCATATTTCGAATAATCAATCCCTTCTGCCATAGTCCAAAATGCTTCTCCATCGTGTAACCCTTTGAACATGGGTCATGAATCTTAAGGCTGCTCGGTTCCCCGCCTGACCTGATTCAATACATAATCCATCCCAAAGGACACGCTCTCAACAAAACGTTCTGGGACATCCAAAAAAGACATCCTCATAAGGGCTTCGGCTCCATGTAAAGTCCACTCATGGTAACAACGCAGGACTACCGCGCCAGCCTAGCTGTCCTTAACCGTAAAGACAAGTATTAGTTATCCTTAATAATAGATAAAAGAAGATGCTGCTTTATAAAGCTTTATTATTGAGAATTTGAATTTGTTATATTTAGATTGATAGAATTATAAAATTAAAAGAAAAATAATATAAAAAAATAGAAGTTATTATCTTCTTCTTTTCTTCTTAGTTGCTGGTTTTGCTGAATCTCTGTTCATTAAGTAGTAACCAAGACCAAGAACGATCAAGACTGCACCAATAATGTATGGCAATTTGCTTGAACTTTCTTCTTTTGCAACTACTCCTTCAGCCATTTCAGTTTCTTCTCCAACAGTTTCAGTAACAGTTGTTGTTTCTTCTACATCAGTTTCTTCTGCTTCAACTGCTACAGTTGATGCAGCGCCCTGACCAACTGCAAAGTAACTAAAGCTTGGTACAGATGCTGTATAATACACATAGTCTGAATCTTCGCTACTGAAAAGAGTATCTAGCATTTCCCAAGTAGATGCTTCTTCATCAAAGTGATATAACGCTACAGTGTCAGTTTTAAGGTTATTTGCATCAATCCAGGTTTTTTCAACTTGGAAGTCAACTACAATGTTTTCCATCACTTCATCAGTTAAAGTTCTACTCCTATCAACAAAGAAGTAACTGTTTGTAAGTTCATCTAGCTCCGTAACAGTACTTGGAAGATCTTCAACTTCTTTGCTTTTTACCTGAATCCAAGGTCCCCAAATTGTTTCACTTATGTCAAAACTGATATCTGTTACTGCAATGTTTTCATTATCAATTTCAACATTAGCTGTTTCATCAGCATTGATTGAATTCCAAATCTCTTTGTGTGATGTACTTGAAGTTGTTGATACTGCGCCACTTGAACCTGTAGCTCCTCCACCACCAGATGAACTGCTTGTTGTTGTTGTGGTTGTTGAGGAACTAGAACTTACAGTAACAGTTATTTCGTTTGAACCATTCACATTTCCTGAACCATCAGTACAGTTAACTTGCGCTGTATATGAAGCTACTGCCAATGCAGAATTTACAGTTATATCTGTAGCTGTTTCATTCAAAGTTGTTGCATTTGATCCATAACTAGTTCCATCAAGATACAATGTACAACTTGCTTGATTAAATATACTATCTGTAAAATTAAATGTCACAGTTGGAGTTGTATCTGTTGAACTAATACTACTGTTCTGAATATTTACTAGAGGTACAGTTCTATCTATTGTGAAATTAAATACTTCACTGTTATTCAGATTAAGTACAGAGTCATTTGCATGAATAGTAATATTTGTTGAACTTATTTCATCGAAAATACTCATGTTAAATGTAGCATTCCATTCAGTAGTTCCATCTATTCTTGAGGCTGCTTTTAGCACGTCATTATTTGTCCCATTAGATAAATTGAATACTACTTCTATTACATCAGTCACACCATCAGTTATTGTGAAGTTGAAAACTACAGTATCATTACTCACATTTCCACCTTGACCAGGATTGTTGAAGCTAGTACTAGCAATTATAGGAGCTTCGTTATCAATAGAAACATTTGTGATACTATCGTTTACTAATTGAGTTGTTCCTGTTGAATTTGTCACATTAAATGTAAGGTTGTAATTTCCATCATTTAAAACAGAAGTTGTACTTATTGTTACATTGAAAGTATCATTTATTAATGGGTCTGCTGGGCCAATAGTAGTATTATATAATAGGGCACCTGTTGTTGAGTTCAAAAATACAAATGTTACATTCGTTGCGTTAGCTGCTGTGTCAGAAACATCAACAGTAATGTTCAATAGTAAATCTCCAGAATGATTCGAATTTTCTGTAGGACTTACTGCAGTTGGTGATATAAACCCCTCTGCAAATACAAATATTGCAGATAGAGTTACAGCCAACATAAGTATTGAAAGTAATTCTTTTCTTTTCATCTTTACACCTCTTTTTTAGTTAGCATAAATAAATAAATAAATAAATAAATAAATAAATAAATAAATAAATAAATAAAAGCTAAGTCTAATAATTAAGTAAGAAGTGATTTTGGATATATAA
>CAZGQD010000022.1:0-25859 GCA_964527395.1 uncultured Methanosarcinales archaeon
AAATCAAAACCAAACACAACATTTAAATAAATCATGTACACATACACATACACAGATGGGAACAAAAACAATTTCAATTAAGGATGAAGTATATGAGCGCCTTCTAGCTTTCAAAGCTCCAGGTGAAAGTTTTTCAGATGAACTAATGAGGTTAACTACAACAAATACTAGTATTATGGATCTAGCTGGTGCTTGGAGTGACATACCAAAAGCTGAGATAGAGAAAATGAAAAAAGATATAACTGCTGGTAGAGAAGATCGTTCTAGATTAGAAGAGCTAGATAAGATGGTGAAAAATAATGTTTCTTGATACCACGATATTAATAGACTTTCTGCATTGTGAAGAAAAAGCAATCAAAATAATAAAGAGTTTAGAAAGTCAACCATTGTATACTTCTGAAATAAATATATTTGAATTATTCAGGGGAGCTTATTTGTACGGAAAAGACATATCTCGAAACATCAGAAAAATAGAAACCTTAGCATCAAAACTCTTAGTTTTAAATTTTGATAGAAAAGCCGCACTAAAATCTAGCATAATATCTGCAGAATTATCAAAAAAAGGACAAAAAATAGGTGAAACTGATTGTTTGATTGCAGGGATAGCTCTCTCAAATGGGATTAAAAAATTTGTTACCAATAACAAAAAGCATTTCGAACGAATTCCAAACTTAGAAGTTATTTCTTATTAAGAAAAAAGCTCAAAACCATAACATTTAACTAAAAACCTCCAATAAAAAAATCATGCCAAAAATAAAACACCTAATCACAATAGTAACAATCCTAATCATCACACTATTTCTAATCTCTTGCTCAGTAGAAACAAACGATTCAAAAAATTCAGAAGCAAAAAAGAACTTCCAGCAAGAACAAAAAAACAAATTCAACCAAAACCAAGAATCAAATAAAGCTGATACTACTCAAGCTTCATCAGATGACTCAAGCACCACTGATAACGAAAACAATGATGACTCTACTACAACGCAAGCTAAGCCAAAGGTAACTTTCATAATTAACACTCACGAATGGTATTACATAGAAGAAGGTTCACAAACAATCACAAGACTCCTAGACCTATTCGAAGAAAGAAATCTAAGAGCAGAGTTCTATATGACAGCTCCAACTTTCAAAGCCTATGAAGATAAGTATCCAGAGGTTTTAGAACGGATGCAAGACTTAGATATGTCTATCTCTTTTCATTTAAGAGAACCTCATCCATTAAAATTACTCAAGCAAAACTCAGATTTAACAACTATGTCTCATGACGAATTAGTTGAAGAACTAACAAACTACGAGTCATACGAATTAGATTTAACTACAGGTGAATACAACGAAGACATACAAGGCGGCTACTCATACATGGCACAGCAACTAGGCTACGCCCCTCCTGCTGTTGGAGCCAACTCAAACAACCTAGACTACCAAACTGCAGAATTAGAGGTTCTTAGCAACTTAGGCGCCCAAATGTACGTAGCAGAACATAGTGGTTCAACTTTAACTCAAGGCACAAACGGAATGCTCACAAGACCTTCGCAGTTCACAGTAGGCAGATTAATTGGTATTAGTGAGGAAAAAAAGGCAACTGGTTTAGACCACGGCGACTTTTGGTGGAATTATAATGAAGCAGTAGTCCCTGAAGAACTCTTCAATAAAGCAGATTCTGGCGAACACGGCGTTGTTATCATCCACGACAGTGACTTTTATGCACTTAAAGCAGGTTGGCGACAAATTTACTATGACTTTCAAGAAGATGGATCAACAAAAGGTTTACCAAGCCCATACGACTTAACAAGAACAGACGATGAGTTCCAATTCTACCCAGAAGATCACTTAGAACAGACTTGGGAAAACTACGAAGCCATTCTAGACTATGCTACAGAAAATATGGAAATAATCACATCCAAAGACATCATAGAAGAATATTATGCTAGTAACTGATTTATATTAATATAATAATAATGATAGAAAATATTTTTCAAAGATACAAATATTTTTGAAAAGATATAATAAAAAATAAGAACAACATTATTAAAATATCAATAAAAACGAAATACACCTATTTAATCAAAGTCCCATCAAATTTCTCATGCAATAGACATTTCTCTAACTGATCAAGTTTCCTTCCATTTATCATAGCTACAGATATTCCAAGTTCCTTTGCTTTACGTGCAGCTATCGGATCAAAAGGACTATTCAACCCAGGATCCCATTTGTCAGGCAAAAGCGCAATAAAATCCTCCCAAGATATTTCTTCAATCTTCACGGCATCAGAATATTTTCTGGGATCTTTGTCATATACATAATCAATATTACTCAAATTAATAATATATTTCGCCCCAATATTTTCTGCAATCGCCACAGTATCATAATCTGAACTACATCCAGGTTCATATCCAGCACCTACAATAATATTTTTCTCACTTTTGATAGGATCATGCGGATCAAATCCAGAAATCAAATCAGCATCATCACCAAACATATGCCGAACCAACTGAGCATTAACTTGTGTAGTCCATATTCCAACCCAATCAAGCGCATCAGAACTAGCAGACGAGTTAACTTCGCAAAGTGCTGCTTGATATCTACGACAAGTCTTCCCACCACCAGTTATCAATACAAATCTCTGCCCTAATTTAACATGTTTTAATATAAATTCCTTAAATTGCTTTAAAAAGGCCACATCAATCATATCTGGTACAATAATAGATCCACCAAGGGATATTACATATGTGTTTTTGTCATTTTCCATGTTTCAATATTATCTCAACTTATTTATTAATGCTTCTACCCAAACCGAAGTATTTCTCCACTTTCTTTCACCTTAAAGATATGTCTTCCTTTCCTCAACATCAAATATCCAAAACTTTTTTTAATCTCATCTCCAAATTTTTCAGGACTATAGCTCCAAATAGCAGCACGCTTAAAGACAATATCTTCATCATAATCTTTTCTCCAGTTCTTATCTTTAGGAGGCAAAGGATCTTCCCCTACTTCTTCTATCCCCCTCTCAACATCCCCTTCCACATCAGAATATTTATATAACAATTTCCCATTTTTATACCAACTAAGCATCAAGTCTCCCATAACTCTAAATGTATAAAAAAATTGTACATCTGTTTTCAATATTTTACTAATTTCTTGAGTATAATCGTCAAATATTCCCCATCCATCTAAATTAATAATTACATATTTGTTTCTTACAGGAGTCATAAATATTCCAAGACATTTTTCATCATCCATAGCAGATTCCCAATTTATTTTCACAACATTTTCAGAAAAATTATCCTTTTCAACCTTACTAAATGCGCTAGCAATTTTTTCATAATCCTCACATTTAACAGCCATCCAAGACGACCTATACCCAAAAGCTTTAGCTTTGTCAGCTTTCCAAGATATTTCAATAATTTCTTCTTTTTTCTCTTCCTTTTTGCCAATTTTATCTCCTTTATATTCTAATTTACTTAAGCAAATAATCACACAAACTCCAAAAAAAATCATACAAACAAAACTAAATAAAGCAAATCCAATATCTTTTTCAAAAAATATAGCATGAAATCCAAAGCTTAAAAATAATAACACAAATAACGTAGATATTAACAACAAAATAACAAACCATATCTCCTTAAAGTTAATATATTCTTTAATTATGTCTGTTTTAAACAAACAAAGGTATCCAAAACCTCCAAAATATCCTACTAAAAGCAAGAATGATACAAAATAATATAAATCGTTAAGAGAATTAACAACTGCTAGTAATGAAATCATCATCATCAAAACAAAAAAAGCTCCTAGTCCATAGACAATACCTTTTCTAACTCCCACAAGCTCTCAAAGCAAACTTTCTTTTTAAACTCTAACTAAAAAAACCTACTACTATGCAACCAACCACTCAAAAAACCCAAAACAACCACTATAAACTCTATTTTCCAACCTAAATACTACTCTTCTTTTAAATTTTCAATTAAGCTCCATAAGAAACTTTACAAATAATATTTGCAACGGTTTGAAAATTTCAAAGGAATTTTGAAAATATATCCTAAAATATTTTGTTAATTTAGTCTAAAACACAACCAATCCACTCCCCACTGGACAACTTCAAACTTCGTTTTCTTGGCCCAGTTCGTAAACTCACTGGACAAGTCCACACAACCCTTTTAAACTCCCACCCCCAAAAACCCATATGTCAATCGTAGCATCACCAAGAATAGAGAAATATTTCAAAAATCTCAAGGCAGAGGTGCTCAGAACCTACGATATTGCCAAAAAAGCAAGAAGATTGGGCTTAGATCCAGAGCAAGACACAGAAATCATTCTAGCAAATAACATGGCCGAACGTGTTATTGGAATAATATCAACAGTAGCTCCACAATTAGCAGAATCTAACGTTACCCAAAGAATCCAAGAGCTAGAAAAAGAATATGGCCTTCTAGATTGGCGAGTAGCTTTAAGGATTGCAGAAGAAGTAGCTAAACAAAAGTTCTGTAAATTCAAAGACAAAATTGAAGCAATGGAGATGGGTATCAGAACAGGTTTCTCATATCTTACTCTAGGGATTGTAGCAGCACCACTAGAAGGTTTCATAGGTTTAAAAATAAAAAAGCGTAAAGACGGCAAAGAATATTTCGCCTTACAATATGCTGGTCCAGTAAGAGGCGCAGGTGGTACAGCTTCGAGTGTATCAGTGATAGTTTCTGATTATGTGAGAGTTAAAATGGGTTACGACAAATGGGACCCATCTGAAAAAGAAGTTAACAGATATATTTTAGAAATAAACGATTATCATGAAAGAGTCACCAATCTACAGTACAGACCAAGTAATGAAGAACTAAAATTCATGCTAGAACATCTACCAGTAGAGGTTGACGGTGACCCAACAGAAAAAATCGAAGTTTCTAATTATAAAGATCTACCAAGGATTGAAACCAACTTAATTAGGGGAGGATTATGCCTTGTAATAGCTGAAGGTCTTTGCCAAAAGTCAAAAAAATTAAACAAGAGGCTAGCTAAATGGGGTAAAGACATGGATTTGGAATGGGACTTCATGACAGACTTTCTAAAACTAAAAGAAGAGATCCACGCAAAGTCTACAAAAGAGAAAGAAGAGAAAAAAGCAGCAGAGGCAGCCAATGATACTGATAACAAAGATGCTAAGGAACCAGTAAAAACAAAAGTATCCAAAAGAAAATTTCCTAAAGCCAACGATACTTTTGTAGCTGATATTGTTGCTGGCAGACCAGTTATCACTCATCCTATCGCAACAGGCGGCTTAAGATTAAGGTACGGCCGTGGAAGAACCTCAGGTTTCTCAGCAGCAGCCATCCATCCAGCAACCCTAGTTGTCATGAACGATTTTTTCGCTATTGGAACTCAATGTAAAGTAGAACGTCCAGGTAAGGCAGCAACTTTAACGCTATGTGACACCATAGAAGGTCCAATTGTAAGACTCAAAGACAAAAGCATAATAAAACTAAAAACCCAAGAAGAAGCAAAAAAGTACAAAAAACAAGTAGAAAGTATAATATTTTTAGGTGATATCCTCTTCAACTACGGCGACTTTTCCGAGAACGGCCATAAGTTAGTTCCTGCAGGATATTGTGAAGAATGGTGGGCAAAAGAGTTAGAAAAAGCTCTAATGCAAAAACAAAATATAGGAAACAAAAATGACATAGATTTCCAAAAAGCCGCAAATGAAATAAATAAAAAAAACTTTGAGAGGAACGAACAAAGCTTGGTGTCAACCAAGTCCCAAGATGCAGAATCAAAGATTCTGCGCCTGGAAACTCCAGTTTCCATGGACAAGCGCAGCGGTCGCGGACATACCAAGAACTATGTTCGCAAGTATCCAAATAATATAGACAAAGAAACTCTAAAAAATATCACCAAAATCCCACTCTACCACAGCCCAACATTAGACCAAGCAATAAATATCAGTAAAATATTCAACATTCCACTACATTCAGAATATACAGATTATTGGAGACTAATAAGCTTCCAAGACCTAGAACTTCTAGTGGAACACTTAAACCAAGCAACATACAATAAAGAGAACAATACAATTTCAATTAAATATTCTGAAGAAAATAAAAAGTGCAAAGAGATTCTAGAAAATATTGGCGTGCCACATAACACAATCACAACACCAACAACAAACGCAAAAACAGAATCAAATACGAAAGAAGACCAAACACCAATAATAAAAAATATCATCATCCCAAAGACACAAACAAATATTCTTAAATTCCTCCTAAATATTCAAAATATTCCTAACGAAGAAAATAAAATAAACATTCAAATAAAAGAAGGAGAATATGAAGACGCTTTAGACTATTTTGAACAAAACCTCAACATCAAAATCAAAGACAAAGCTGGAACTTTCATCGGCGCAAGAATGGGTCGACCTGAAAAAGCAAAAATGCGTGCTATGCAAGGAAGGCCACATATGCTTTTTCCAGTAGGGGAAGAAGGCGGCAGGCTAAGGTCCATTCAAGGCGCATTGAAAGTAGGCTACATCAAAAGTCAGTTCAACAAAGATTGGCTTCATAAATTACAAGAAGATTATGGTGAAGATATAATCAAAGTCTTATTCAACAAAGCTGATGAACATGCGCTAGTAGAGCTCAACATCAAAAAACTTCTTCCAAAAGTCCTAAAAGAACTAGACATGACTATCTACCCAGATCTTATCAAAGGTGTAAGAGGTGTATCAAACAAAGCAAAGATGCCTGAGAACATAATTAAAGGCATTTACAGAGCAAAATATGATATTGCTGTAAACAAAGATGGTACCACGAGATATGATGCTACTGAGCTTCCTTTGACGCATTTCAAGCCAAAAGAGATAGAAACAGGGATAGAAAAACTAAAAGAGTTAGGCTACACAAAAGACATAAAAGGTCAACCATTAACAAATGATAATCAACTTCTAGAACTTCTCCCTCAAGACATTATCCTCCCACAATACGAAGCTATCGAAAAAGGTTGCGGCACAATTATGACAAATGTAGCTAAATTTATTGATGAAATATTAGTCAAAGTGTACAAACTTCCTCCATTCTACAACGTAAAAAAGAAAGAAGACCTTGTAGGACATTTAGTTATCGGCCTAGCACCACATATTTCTGCTGGAACTGTAGGTAGAATCATAGGTTTCTCACAGACCCAAAGTATCTTAACACATCCTATGTATCATGCTGGTTTACGAAGAGATTGCGTTCACCCAGATACAAAATTTCTATACAAAACCACTCATAACAATAACAACAACATCCATAACAAAGAAATCGGCCCATTAGTAGAAAATCTAATCAAAAAAGGCCAAAAAACAAGTATTATTGACAGTGTAGGCACAATAAAAGTAGAATGTGACAAGCCCTACACAGTCTTCGGTGCAGATCCAAAAACAAAAAAGATAGTAGAAAAGAAAGTAAAATATTTCATCAAAGGCCCAAGTCCAAAATATTGGATCAAAACCACTTTAGGAACAAGAAGAAAAGTAATAATGACTCCTGAACACAATTGTCTAGTGAGTAATAATGGTAAATTAACAAAAAAGAAAGCAAAAAACCTCAAAATCGGTGACAAAATTCCTCTTGCTTTGAATATCCCAGAACAAAAAAACTACAAAAATAAGTTAAATATAATAGAAGAATTCGTAAAACATCTTCCAAACAAAGAATTAAGTAATATTTCCATAAGACACGAAGCGTTTTTCAGATCTTTAGTAAAAGAAAAAAGGGACTTAGTAAAGCCTAATGTAACTAAAAAACATTACCAAAAACATCTTTTGAGTGAATGGACAAAAAAAGCATCATTATTAGACATAAAAAATCTCTTAAGAAACAATATTATCTCCTTAAAAGACTTAAAAGAAGCAAAATTACAAGTTAAATTTTCAAAAAGGCTCTTTTCACCAGAGATAAAACTAACCAAAGATTTTGCTTCCCTTCTAGGGTATTACGCAGCAGAAGGATATTGTAGAAAAAGTAGCACTGTTTCTCAAGTTGCATTTAGAATATGCGAAAAAGATCTTCAAGATGAAATAATCAGACTAATAAACTCTGTTTTTAATATAACTCCAAATTTAGGAGAAGGGAACACAAAAATAACCATTTGTGATCAATTAGTTTACAATTTTTTTAAGTATGTTTTAGATATGGGTTGCACTGCTTACCACAAAAAAACACCTCCTATACTATGGAACTTAAAAAAAGAAACAATGATTCATTTTCTTTCTGCATATTTGGATGGAGATGGGACAGTTGATGTTTCTAGAAATTCAGTACAATTTTATTCTGTAAGTAGAAACCTTTTAGACGGGGTAGCAACCCAGTTTGCACGATTTTCAGTATTTTCAAAATATTTTACGACTAAAGAAAGACTTCCTGGAAAAACTGTTCTAGAAAGGTATAATGAGTTAGGAAAAGAACCAAAAAAACATGTTTTACATCACTTAATCATCACTGGTAAAGACACAAAAACCTTGAAGAAAATTCTAAAATTAAAATCTAAAAGAAAAAGAGATATTCTCTCAAAAATAAAGGGTTCAAATTACAGAAGAACAGTTTGTAATAACAAAAGGCCTATAGTGGAAGTCGAAAAAGATTTAGCTTATGATTACATTAGAGAAATAGAAAAGATAGAAGATAAACAAAATAGTTATTGTATATCTGTTGAAGGAGAATCAAAAAACACCAAAAACTTCATAATAAATTCACTAATATTAAGTAGTAATTGCGATGGTGATGAAGCAGCAATCCTCCTCTTATTAGACGGTCTTCTCAATTTCTCAAAAAAATATCTTCCTTCAAGTAGAGGTTCTACCATGGACGCTGCGCTAGTACTCACTGCAATATTAAACCCGGCTGAAGTAGATGACCAGGTTCTAGGTATGGACGTACATTGGGAATACCCCCTCGAACTTTACGAAGCTGCAGAGAAGATGTTAGCACCTTGGGAAGTCAAATGGGGCAAGGACCAAAAGAAAATTGAACAATTAGATCATAGGTTAGGAACAGTCAAGCAATACGAAGATTTCGGCTTCACTCATCATATTGACGATTTCAATGATGGCGTCAAATGTTCTGCATATAAAACTCTTCCAGGTATGAGAGAAAAATTAAAAGGTCAAATGAAATTAGGCAAAAAGATAAGAGCTGTAGATGAGAATCAAGTAGCCAGGTTAGTTATCCAAAAACATTTCTTAGCTGATATTAAAGGTAATTTCAGAAAATATTCCATGCAGTCTTTTAGGTGCAGCAATTGTAACACTAAGTATCGAAGGCCACCAGTAAGCGGTAAATGCACTGAATGTAAAAGTCTCAAGTCAAAGATATTATTTACTATCTCTCAAGGTTCAGTTGTAAAATATTTAGAGATGAGTTTAGAATTGTGCGACGAGTACGACTTTTCCCCATACCTGAAACAAACAATCTATTTACTAAAACAAAATATTGATGTTGTATTTGGTAAAGCTCCAGATAAGCAAGTAGGCCTAAACACTTTCTTCAAGTAACCAGAACCAAACCAAAAATTTTAATAACAACAAACACACATAAATTTTATGAATAAAAAGCAAGCAAAAAAACTTCATCTAGCCATATTCTCTTTAGCACTCATTGTAGGTTTAATAGGTATCTTAATAGACCCAATAATCCCAATAGTTTGTGGACTTTTAATTTTCTTTTTAACATTCTTCAAGCACGAAATATTTAATCTCATAAAGGTTTAAAATGTCTCCAGAACAAATCCCAAAGTACATAAAGTATGATTTTTTTGTAAGCTTGATCGGTCTTTCAATAATTTACATATCAATCTCAAAAGAAAATATTTTTCAAAATTCACTTTTTTTCTTCCCCTTCATTATAATTGGCTCTTCTTTTTTCTTTTATGGTCTTCATGAAATGAAAGAAAATTATATTGAAGAGAAAAAATTAACAAAAATCAGAAGAGATATAGAACTAATTGATCTAAAAAATGAATTAAAAAAGAGGAAAAAACCATGAAAACAGTAGGAATAATTGGTGGCTTAGGTCCAGAAACCACAGCAGAGTTTTACTTAGACATAATTTTCTCATGCCAAAAAAAGAACAAAACTCAAAGACCACCAATCATAATATCAAGTGTACCTTTAAAATTCAAAATAGAGCAAGATTTAATCATGAAAAACAAAGGTGCTAAAAGATACATTCCTTTTTTAACAAAAGAAGCAAAAAGACTAGAAAAATCAGGCGCAGATTTTTTAGTAATGCCTTGTAATTCTCTTCACGTATTTATAAATGAAATCAGACAAGCAGTTAAAATCCCAGTTCTAAGCATTATTGAAGAAACAATCAAATTCCTCAAAAAGAACAAACTAAAAAGAGTGGGCATATAGTAAAGGTATTAACCATTCGTACATTTTTAGCAAATTATTAAGACACTTTACTTATTACGAGAGGTATATAGCATTCAACAATAATGTACGGACATTAAACACCTCGAGTATAGTTTCAACTTCTGCTACAATCCAAAACAAATTATACGAAACAGCTCTTAAAAAAAATAAAATCAAATATGAAACACCTAATCCTTTAGAACAAGCCAAGATGGGCAAATTCATTTTGAACTTAGTGAATGGCCAACATAAAAACCAAGATAGGGAAGAATTAATAAACATAATTAACAATTTAGAAGAAAAGAAAGTAGATTGTGTGGCATTAGCCTGCACAGACTTACAGATCTTGATCCCAAAACATCCAAAGCTAAAAATTTTCGACACTATGAAGATATTCGCAGATGCAACAGTAAAAAAGATCCTAGAAAACTAATAAACTAGAAACTCTAAAAACAATGGCAATCTTAAAAAGAAAACCAAAAAAGAAATCTTCAAGAAAAGTTCCTTCCAAAAGAGGAATCCGTAGAGTTCTAGCAACTTTAACACTTCTAAGCGCATTCATAACATCAAATCCAACAAGAGCAGAAGACCTAACCCAAAAAGAAACAGTAGAACAAACAAGCTTCAACAGACAAACTCAAGTAACAATCAGAGAATTATCAAGATTGATCAAAGAAGATTCATCTCCTTACCAGAACGGTCTTAACAATAGGCTCAGAGTCCTAGGTTTACAAATAAGCCACGATATAGAATATTTAACACCAGATAAAGCAAAAGAGTTATATGATATTTATAAAGGATTAATTGCAGAATATGAAGCAACTTTCAAAGTTTCTTTTGATTCCAAAATTGACTTCAAACCAAGAACTACAAATATACATGGAATTGAAAGATCAATTGAATTAAACATGACAAATTTAAGAGGTATGCTAAGACAAATTGAAAAAGGAAAAAAAACAAAAGCACAATTAAAAATATTAGTAAATCAAGAAGTATTAACTATAATAGACCGGTTAGACAAATTAGAAAACACAGGGTACCGGTTACCAACATATGAAAAGGTCTCTATAATTCTTTTAAAAAAGAGAATAGATAGGCTTCTCCAAGAAGCAATCCATCATTATGGTGAAAGCATAATTAGTAAAGACACTCAAGTCATTATCAAAACAGCCCTAAAAAGCAAAGCAAGATAATCAAAATAATAACTCAAATTAAATAAGTAAAATTCTAAATTAATTTCAAAACCCCTACAAACTCTGCTTCCCAGATATAGTCAATATTCTAGAATTCTCATCCAAATCAAACTGCACAGAAACAAGATCATTAATTACAAGGTCATTCCCCATCAGATACAAGCTCACATTACGTAAATCACGAAGTCGAACTTTCACACATTCTACAAATTCTAAGCTTTTAAATGGAACTTTAGCTTTCAAATGAGGATTATTTGTTTTAAACATTCCAATCATAACTGACCATAATCCATCTTTATCAAGACCTGGTTTACGGCTAACTACAATACTTTTAGCTTTCTCTTTGATTGTCATACTTTATTTGATCCAATTCCTTCTTTTAAACCTTTTCACCCAATTTTGCTTAAATGCATGAATTGACACTAAAGTTACTAAAATATACCATGCAAGCACAAGCAACCTACGCCCAAATCTAGCACCAACCAGAACTCCTATTAAAGCTCCAAAACAAATCACAATAGCTGGCCAAGTTGGATCTTTAGATCGATACAAAGTATAAATCCCACCAAAATAAAATGCAATTATTCCTACGCTAGCATAGCCTGCAAGTGGGTTAGATTGCACAATTGTTACAATCAAAGTAAAAACAAGTGCAATTCCTGCAATTATTTCTCCCCACCATTCATAAAGATCAATAGATTTTCCCATAATAGTCACCTAATCAACACCTAACCATACTACTTCAAATTAAGCATAATAAACATTAATCCACATACTTTCATTCACTCCAAAAGTATGATATTACTCCAATCACAGCACCAAGTCCTAAACCAATCAATAGTCCAATTCTCGTCTGGGTGATAAGTAGCCCACCAAAAAAAACTACACTAATGACTCCAATGATATACATGTTCAGATCTCCAAAGAACAGTTGTATCCCATCCAGTGTTGGAAATGGAAGTAAAGTTACAGCTGCAAACATCAAATTAATCATCATTGCCTTTTTAAACAAAACCATCTCAGGGAACGCATACAGCAAAAAAGCAAACACAGCCGCTAAGATCAAATGCACAATCACTGACCACATAACCACCATTGCAACATCTTGATAAGATGTACCATACCTAAACTCGCCTAACCTATGCCTAACCATAAATGTAGTTGTCACAGCTCCAAACACAAGTAATGGCACATATCCTAAACTTACAATAGAAACAAGTAGTGAAGCTGCAATCCCTCCCCAAAGTAGTTGATATTCAACATAATATCCACGTTTAAGCCCAACTAATTTTTGCCAAGCAACTCGAATCAGAAGTGACCCAAAAGCCACAATAGTTCCCCACACAAAATATCCAAACCATCTGCCAAGGCTAAACGCTTCTCCAGGAAACCTCAAACTGAACACAAACCCAGCTAGCAGCGCCGCAATCAAAAATATAGTATATTCTGGCCCTTTAAAAGGTAAAAACTGCGCAATTCTAGCTCGTTGTTCAATATCAATTCCTCCCATACCCTCAACCAAATGCAAATTTGTATTTAAATCCTTCTTCCTTCCGTACTTAGTTCCTTTAATTTATGAGAAAGGATCACTGCCGCCCATCGAGCTGCCTTTTTTGCAATTTTAAACATAAACCGACACAAAATATGAAATATTTTACTAAAATCAATTGCAAAAAAGAGAAGCAGCGTGCCGCAGTGATCTTTTCTTATTTACTTGGTGTCTAACCAAGTCCCGTAAGGTTCCCTTAAGGATAAAAAGGAACTAAATACGTACTTCCTTCCATTACTCTAATATTACTCTAATTTAGACAACTAATCTCAATTTAAAGCCAAAACCTATCAAAAACACCTCCAAACGAACAAAACATTTAAAAGCGTCACTACCAGAAGTGTAAACAAATGCGCCTTGATAAGAACAAAATTGATGAAGTAGTCTTCAGAATCTTAAGAGAAGATGGTTTAGAGCTAATTAATCAACTAAAGGGTAAAAGTCACATCTCTGAGTTTGATTTGGCCACTAAACTAAAAAAAGACATCAAAATAGTTCGAAGAATGCTTTATTTTCTTTATAATAAAAACCTAGTTTCTTTCATCAGAAAAAAGGACAAACAAAAGGGATGGTATATTTATTATTGGACACTTGAGTTAAATTCCATCAAACACGAGTTTATAAAGCAAAAAAAGGAAACTTTAGAAAGACTAAAAGCGACTCTTAAAAAAGAAGAAGGCGCTGTTTTCTATGTTTGTTCAGACAATTGTGTTAGATTAGATATGGACGAATCATTAGAGTACGATTTTCACTGCCCAGAGTGCGGTAACCTTCTAGAACAAGATGATAGTCAAGAGAAAATACAAAGGCTTCACAAGAGAATCAAGAGTTTAGGAGAAGAAATTAAAGTTATCGAAGAACAAGAGGCAAAGAAACGTCAAAAGATAGCCCAAAAAGCCAAAAAAGAGCGTGAAGAAGAAGAAGCAAGGCTTGCTGAAGAGTTAGCTCAAAAAGAAGCAGAAAAACTAGCTGAAAAGGAAAGAAAAAAGCAAGCTGCTAAAGAAAAAGCTGAAGCAAAGAAAAGAAGGGCTAAAGAAGCTGCAGCCAAAAAGAAGGCTATTGCAGAAAGAAAGAAAGCTGCAGCCGCTAAAAAGAAAATAGCAGAAAAGAAGAAAAAGGAAGCCGCTAAGAAGAAAGCTGCAGCAAAGAAAAAGAAGGAAGCTGCTATAAAGAAAAAAGCCTCCAAGAAAAAGAAAGCTACTAATAAAAAAGCTTCAGAAAAGAAAAAATCTACATCAAAAAAGAAAGCTACAACCAAAAAGAAGGTAGCATCTAATAAAAAGAAAGAAAAAAAATCAGTTCAAAAGAAATTAACTTCTCTAACTACAAAAAAGAAGAAGTAAACCTGTTTCTAATAAAAAAATAACTTACTCATTCTAAAACACCCAAAATTAAATAAAAAAGAATTAAACTAATAAAAAAAGAAAATTATCTACGTTTCTTAGTCTTTCTCTTCTTAGAACTTGAAGATTTTTTACGACTAGACTTACCTTTAAGCATAGACAAGATCTGATCTTCTTCTTTCAAAATCTTACTAGTCATCCGAGAAATATTTGTTTCAACACTAGCAACTCTTCTTTCAAGTAAAATAAGTACACGTAAAGAGTACACGATTGCTGCAAGTGTTCCGATTATAACTGCTAAAATAACTTCTGATAATGCTAAAGCTCCCATTCTTATATTCACCTCATATGAAACTAACATAAAAAAGAAACATTTACGCTATATAAAACTTGTCTTCGCAAGTAGGTATTAAGTTGCATTTTATATCTGAAGACAGCACTGTCAGGCGTTAGTGCAGGTACAAAGCACTTCGTTACTATTTTTGTTCATTTCATGACAAAAATCTTGTGCTTACTGTCTTGCTTTGGATGGGAGTGCCAGCAGTGGACGGTGTTGTCTTCATAATAATTAACGCAACTTAATACCTACCTTCGCAACGATGCTGGGTCTTTGTCCTGGCCTTTTGCAATAATTGGTAAAAAGTTTTTGGCGCGCTTGCCTCCTCACTGGCAATTACATTATGAAATTACACCAACAACAAGCATTTTTGTTCATGAAATAGAACAAAAATTATTGCGTAGTTGTTTAGACCTGCGGTAAGTCTGGCCAAGCGCCATAGGACTTTTATTATAAAATCGCAAAATGATGAATTTGCTAAAATTCAGCGTCTGGAAAATGATTTTTCCATAAAGGTCAGCTTAAGTACCCAGCATCCCAAAGAAGGCTCTGTAGAAAATCTCACTACGTTCGATGGGGGCGAGGCTGAATAGGCTCTTCTCCGCGCTCGCCAAGAAAGGCTCGGGTCGAATTGTATAGCTCTTTCGAAGTTTTAGTGATTCTGCATAGACGCCCCCCATACATTTTCTACAGAGCCCTTCGCAACAGTTTCAACCAAACACATCTTTTCCAGCACCATCTTCCATCACATCATCATTCTCATCCACAATCCCATCTAAAACACCATCATTAACTTCTTCCACAACTCCACCAACCAGCTCATTAAGTGTCATTCCAATTCTATCCTTCAATTCTACAGATGCTACAAATGCTGTTTTTGTACTTTTCAAATCTTCTGGGTGAAAGAAAGCCCATTCAGATCTGCTAAACTTCACTGCCAGCCAGAATTCACACCCAAAATTCACAGCAAATACCATTAACTGTTCAATATCCTCTGCACTAAAGTACTTACGGGTCCCAGAACAGACCTTTGCTTCTATTGCAATCCTTCGATGCCCATTCCCTGCAAGTACATCTGGCGCTGGATACCTTGTAGATCCTGATCCTGCTACTCTAATACATGACCATCCTAGAGCATGAAACTTATGCACCAAGTCCCTCTCAGCATTTGTCCCTTTAGCTTTCAAATTAATTCTTTTACGCGCCATCTCCTTCACCTCAATCACATTTGTTCTAAGGTCACAATTTGTGACCTTAAGATTCCAATCTTTCCATCAATCCAAAATTTTCAACATCAAATTTAGAAAAAGCAAACCACTTTTTACCTAAGTCCTTCAATGAAGCACCAATATGATAAACACAACCTCCATCAATTATCATAAACCTATCATGTGAGGCAGAAAATTCCTTAACAATTACCTTTTCATACTGAGAATTATACTTTTCTACATCCAATTTCAATTTCTTACTAACATTTTTGCTATAAATAACAACATCAACACCTTTCCTTCTCTTAGAAAACAATGTCAACACAGTGTCATCAACGTAATTGTCAATTAAAATTATAGATTTTCTAGCCGACCTAACCACATCTGCTACAAATTTGTAAGCATCAAATACTTGTCCATCAAAGAATATGCCTTTTGAAGGCTTAATACTTTTGTCTTCAATCAACCTAAAAATTTTTCCAAATTTGTCACCATACCCAACTAATTTTTGTTCAATTTTCTCAACTCTCTGAAAAATTCCAGCATTCTGAACAAGAAATTTCCTCATAGCAACAAAAGCTCTAATTACTTTAACATTGACTTCTATTGCCCTTCTACTCTTCAAAACTCCAGAAAGCATAGCTACTCCATGTTCTGTGAAGACATAGGGTAAATATCTTCTTCCTCCTCTACCTTTTTTTGATATTCCAAAATGGAATATCAAAGATTCAAATTCCTCTAAATTAAGCTGAAAACAAAAATCCTCTGGAAATCTTTGAATATTTCGTTTAACCGCCTTATTCAAATTAAAAGTTTTAACTCCATACAGCTTAGCAAGGTCACTATCCAGCATCACCGACATCCCCCGAATCTTATGAATCCTATCTCTAACTGAATCTAAAGAAATTTCACTCTCATCTTCACCCATAGAATTCTCAAGAAATTACTCATTTATAAGCCCTGTCCGCACTTGGTGAGGGACGAACCAAGTCCCAAGAACTTCGTTCGCGGACACTTGTCCAGTGGGGAGTGGCTCAATTACCAGAACCACCGCTCCCAGAATAAAGCGTCCTTTGAAGATTAGAAAGTGCATCAAAACCTTGTTTAATTCTATGAAAAACTTGCCATAAGTTATATTCTTCTGTAACATCTCCACGCCTTACAATTGCCAAATATCCTCCTTCTAAATAAAGAAAATTTGGTTTATTAATACGATTCCCATCATCTCTCCATCTTCGTCCAGGATCTGGCATAGGAGTTTCATCCACAAAAACATCATAAAATTCATACTTGTAAACCTTCCTATTCATTCCTAAAGAATACAATCTCAAAGGCAATTCCAAGGCTTCAGCAGTTTTATTAAAGGCAGGACGTATTCCACCTAATAATTTGGCACTATCAATTCCTCTTTTTGGCCTATCTCCTGTATAAAAAGAACACGTTTTTGGAAAGTCTTCCGTTTTCAAGTAGTAATCCTCTGCTTCTCTTAAAACATGAAACCCTCTTGAATTGTACCTTAAGTTTACTGCATCTTCAACAGTTCTTTTTCCAGGAAACACTTCATCAATTTTCTTACTCCAGATTTCATCTCTATCAAATCCTTCAGCCCTCACCTTTGCTCCTAAAAGACGCGCAAAAATAATCTGTAACGGAGTAGGCCCACCTCCAGATCTAAAGAAATCCTCATCATCAAACATAAATAACAACCAAACAACTATAACTTAAAAACAAATCTATACTACAAACACTACCTAAAACTCAACTTCCATAAAGTCTTCAGCAAAAATAACCTTCTTAAACTCTTTCTTAGCTTCCTTAACCAGTACAGAAACATCTTTGTACCGAAGTGAAGGATGTGTCAAGACCACCCGAGAAACTCCAGCATCTAAAGCCAACTGCCCACTCTCAAGCGCAGTCATATGATAAAATTTCTTAGCAGCATCAATTTCATCAGAATGAAACGTAGATTCAACAACGAGCAAATCAGCTCCACGTGCAAGTGCCAAAGCTCCAGAACACGGACGGGTATCAGCAACATACGCAAACTTCCGACCCTTAGACAATTTACAAACATCGCTACGACGAACTGTCTTCCCTTTAACCTTAATAACAGAGCCAGCAACTAACTTCCCAACTTCCGGCCCAGCCTTCAAACCACTTTTGCGCAGCAAACTTTTCACAACTTTGTATTTGTCATCCTCCACGAATGCAAACCCAACACAAGGTGTAGAATGTTTCAACTTCCGAGCCTCTACAGAATAACCTTTCCCCCGAAAGATAACTCCAGATCGAGCAACTTCAATAACCTGGCAAGAGAGCATATTAATTGATGGAAATGCTTTTTTAAGATGCGAAAACAACTTCAAAGACCCCACAGGTCCATATATCTCAACAGTGTGCGGACACTGATTAGCTCCCATTGTAGAAAGCAAACCAGGAAGTCCAAGTACATGATCTCCATGCCAATGCGAAATAAATATCCGTTTAACCTTTGTAGGTGCAACCCCAACTATCTTCAGCTGTCTCTGCGTCCCTTCTCCACAATCAAAGAGCATTTGCTCCCCCAAGTAAGTTAACAAAATACCAGAATGATTACGCGACACTGTCGGCTGCATACAAGTTGTCCCTAAAAAAGTAATTTTCGCCATATACTAAAAAAAACCCTCCAACTTCATAAACATTACCCTAAAAACCACCAATAACATTACAACAAAAAAGGAAAATAGCGCCGTCCCCTACTGGCACTACCATCCAGCACAAGACCTAAACAACGAGCATTTTTTCACGAAGTGGAAAAATATAGTGCGAAGTGGTCACGCCTGCGATACTTGGTGAACACGTGAACCAAGTTTCGAACGGTTTCCGTGAGATTAAGTCTGACAGCGCTATTTCTCTTTTTGTATAAATAAAACAGAATAAATATTATCACACTTACCCTCCACATTCAATATTTCACAATGTAGAGTGTAAAAAATAAATACAAATAAACATCTAAAATTATACATTAATGTATAAAAAGAAAAGATAAAACCAAACTACATATCCTCAAGAGCAACACTCAAACTCCGAAGACTTACAACTTTAGGGCTATATTCCCGCCTACCTTTCCGATCAACTAAGACAGCTTTAATTCCAAAGTTAATAGCTGGCAGTATATCTGATTGCATACTATCTCCAATCACTACAACATCTTCCTTCTCCACTCCTAAGTCCTCTAAAACCCTCACAAAAAAGTCAGGATCACTCTTAATAACCCCAAGCTCACATGACAAGTACACCTTCTCAAATAACGAAGCAATTTCAAACTTCTCCAAAACATTATCAATAGACGCTTTGTCTGAGTTAGCAATCAATACAATCCTATAATCCTTAGCAAGCTCCGAAAGCACCTCAGAACTCTCATCAAATAAAGAAGCCAATAACCAATTTTTGTTCCACAATCCCACAAGATCATCAAGTTTCTTAGGAGACGAATCTACTCCAAACTCTTCAAACACTTCTTTAAAAGCATCTTTCATAGAATCAAAGTTAGATGTCAACAATGCATTCTGCATCCTTTTGATATATTCCCCAAACGAAATATTCGGCTTTACAATTGCCTTTATTTGCTTCACAGGCGAGTATACTCCTTGCTGCGCTAATGTTCCCCAAAAATCAAACAATAATACTTTCTTTTTATCAGATGCTTCTTCTACCATTAAGCCAAAAAACAAAGGAGTCTCTTTTTATATCTTACTGTTGGCCCAATTCGTACATTTCCGGACAATTTCATAAGTAAAACAAACAAATATTTTTCATTTAAAGATACTGCAACTGCAAAACAACAATTTAAACCACTAAACCTTCATCTATGATAAACTCTTTCTCTTTTGTCAATATCAGCAATTAGAACTTCATTAATGTCATAATCTACAAGATATTCAACTCTATAATCTCCTACACGAATCCTAAAAACTTTTTCTTTTCTTCCAACAACTCTTTTTGAATCAGAAGGGAAAGGATCACTTCCCAAAACCCTTATTTTCTCCATGAACCTTCTAAACAATTGTTTATCAACTTTTCTCAAGAATTTCTTAGAATGAGAACTAAGCACAACCTTGAACATCTTCAAAGACCCATTTCCTTCTCAAAATCTTCAAGAGAAGTACACTTCCCAGCTTTGTGCTCCTCAATTGCTTCATTAAGCCTTTTTTCTTCATCAAAAGTCAAAATAGTATCAACATCAACCATATGCTCTTTAATATAATTCAAATCAGCACGTATAGCTTTCAGTTCTTCAGTAATTTGCTCTGTGTTTACAGTCATAGTATCCATAATAATCCTAAATACTCTTTATTTTTAAACATTTTGCACAAAAAACCCAATATTCTTTCCAACTTAAACCCCCCAACCTTTTTAAACTACCAATCCCCTCAATACCAACATAATGGCACAATTAACCTTAAAACAAAGACTAAACCTAATAGAGCAAGTAGGCGAAGAAATCATCCAAGAAGAAGAACTTAAAACCCTTCTAAAAACAAAAAAGACATTCATAGCCTATGACGGTTTCGAACCTTCAGGAAAGATTCACATCGCTCAGGGCCTTCTAAGAGCAATTAACGTTAACAAAATGATCAAAGCTGGAGCTACTTTCAAGATGCTAGTAGCGGATTGGCACGCTTGGGCAAATGGAAAACTAGGTGGCGACTTAGACAAAATCCAAACCACAGGAAAATACTTCATCGAAGTTTGGAAAGCCAGTGGCATGAACTTAAAGAAAGTAAAGTTCGTATGGGCCAGCGATGCAGTAGCAGACCCAAACTATTGGAAAATGGTTATGCAAATAGCCACCAAAAACACCTTAAAAAGAGTCCTAAGAACCGTAGAAATCATGGGAAGGCAAGAAAGCTCAACCCTCCATGCCTCACAAATCCTCTACCCTTGCATGCAAGCAGCTGACATCTTCTACTTAAAAGCAGACATCGCACAGTTAGGCTTAGACCAAAGAAAAGTAAATATGATGGCAAGAGAAATAGCCGGATACCTAGGAAAACAAAAACCAATTTCAGTAAGCCACCATATGCTTATGGGTTTAAAACAACCAACTACAGAGGACCTTACAGGTAAAGAACGTGCTATCAAACTAAAAATGAGTAAATCTATCCCTGACACAGCTATTTTCATGACAGACCAAGAAGCAGACGTCAACAGAAAATTAAAAAACGCCTGGTGCCCACAACAAGAAACAAACGAGAACCCTGTCCTAGAATACTGCAAATACATTATTTTCCCAAGCGAGAAATTCAAAACTTTCGATATCAACAGACCAGAAAAGTTCGGCGGCAACCTAAAATTAAAATCCTACAAAGATCTAGAAAAAGTCTACAAAGATGGTAAAATCCACCCTCTAGATTTAAAACAAACAACAGCTAGATACATCAACGAACTTTTAGAGCCTGTAAGAGAACACTTCAAAAACAACAAAGAAGCAAAAGCATTGCAAAAGAAGGTAGAATCCTACATAATCACTAGGTAAACAGAAAAAAAGACTACAAAAAGCAATAACAGCACTGTCCACTAACTGGCATTCCCATTCACAACAAGAATATATTAACGAGTATTTTTGTTGAAAACAACAAAAATTTAGAGCGAGTGGTCACGCCTGCAATACTTAGTGAACATGTGAACTAAGTTCCGAAAGCTTGCTTGAGGTTAAGTCTGACAGTGCGAAAAAAGAATTCTAAAATCTTTTTTGTAATTCTTTAAATCGACTTCCTTTACGTGATTCAGCCATAAATTTTTTCATCTCAGCTTCTTCTTCATCAGTCATCAAGTCTTTCCAAGCTCCAGCTAAATCTAAAATACTTCCCATTCTATCTCCCTTCAAGCACCATGCTATAAAAGTTCTTTAAATACTTCCGAACAACTCTTTTGATATCAGCCTTACTCACAGCCTTCACTTTAGCAACATAATCATCCATTCCAGATTTGCCACCCACATCTTCCCAATACAACATTGTGTCAGCCACTTTCAAAGAATCATCGATCCCCATCAAATGATCACCTTCAATATATCTCTTAGCCTCAAGCAAAGCTTTGTCAGATATATCTTCCAACTTGTCTAACTCCCTACGAATCACAGACTTAACTTTGGCTATATTTTTCAAACTAGCTGATGCATATATTACAAAGTATCCAAAATCCACATCGCTACAATGTTCAACTCCAACGTCATATGCTAAACCAAGCTTACCACGGATTTCATGAAACAAGACTCCGCTTTGCCCTCGACCCAATATTGCCATAATCACATCTAAAACATAACTGTCATTAAACCTACGTGCAGGCGTCCGAGCCCCCATCATCAAATAACTAGATGAATACTTCCTTTTAACTTTAAACGAACCATTACGTAAAAGCTCTTTCTCATAAACCTTAGGCCTTTTAAACCCCTTACCACTAGAAGCAAAAGATCCAAAACACTTAGAAACCAATTTCTTAAAATTCGGCACATCTCCACAAATAGATATCACCATATTTGATGGCACATATCTTTCCTTATAAAAAGCATAAACTTCATCACGCCCAAGAGCTAGAATATCTTTCCTATCACCAGAGCTAGGGAACCTACATTTGTTCAATTTAAACAACCTTTTTTCAAGCTGCAACCATTGAAACGATTTAGGATCATCATACAGCATATCTATCTCCTTCAAAATCACTGAACGCTCTCGCACAAAATCCTTTTCACGAAAGATAGCATTTTGCAAAATATCTCCTAAAACACCAAGTGCCTTTCCAGCATGTTTGTTCAACATCTTAACATAATAACAAGTTCTCCAATTGGTGGTATACGCATTAAACTCTCCTCCAAGAGATTCAATTTCATTAGCAATCACCTGAGAATTATCTCGTTTAGGAGTCCCTTCAAATACTAAATGTTCTACAAAATGTGCAATTCCTCGTCTGCCAGAACTTTCATCATTACTTCCAACTTTGACCATCACTTGAACAGCGCAAGCTTTACCGCTACGCTTTTGATACAGAACTGTTAAGCCATTAGGCAACACCCATTTCCTCATAAGAAAAACAATAATTTCCCGCTTTATTAATATAACGTTCCAAGACTCAGTCCCACTCTAAAATGAATAAAGCAACCCTTGAACAAAAACCACCAAACCACTTATAAACACCAAAACACAAAACACCCTCACTATGAACCAAGAAAAACTACAACAAATACAAGACCACCTAAAGCAAACAAACACTCAAGCAGCAATCCTTCTACACCCAGACCCAAACATAACCTACTTAACACAAAAGAACTTAAGCCACGCAGTTCTAATCATCACAAATCAAGATGCAACCCTTCTAATCACCAAACTAGACAAAATAAACAACATCAACACAAACATAAAAATCAAAGAATACAATAAAGATTGGCAAAAAACCCACTTAAGCAACATTACCAACATAGCAATCAACAAAAACTCCCTAACCCTAACCCAAAAAGAATCTTTAGACAAAGACAACAACAAAACCATAACAGACATCTCAGAACTTCTAGCAGATCTAAGACTAACAAAAACAAATAAAGAGATACAACTGATGCAAAAAGCAGCAACTATCGCTGACAACGCCTTAAAAGACCTAATCACAACAATCAATCAAAATGGAATAAAACAGTTCAAAACTGAATTAGACATCGCCATTTTCCTAGAAACAAAGATCAGACAGCAAGGTGCACAACTAAGTTTCCCAACTATAGTTGCAAACAACGAAAACTCAGCAGTCCCTCATCATATCACAAGCACCAAAGTACTAGAAACAGGCTTTCTACTAATTGATTTCGGTGCAAAATACCAAAACTATTGTTCTGACATGACAAGAATGTTTTACATCGGAACTCCAACACCAGAACATAAACAAATCTACAACAAACTCCTAGAAACTCAAGAAGCCTGCATTAAAGCCGCTAAACCAAACCAGAAATGCCAAGAACTAGACACCTTAGCAAGACAGCTCCTAAAAGAAGACGAAAAATTCTTCATTCATAGTTTAGGCCATGGTATAGGTACGCAAGTCCATGAGAAACCCAGACTAAGCAAACAAAGCCAAGACACAATCAAATTGAACATGCCTTTCACCATAGAACCAGGCCTATATTACAAAAACAAGTTCGGCCTAAGAATCGAAGACACTTGTATTATCCAAAAAGACAACAAAAATCAAGTAAAACGCCTAACAAACAGCCCCAAGGAGCTCATCCTCCTAAACTAACCCGAAATCCAGCATTCCAAACAAAAAAGTATTTAAAGACAGCCTCAGCTCAGTCACAATTAGTAATCAGCCATTATCAAGGCAAAGATTTATAAGCTACTATCTACGGGGCCGTAGTGTAGCTTGGTTAATGAAAAACAAGCGTTTTCATTCAAGATCCATCACTAGGCGTTTGGGACGCCTGAACCCCGGTTCAAATCCGGGCGGCCCCACTTTCATCATCAAAAATAACCACATTTTCCCTTAAACAAATCATATTAAGGGAAAAAGACCCTTTCCTGGGTCAAGCAAACGAAGTGGCGCACACCCACCTGTTTACATCAAAGCTTTCCTAAAGCTTTGATCTGTGGCGGCCCCACTTTCATCATCAAAAATAACCACATTTTCCCTTAAACAAATCATATTAAGGGTAAAATAACATATATATTATACAAAAAAATGTCATCAGCAAAAAGATTTGGAGCTCGTTACGGGCGTAGAACAAGGCAAGTATTTGCCAGACACGAAGCTAACTCAAGGGCTAAGCACAAGTGTCCAAAGTGCAACAAGACTAACGTAAGAAGAGTCTCAATGGGCATTTGGCAATGTAGAAGTCAAACTTGCCAAGCTAAGATTGCTGGAAAAGCTTACACAGTTCAATAAGAACAAAACCTAGGAGAAACTAAAAATGAATTATACCTGTTTTGACTGTTCAAAAGACGTAGATCAAAGTTATACTGTAACTAGAGTTAGATGCCCCTATTGTGGTAGCAAAATTCTATATAAAGGTAGAAGTGTAACTGTTACTGTAAAAGCCAGATAATATCGCACTATCTAAACCCCAAAAATGGCAAAAGAAGACACAATTCAGCAATTACAACTTCTAGACCAAAATATGAATCACCTTCTAGAGCAAAAATCAGAATTACAAGATGAAATACAAGAGATTGAATCTGCTTTAAGAGATTTCAACGAAACTAAGACAAGTTACAGAATTGTTGGAAAACTAATGATTGCTCAAGATTCAAAGCAAACAAAAGCACAATTAGAAGAAAAAAAATCAATTACAACTCTCAAATTAACCACATTAGATACTCAAGAACAAAAAATCAAAGAAAAGATTCAAAAAGTCCAAGAGGAGTTAATGCAAGCGGTAAAAGAAGAATAACCCAACCAACTGAGGTGTCAACAAAATGGATTCCCAAATCAATGAAGCTCTAGAATTAATCGACATGTTAAAGGAAGACCAAGACTGCAGTAAGAAATTAGCAGCAGGTTTGGAACAAATCAAACTTCTCTTAAAAGGAACTGAAGAATTAAAGGTTCAAAAATCTGTACACGCTCTAGAGGAATTGGACTTACAAGGCATTTCTTCTCACCTAAGATCTCAAATCTGGGAACTAATCAGCTTCCTAGAATCTTTTGCTTAAGAAGAACTTAATTTTCTCACATTAAGCTGCTTTTCTATTCCTACGTTCAAGAATCTCAGAATTTTCTACAATCACATCAACAATTGTTTTAGCCATAATTTGCCAATGCCCATAATAAACACCAGTTAAATCCCAAGTTTGACAGTTTGCTCAAAAATCACCTGCGTCTAAGCTCTCGAGCTTAGC
>CAZGQD010000023.1:0-23446 GCA_964527395.1 uncultured Methanosarcinales archaeon
TTAGTATTGGGTATGTTAGTCGGCAGATTGTAGAACCGAAGTGTGAGATTTAGAAATTTTATAGTTTTAGTTCTTTTTTGAAGTCTCTCCAAAGTTTAAGTCTGCCTGCTTTAATGTCTTCTAAGCCTTGAACTAAAGAAATTAAGAGTTTTTCATTTGAATTGGCTTTTTGTTTAAGAAAGTTATATTCTTTTAGTGGAATTGTAATGTTTTTTACCATAATCTTAATTTATATTGGTAATTATTAAATAGTTTCTGGCTTAAAAATAGCTTATGGATCTAACTGAGTTTAAGGAACTTGTTCTTAGAATTGTCTCTTTAGCTAGTGTTTTGAAGAATAAATATACTGCTCAGACTGGTGCGGCTGTGAATTATGCATGTATATTTTGCAAAAGCGAAAGTGAGTTCTCTGAATTTTCTTCTTTGGCTTCTGAACTTGGTGAAGTAGTGTTAGAAACTAAGATGGGACCTGTGTTTGCTTTGAATGAAGCCTTAGATTCTGTAGCTGGGCCTTTGAAACTATTGAAAATTAGGAAAGTTGATCCTAGCAGATATGAAAGAGGAGATGCTGACTTTACTGTTTCTAATTATGCTGAATTTAAGGAAAAATATGTTGGTGTTAGTGGTTTTAAACTGATTGTGCGTGAGAAATTTGAGATGATTGAACTAGTTGATAATGAGTTTGATGTTAGAGTTTATTTTTCATCAGTGCCGCTGATTGAGCAGTTGGGGATGAAATGCGCTTGTGGAAAAATTGCTAAATATTCTACTAAGTTGAGTTTTAATGGAAATCCTATTGATGGTTGGGAGTGTTCTGCTTGTGGAGAAGAGTATTACAACCCAGAGAAAGCTGAAAAAATATTGCTTTTGAATAGGTTGAATTAGAAATTTTTCTAGAAACCAATATCTTCTGGAGTACCATCAGTTCTGCCAATTAGGCATCTTCCTTCTAGATTTAACTGAGTTACTTTGTTTGCAACTTCCATGTCTCCACCAATTACTTCTGCTACTATTTTTCCTTTACTGTAAATAACGTAGTCAGCATCTAATTTTGCAAGTTTTCCTTTAGTTAAATCAGTATTGTATGCAGCTATATCCTTACCTGTATCGTATTCCATGTTGTTTTGTAAGAAGTTAGTTTATTTAACTTTTATTGTGATTCACTCAATGAAGTTTAGATAGATGAATATGAATATCCCTAACATCAATAAGAAATTGGCTATGAAAAGTACTATTCGCATAGCTAAGAGTTTATTCTTTGGAACTTTCCACCAAGTTAGTGCCTTTGATTCTAGGTTCTTTATTAGAGTGTCTAGTTTGGATGGGGTTGTGGGTTCTGTTTGTTGAGATTCTTGGGTTTTTGTTTTCATCTTTAACGGTCAAAATTGCTTTCTTTTTCAATTTAACGTCTGTTTTTGCCTGCTTTTAGCTTCTAGTCGTCAAAATTGGCTGTTTTTTCGCTAAATCGGTAATTTTGAGCTTCTGTCCGCGACCGCTGCGCTTGTGCTAGGAAATTTGGAAATTTCCTGTCGCAGAATCTTTGATTCTGCATCTTGGGACTTGGTTCGTATACTCACCAAGTTTTGGCTTTTAACGGCCATATTTGCCTGCTTTTGCTGTTTAGAGGCCAAAATTGGCTGCTTTTTGGATTTAACAGCAATTTTGGCGACTTTTTTGAGGAGTAGAAAAGATTGAAGTTGATCGGTTTGTTAAGTTTTTTAGGTTGAAGCTTTGGTTTAGGCTGAGGCTTTTCTTTGTTGTTGTTCTAATTTATGAGCTGCCTCTAGCTTCTTTTTTACGTTCTTTAATCGGAAGAAAGCTTCACGTTCTACTTCAGCTAATCGGTCTTTGATGTGTTTTTCAATGCCTTCGATTTCAGGGATTTTGATGTATTCTAGTGCGTTAACTCTTCGTTTTGTTTTCTTGATTTCTTCTGCCAAAGTGAAAATAACTTGTTCGACTTCTGCCAAACGTACTAAATCTGGTACGGTTTTAACGAAAGTAAGTCTAGCTTCTTCAACGTAGTAGGATGTTCCAATTAAGGATGAGTTTAGTTGTACGCCCAAATCTTTTAGTTCAAACTTTGGTACTTTTACACCCATAAGGTTTTGTTTACTGGCAACGATATTGAAACTTGGAGTCATGGAATATGCTAGGCCTTTTACTCTGTTTACACCACTTACACCTTGGGCGATTCTAACAGAGTCGTAGCCTTCTTGAAGCTGGTTTAAGGTACGCTTTTTTAGAACCTTATACTCTTGGATTTTCTCGAAGAAAACTCTGATTAATGCGTCACGTTTTCTTTTTAGAAGGCTGTGGCCCTTAATAGCTAGTTTCTTTTGAGCCTTTACTTTGAGTAACTCGCTTCTTGTTGCACTGGTTGGTTCTGCCATTGATTCTTATTCCTGATTTTGTTTGAATGTATTTTTGTTTTATATCAAAAGAGCATAACTGTCAGAGCCGCACCCCAGACAAAACACGGCTAGATATTTTTCAAGTCGCCGCTTGAAAAATGCCGGTTTTATAGTATTCTTTTGTGCTATTCTGCCCACCCACCATCCCCTGAAGAGACAGTTATGCTCTTTTTGATTGAGGATGATTTTGTGGTTATGCTTTTTGTTGATACTTACTTCTTTTCTGGTAAGTATTTTTCTATGAAGGCTTTCTTGGCTTTCTTTAGTTCGGACTTTGGTAAGATAGTCATAAGTTCCCAACCTAGCTTTAGGGTTTCTTTGATAGTTCGGTTGGTGTAATTACCTTGGTTAATGAACTTGTCTTCGAAGGCTTCTCCAAATCTTAAGTATTTTTGGTCAGTCTCGCTTAAAGAGGATTCTCCTACTACAGAAACTAGTTGTCTTAATTCTAATGCTCTTGCATAAGCTGCATACATCTGATCTGCTACACTACTGTGGTCTTCTCTTGTTTTGCCTTTACCAATACCGGAATTCATTAATCGGCTTAATGATGGTAAGGGGTTAACTGGAGGGCTTATTCCTTTTTTGTGTAGTGCTGCGTCAAGAACTACTTGGCCTTCTGTGATATAACCTGTTAAGTCAGGTACTGGATGAGTTTTATCACCAGCAGGCATAGTTAAGATTGGAACTTGGGTGATTGAACCTTTGCTGCCTTTTACCATCCCTGCACGTTCGTAACTTGCAGCCAAATCAGTATACATGTAACCTGGATATCCTCTTCTTCCTGGTACTTCGTTTCTTGCAGCTGCAACTTCTCTTAAAGCTTCACAATAGTTAGTGAAATCTGTTAAGACTACTAGTACGTGCATGTCTAAATCGAAAGCTAGGTATTCTGCTGTTGTTAGAGCCACTCTTGGTGTAATAATTCTTTCTACACTTGGATCGTTTGCTAAGTTCATGAAAACTACTGCCTTTTCTAGTGCGCCAGTTTTCTTGAAGTCTTCCATGAAATATCGTGCTTCTTCGTAAGTGATACCCATAGCAGCGAATACAATAGCGAAATCTTCACCACCTGCGCTTGCTTGCCTTACAATCTGAGCTGCAAGTTCATTATGAGGGAGACCTGCTGCACTGAAAATTGGGAGTTTTTGGCCCCGTACTAAGGTTGTCATACAATCTATGGTGCTGATTCCTGTTTGGATGAAGTCACTTGGGCTTCTTCGTGAAGCTGGGTTGATTGCGGAACCGTTAACGTCCAAGTATTTTTTTGGAGCGTAAGTGAACTTTTCTTTTGGTCTTCCCATACCGTCAAAGATTTTTCCTAGCATCTTTTTGCTAACACCAATAGTTGCTGGTTTTGTAGTGAACTGAACTTGGGACTTTAAATCTAAGCCCATACTGTTTTCGAATAGTTGGACTACAGCTTTGTCTTTAGAAGTGTCTAAGACTTGACCGATGATCTCTTTGCCGTCTGTAGATTTTACTTTACATATTTCTCCGTAAGAAACGCCTTTTACGTTTTCTACTACTAGCAAAGGGCCTTTTAAGGAGGATGTTGTTTTATACCATGGTTGAACGTTTGCTTTTGTCATTTTTTGACCTCGATGTGTTAATTTTAATATTATTTTTGTTATTTTGTTGTTGTTATTTAGTTATTTTGTTTATTCTTTGCAGCTTTCTAATGCCTTTTCTATTAGTTTTATGACTTCTTTTTCTACAGCTTCGTGTTTTTTGTTTAGGAAAGTGTCATTATGACGGTATTTTAGCTGGCCTATCTCTTGGATACCTTGCGTTTCTCTTAGTTTGTCCAAATTTAGATCTTCTATTAACTCTTTTGCTAAGTCGTAAAACTTGAAGATGATTCTAATCATAGTTGCTTGTTTCTCTAGAGGACAGAAAGTGTCTTCTTCATGAAAAGCGTTTTGTTGCAAAAAGTCTTCTCTGATTAGTCTTGCTGCGAACAATAGTAGTTGTTGGTCTTTTGGTAATGAGTCTATACCTACTAATTGAACTATTTCTTGTAGTTGTGCTTCTTCTTGCATTATTTTATGCATACGCTCTCTCATTGATCCCCAATCTTTTGCGATGTTTTCATTGTACCAAGCATCCGTGATTGTATTATATAGACTGTATGAACGTAGCCAATTGATAGCAGGGTAATGTCTTTTATTTGCTAAGTTTGCATCTAGAGCCCAAAAGCATTTTGCTAAACGTAAGGTGTTTTGAGTTACTGGCTCACTGAAGTCTCCACCTGGAGGGGAAACTGCACCAACTACAGTAATGCTACCCTCTTTTTTACTTAAAGCTTTAACATAACCTGCTCGTTCGTAAAATTCTGCTAGTCTCTTACTGAGGTAAGCTGGGTAACCTTCTTCTCCTGGCATTTCTTCTAGACGTCCACTTATTTCTCTCATTGCTTCTGCCCAACGGCTGGTTGAGTCTGCCATTAGAGCTACTGAGTAACCTTGGTCTCTGAAGTATTCTGCGATTGTGATTCCAGTGTATACACAAGATTCTCTTGCTGCTACTGGCATGTTGGATGTGTTTGCGATTAGAATTGTTCTACTCATTAAAGGCTGTCCTGATTTTGGATCTTTTAAATGAGGAAATTCAGTTAAAACTTCAGTCATTTCGTTACCTCTTTCTCCACAACCAATGTAAACAATAATATCTGCGTCACACCATTTTGCTAGTTGCTGTTGAGTTACCGATTTTCCCGAGCCGAATGGACCTGGAATTGCTGCTACCCCTCCTTTTGCTACTGGAGCGAAAAAGTCTAAAATTCTTTGACCAGAAATTAAGGGCCTATGAACACCTTGTTTTTGTTCAATTTTTCTTGGAATTCTTACTGGCCAATGCTGGACCATCGTGATTGGAGTTTTGTTAATTGTAGCAATTGTATCTTCGTTGGTGAATGATCCACTTGCTATTTTGTCTACTTTTCCATTAATTCCTATTGGAACCATGATTTTGTGACTAATAACTGGATTTATTTTTACTTCACCAATAATTTGACCTTCTGAAACTGTGTCACCTTTTTTTACTGTGGCTTTGAAGTCCCATTTCTTTTTCATGTCCAGTGGTTCTACATTGACACCTTTTGGAACGAAGATACCGTGACTATCTGAAATAACTTGAAGAGGTCTTTGAGTTCCATCAAAAACACCGCCTAATAGGCCTGGACCTAAAGCTACGCTTAATGGTTTTTTGGTGTTTGTTACTGGTTCTCCAGGAGTTAGACCTACTGTGTCTTCATAAACTTGAATTACTGCTGATTCTTTTTCTAGTTGAATTACTTCACCCATTAGGCCTTGGTTTCCAACTTGAACTAAGTCATTTACAGCTGCGTCTAATTTTGCGTATACAACCGGACCTGAGATTCTTTGGATTGTTCCTTTGTTATTATTATTCTCTGATTTTGTTTTTGCCATTTTTAATGCTCCTTGAATTTATTCTTTCTTCTTCTTTATAGTGTGATTTGTTGATTATTTTAAGCTGATACCAAGGGTTTCTCTTGCTAAATTGTCTATTTTTTCTAGTCCAACAGTTTGAAACTCTTTTGGAATCTCAATTAAGTATAATTTGAATTGTTTTTTTTCTTTATTTGTTAGCTGTTCTAAAAGCTTTTGGCTAATAAATACTGTTTTTGTGCCTTGATTTGCTAATGTTTTTAGGTGCTCTTTAGTTTGCTCACTTGTTGTGCCATTTGTAACTTCAATTATTTGGCTAACGCCGCTAAGAGAAAGAGCTATTACGTCGTCCTCGAAGCCCAATACACTAATCATATTGCTAGCACCTCTTGGATTTTTTCTTTTGGAAAGTTGTGAGATTTCATTTTAAGTAGGATGTTTACGTTTCTGTGGATTGTTTTGTCTAGAGCTATGAAACCAATAAGGCTTGCTTCACTTAAAGGGTCTTTTGCTAGAAGATTTTCTGCATATCTTAACAAGAGAGTGTGGAACTCTTTTTCAATCTTAGCTGGTTCTTTTTGAGTTATTTTGTAACTGTGATCGTTTAAGAGTTTTGTTAATTGTTCTGGGTTCTTGATTCCTGAGTATGCTTCTAATGGAATTCTACCGCCTTCAATTAAGGCTTTTGAACCTTTCAATACTAGGCCAATGTTACGACTGTCGATAAGCTTTTTAACGTACAATTTTGCCTCTTGACTCTGTGCGAAATGTAATAATCTTCTAAAATATAATATTTTTAGTTCAATTTCGAAGCTGGTGAATTCTCCACGTCTTATTTGATCCATGTGTTTTTCTAAAACATCTTGAAAAGGTGTTCCTTTAAGTTCATTATGGATTGATTCTAATGTGAAATTTCCTCTTTGAACAAATTCTTTACTGAAAATTTTGGTGATATTTACTAGATCTTTGGTTTTTAGCTCGCCCTTTGCATTATGAGTTCTGATAAGAGTCATTATATCTCCAACATCGTACTGTTCCAAAACTGTTTGAAGGAATTTTCTGCTTTGTTCTGGAGCTATTGCTAGAACTTTTGAGAGGTCTTCGATTACTGAGCTTCTTAAGGCCTTATCTACGCTTGCGTATGTGAAATCTGCACCTAAATATTTACTTAATTGAGGGTAATGCTTTTTTTCTAAAGTATAAATTGCTTCATTGTATGGTTTCAAGAGTAATTCGTTGAAATCTTCTTTTTTTAGAAGCCTTGCACGCATGGCCCGGATTCTAGCATTTGCGTAAGCGAAAGGGTAAATTTTGCTAACTGTCATGAAAATTGGAATTAGCGCCACAGTGCCCACTAGTAAAATGCCAGTTAAGAGGATGAGTATTTGTAATTCCATTTTGTTGTTGTGTTGTTGTGTTTGATTGATTATTCTTCGATGTGATCTTCTATGTATCTTAGAATGTGCTTTTTTATTTCGTCTTGCTTTGCTTGAATCAGTTCTGTTAAGCCTACTTTGAAATTGACTGTTTCTGATTTTGCTTCAATTGCTAGGTTTTCTAGTTCTGATTTGCAGCCTTCTAATTTGACTTCTTTTGGGCAAGAAAAAACGAAATCTTGTTTTTTGAAACCGTGACTTGTGATCTGAGTCTCAATTGTCTTTTTTAGGGCTTTAAAAAAGGCTTGTTTTTGAGTATTTGACATGTTTTTTGCTAAATTTATTATGTCTTCCCTTACTTTGTTTATAAGTTCAATTTGAGCTTCTTGCTTTTTTCGTTGAGCCTCTAATCTGCCAGATGATTGTTGCATTAAATCGTAGCTTTTAGCTTGCTTTTTTGCTTTGCTTGTGATAATGTTTGCTTTAATATTTGCATCATCTTTACTGTTTTTTAGAGCTAGCGCTTCTTGATGAGTTGAGTCTTCCTCTATTTGGCTAAGAGTATCCTCGTAAAAGCTTTTCAAGTAAGCTTCAAGTTCCGAACTTTTGTCACGAACAATCATATTCATTCACTTAATTTATCCTCAAACTTATTTTCGAGACTTGGTTTTCACCAAGCATCCTTAGCTAATTTTTCCTTAGAAAAATAAGCATTTTTGGTTTTGTATTTGTGTTATTATGTTATTATGTTGTTATGTTGTTATGTTATCTATGCTATGTTGTTTTGGATGTAAAATTAAAAAAATTAGGCTCCAAAAACGAACAGTAGCAAGATAGCGATAACGAAACCATAAATTGCTTGGGTTTCTGGCAAAGCGGCGAATACAAGCATCTTAGCTAAGAGTTTTTCGTTCTCAGCAGTAGCTCCTGCGGCAGCGCTTGAAGCGATACCTTGACCGATACCGGAACCTAAAGCTGCAAATCCGATAGCAATACCTGCACCGATTGCAATTAGTCCTGTTGTCATATCTGTTACCATTTATTTGTCCTCCATATATTGGTTGATTAATTATATTTTTTTGTCTTTATTGTTTTATTTTTTATTTGTTTTATATTAATTTGAATTTGTTTTAATTTTGTTTTTTATTAAGAGTCTTCGCTCTTTTCTAGATCCTTTTGAACCTTAAATGCTTTAAAAGGATGACCCTCGCCTTCGAAAAATAGGCTGAAAAATTCAACATAATGTAGTCTTGCTGAATGTACAGTGCAACCTAAAATGTTTAATGCGAAGTTGAATAAGTGACCGAAGACTAAGATTGCTAGCCATAAAACGAAACCGATTGCGCCGAAAGTAAGTGCCTTTTCTGCAATGATGTTGATAGCTAAGGCAACTCCTGCTGTTGCTAGACTTAGAGCTAGGAGTCTTGCGTAACTAAACCAAAGACCGAAGAAGCCTGTTATGTCCATTATCCCAAAAATGCCTTTTTTCTTTATAAGTGCGAATACGGTTAGGCCAAGTAGGATTATTGCTACTACGTAGCTTTGGATGATTAAGGCAACTACGCCTAGTTGTAAAAGGATGTATGGTGCGCCACTTAGGAAAAGTTCGAATGAATCTACCCGTTTTAAGATTAGTTGGTAGATGTTTAAAACTAAAGCTAAATTGATGTGGAACAATCCTATTGCTAGAGCAATTTTTAGGATGTTAAATGAGCCTTGGAAGCCATCGATTAGTAATGGGTCTATTGGAATTAGGTTTCCGAAAAATGAACCAAAAAAGGCTCCGAAAATTATTGAAGAGATAGCAGAGGTTCCGAAAATAGCTGTACCTCTTTTGAATTTCTCTTTAAAATGTAAGTGTAAACCGATTACTGCTAGTAAGAGTAAAAGGCCGTAACCAATGTCACTTAGCATGAAACCGAAAAAGAATGGGAAGAAAAATGTTACTAATTTAGTTGGATCAATTAGTCCGTAACTTGGAGTTCCGAACATATTAGTAATTAATTCGAAGTTTTCTGAAAAAGGGCCGTTTTTTAGTTTTGTTGGAGCACCTTTTTTTGCTACAGATACGTAGATGCTAGCATCTGGGAGTGCGTCTTTTATTCTGTTTACATCTTTACCTTCACAAAAACCTTGAAGTGCAAAGAAATTCTTTGATTTAGTGAAATTTCCAGTGATGTTGTATTGTTCTCTGTAATTTAATAGTGAGGCGATTAAAAACTTGATTTTGGATTGTTTTCCGTTGATTTTCTTGAACAATTCTTTGTCAACATGATCTAATTTTTCTTTTGTTTTTGTTATTTTACTGTTTAAAATGTCTTTTTCGTGTTTAGTATCGTGATTTATAAATGAAAGGCTTAGTTTTTTACTTTGGCTGTTTTTAAGAGCGTCTTTTGCTTGATTTCTTTTACCTTCATCTATTTTAGCATGGTAATAGTATAATTTTTGGCTTTCTGCTTGGTTAATTATCTTTTTTAAGTGTAAAGCTTTGATGTTTTTGATCTTTTTAGTTGAAGTGAAGAAAAAGTGTGATTTGTCTTTAGCATGTTCTTTTTTGATATTAAATGGAATTTTGTTTAGTAAAGATAATTGTGCTTGGAACTTTTCTTTGCTTTTGGTGATCTCTTTTTTAATGTTGGCTAAGTTAGTTATTTTGTCTAGATGGATTTTTATGAAATCTCTTGATTGGTTTAGGACTTTGTCTGCAGGTGGAAGGCCTTCCAAATAGAAACTGTTGTCGATGTCTGTAGCTTTTGCGATGTACTGAAGCTTTAGTAGAAGATGGCTTATTTCATCAACTTCTGGAAGACTCTCATCTTGCTCCATTTGGTCGATCAGTTTCTTGTCAGCTTTAGTAATATGAAGGGCTCCTAAGTGCTGCAAGGTGTCTATTGCCTCAAGTTTCTCTTTTTGTTTACCAAAGATGAGGAGTTTGTATAGTCTTTTTGTTCTCATTTTAAGTTGTTTTTTCCTCATCTAATAATTTTAAGAATATTTCTTGGGCTAATGTTTTGCTCTTGTTTTTAAGGTTTAGGGTCTTTTGAGCGTACTTTTCACCTTGATTTTTGAGATTTTCGTATTTTTGGTCAGAAATCTGTTTTTGGTCATCAATTATCTTTTGGGCAGCTGTTTTTGCATCTTTTATGATTGTTTCAGCGTTCTGTTTAGCTGTAATTTCAGCTTGAATTTGCCTTTCTTCGGCCTGAATATTGGCCTTTTCTAGTTTTTGTTCCCAAAATTTTTCCTTTTGAAGAACTGTTATTGTCCCTTTCTCTAACATCGTTGATCTAGGAAGGATAAACAGCTATTTAAAAACATTGCCCCATACTAAGGTTTGTTTTAGTTTTTTACTTGGAGATTAATATTATTAATAACTTTTTATTAGGAAAATAGAAAATGGGGAAAAAAGAAAATATTAGCGTCTCTTGGAATTTCTCTTCTGTTTAGGAGAAGGTTTTAGAAAGAACCATAACAAGAAAATTACAAGGATAATTGCTATTCCAACTAAAATTTTCTTGGTAGTATTATTGTCTTTTGGTTCTTCTGCTACTTCTTCTACAAGTTGATTTGTTGTTTCTTCATCAACTACAGGTTCTGTTTCAGTAATTGTTTCTTCAACTTGTTCTTGCTGCTCTGAACTTGCAGCAATTGTGAAGTAACTAAAACCAGGAGTTGTTGCTTTGTAACTTATATGTTCACCATCACTTCTTGTGAAGCTTGTTTCAAGTTCTGTCCATTCATCGTCTACGAACCTGTATAAAGAAACCTCTTCTTTGTTTAAGTCGTTTTCTGTTAGCCATTCTTGAGTTACTTGGAACTGAATTTCTATGCTTTCAAATGAATCGTCTGTGAAAGCGTTTTCATTCTTAGTAATCTCTAAAGTTTTGAAGATTGGTGTTTCGTCAGAATCTAGGCTCTTTATATCTGTTGGAAGATAATCTACTTTTTTTACTTGCATCCATCCACCATAAACAGTTTCTGTTGTTGAGAAGACGATGTTTGTGATACCTAAAGCTTCGTCAGTTACTTCCATTGTTGTTGATTCACTTTCAGTGATTGTAGACCAAACTACCTTTGTTGAAGATCCTTCTGAACTTGTTGTTGCTGCACCACTTCCACTTCCACTACTTGAACTACTGGATGAGCTGCTGCTGGAACTAGAACTACTACTGCTGCTAGTTGCTACAGTTCCACTAATTTGAGGTCCTGTACCGGAGAAATGAGGTAGTCTTAGCCAAAGTTGGTTTGCTGATGTGTTCACAAAGCAAGGATTTGTGTAATTCATGTTTGACTGATTTGTTACACAAGTTGATTCGTTCATAAGATATCCCCACTCTGTTTGATGTGCAGAATAATGTGAATAATTCCCAGCTAAAGCTGCTGCGTCTGTTCCATTTGTGCTTACATTCCAAATTATATTCCAATCATCATCGTAAAAGATTGGGATTGAAATATTGATGTCTTGATCTTCATCTAAACCTGTGTTTGATGATCCACCTTCAGTATAAGGCATGGAAATTAGTACATAATCATACAATGTTGGACCGCCTGAACCGAATTTTAATGCTGATTCATAAGAATCTCCTGTTGATTCGCTAGTGGAGTCTTCAAAAAGAGCATCTGGAGGTCCGGAAGCTAGCATGTCTACGTTTACATAATGAACCATTATTCCGCTTGATAGCAATCCCATACGGAAGCTTAGTTTACCACCGCCAATCATAGCACTCATTGGATTAAAATCATCCTCGCCACCATCACCTTCGTGGTCGAAACTTGAACCGTCTGTGTCACCACCAATGAAACAATCTGTTTTTGGTTCCGGATAATCGCAAGTTGCGTTTGATGTTAGTAAAGCAATACTAATGTCTTCCCCAATCTCTGCACCATCAACATCTCCTGGATTGAAGGATGTTAAGTTGATATTTTGTGCAGATTGAATATCTGAAAGATCATATTCGGCTCTTTTTGGAGCATATTCCACTTGTCCACCACTAGCATAAACATTGATTTCTTTGATTCCAGTTGTGTTTAGGAGTGGAACGTAAAAACTAGTTTCTCCTCCTTGTTCTATGTTAAACATCCAAGTGAATTCCTTTGCACCATAATCTGAATAATCAACTACTACTTCGATGTGTGCTCCAACATTGCTTAAAGGATCGCCTGTTTCGTTTACTAAAGTAAAGTTTTGTCTACTGGCTGAAGCGTTGAAATCTCCGCCAGTTACAGTCATTAAAGAGATGTTTCCCTCGACCCCCGGCATTGGAGTCATGTCACTAAAATTGAAACTTTCTATACCTGAACCTACACTAGTTATATTCCTAAACCCACCATAATAAATGCTATCATTTCTTGCTGTTGCGAATAAAAGCATTGAAGAAGTTTCTGCTGGAGTTTCAGGTAAAGTCATATTGTAAAAACCATCAGAGAGATTAAATACATCGCTAGCACCTTCGCCAAGCATCCCACTAATGTTGTATGGCATGTCACCATAATTTGCATGAATCATATCGCCTGGTTCTTCTAAATAAGCTATAACTGTAAATTCGTCCCATTCATCTACACCGGTGTAGTTAATATATCCTGAAACTGGGACAAAATTCATAGTTGTATTAAACTGGTAATGTAATGTTCTAGTTGCATTGTTATAATGAGATAAATTTGTGCTAGTAATGTTGTATGATTCATCTGCTGTGAAATTGTTCCAATCGAAACTTACTGGCATACTTTCATCAGGATAAATCATTATTGAATAATTTCTATCTCTTGGGAGAACTATTTGTGTTTCATTTGTTCTGGTATCAAAATCTTCTTTTATAGGATAACCTAATCTTTGATCCTTTACTTGGTACCAAAAACCTATTCTGTCTCCAGTAGAGTTTATCGCTGTTATATTGATTGTTCCTGCTGGTTGTAAGTAAAAAGTTGTCCCAGATATTTCTTGAATAACTTGCGCCGGGAAAGAAGGTAAACTTGAACCCACATATTGAACTGAGCTAGTAGTGTTGTTTGTAAAAGTCATTTCAATGTCATAAAATCCGTTTGTAATGCTTGTTATGTTGATATTGAACCATCCAGATGCATTAGAATAATTTGATTCATAACTATTTATAGAGAAGTCTGAATTTCTTAATGTGATATTAATTAGAGTGTCATTAATTGCATTACCTTCAAGGTCTACAATTGTACCGTTGAATTCGAACGCCTGAACTGATAGACTTAGTAAAACTAATAGGAAAATAGTTGTGATTATGATAGAAAGTTTTCTTGTAATTCTGCTTGTAAATACCACTTGAGTACCACCTCTTTGATGGTTGTTAGTTTCGGCTCTGTAGAAACCCTCAATTCGGGGCGAGGTTGAATAGGCTCTTCTTCGCGTTCGCCTAAACGGCTCAGGTCGTTTGATTAAGCTCTAGCGAAGATAGTCTCTTTTTGCGGAGGCGCCCCCGAGAGGGTTTCTACAGAGCCTTAGTTTCTTAAAGTTTATAAAGGTTTTTTGTTTTTTTAGAATTTCAGAGTTGTATTTTGTGAGGTGTGTTTTTTAGAGTAGATTAATTTTTATAATTTAAATTTTCTATATTGAGTTTGTGAGGTGTTTTTAAAATGGAAATTATTAGATTTTATGATCGGTTTCCGAAATTAGCTGAAAAAGAAACTAGGTCTATGGTCGTTATAGATGAGGAGAGTGTAGGAGTCCCAGAAGGAAGATATGGTTTTGAAGAAAGTTATTGCTGCGATAAGAAATGTGACTGCAGAAGAGTCTATATTAATGTCACTAATTTAAATGGAGATAGGTTTGCTAGTATTGGTTTTGGCTGGGAAGATTTGTCTTTTTATGAAGAATGGGCGCATGGTGATCAAGAGAGTGCTGTTATTATGAAAGGCCCTAGTTTAGAACTTGGACAAATACAAAGAAGATATGCAAATAGGTTTTTAGAACTATTTGAGAGTCGGATTTTGAGTGATGAAGCTTATGTTGAGAGGCTTAAGAGGCATTATGATATGTTTAAAAATTATGAAATTGAAGTTAAGGAAAAACAAGGAAGGAATGAGATATGTCTTTGCGGGTCTGGGAAAAAGTATAAAAAGTGTTGTATCTGGAAGTGATATTAGAATTAATTTGTGAGGTGTTTAGAGATGTTAGCTGTTGCATGCGTTGTGATTAATGAAAGTAATGATAAAGTCCTTTTACGTGTTCGTAGTTCTGAGCCTGAGAAATGGGAATTGTTTGGGTCTTTTGTTGGAGAAGATGAGCTTGTTAAAGATGCAGTGATTCGAGTGGTGCTTGAGAAAGCAGGTGTTCTTGGAAAGGAGTTTATAAAGACAATATCATTTACTGGGGAATATTATGATGAAATTGAACGTCACCCTGGAAAACGTTGTGTTCCTTTACTGTTTGAAGTTAAAGTTTCTGAGTCTTCTGTAGAGACTAGCGATTCACTTAAATGGTTTGAGAAGGATGATGCGCTTGATGTTCCCTTAGCGCTTGATAACGAACAGATGTTGATTGATTGCTTTGAGTGAAAATTGATATGTTAAATGTATAAAAGTTGATGTTCATGGGGAAAAGAAAGGTTTTTACTTTGGAACTAGGGTTGCTTTTAATATTTTTAGTTCGCCGCTGTGAGTGCTGTCCATGACTTTTTTTGTTTTTTCTAAAATTATTTTGTGGGTTTTGAATAAGGGGCAGTCTAATACTAGGCTTTCTGCTTCTCCACCTTCAAAAGCTACATTGACCATGGGAGTCTTTTTTAGTTCTTTTATGAGGTTTTGGTCTATTTTTTTGTTTAAGTGATCTTTTGTTAGGCCGTCAGCTGCTACTTTACAGATTATTGCTTTTATGTTGTTTTTTATTAATTCTTGCATGTGAATATCTTGGGGTTTATGCCACAAAGGACTGAAGATTTTTAGGTTTAGTTCTTCGCAGATTTTTTCAATTCTATCTCTTTGGTAGCTAGAGAAAAGGGCGCCGGTTACGATAGCATCTATGTTGTAGGTGTTTTTTGCTTTTTTGATGGCTTGCTTTAGATCTTCTAGTTCAGTTTCTTTTTCTCCTTTGGTTGTTTGTGTGATTAATGGTAGATTCATGGCTTTGGCTTGAAGGGGAATGATGTTTTTTCCTGCAGATTGAAACATATATGAATCTTCATTTTCTGATTGCATGTTGATTAGGCAGTGTAATTTGTAGTTTTGTTTGTGCATGATCAAGGCAGCTGAGATTGAGTCTTTTCCGCCTGAAGTGAGAATGCCTAGTTTTAAATTGTGTTTTTTGCCTTCTTTGTTTTGGTAGAATTGGGAGAGATATTCGCTGGTGGTTTTTTGGTTGCTTTGGGTTGTTAGTTTCTTTAGGGCGTGCTGGGTCCTTGAACCATATTGGGCTGCTTTCTTTTTTCTATTTGCGAAAGCTTTTGGCATTCCTTCCTCTAGGGCTACTTGTCTTAAAATCCATTTTGTGATTGTGCTTTTTTGAGTGTTTGGTTGATTGGTTTTTTCTTTGCTTTTTTGATTGTTTTTTTTGCTGGTTGTTTGTTTGATATATCTGATTTTGTATTTTGATGGGATTTTGAGTGCATATTCTGTTAGTTCTTTGTCTAGGAATGGTAGCCTTAGTTCTAAATTGTTGTGCATAGTAATTGTGTCATCCCTGTAAAGGTCACGTTCGTAGATTTTTCTTAAGCCTGATAAGCATTCTTTGTTGATGTTTTCTTTATTTGTTTGTAGGTGTCTGTTGTAGCCGGCGAAAATTTCTTCGCTACCTAAGCCTGAGAAAATTATTTTGTGATTGTCTTTTTTGGCTGCCTTTGCTGCTGCGTAGAAAGTTAGGGCTACTGAGGTTTTAACTACGTTAGTGTCTTCGATTAGTGGGACGATTGTTTTTAGATATTTAGGGATCTGTTTTAAGGTAATTTTGACTATCTTTAAGTCTAAGTCTAGGAGTTTTGCTGCTTTTTTGGCATTGATTAAGTCCTCTGGCTCTTTTGTTTTGTCTTTGTCTTCTACTGCAGTTACGTAGCAAGTGAAAGGAATTTTGTTTTGTTTTAGTTTCAATGCAATGTAGGTGGAATCTACCCCTGCTGAGAAGAGTAATGCTATTTTGTGTGGTTGTGCGGTTGGTTTGGTGATTGTTTTGTCTTTATTTGTTAAGTTAGGTATTCGTTTTTCTATTGCTTGGTTTAGTAATTGTTTTGTTGTTTGTTTGATTTTGTTTAAGGAGTCTTTGGTTTCTTTGGTGATATTGAAGAATGGTCTTTTGGTAGTGGTTAGGGTGCTCGTAGTTATGTTGTATGTTAGTAAATGTCTTGGATTTAGTTCGTTTATGTTTGCTTCATCGAATCCTATTTTTATTAGAGCCTTTTTTTCTGAAGCGAAGGCGAAACTTGTTTCTTTTGCTGCTTTTTGTTTGCTGCTAGTCTTTGATAAAGTGTAGAATAAGGGTTTTACGCCCAAAATGTCTCTTGCTAGGACGATTTTGTTGTCTCTTTGGTAAGCGAAAGCGTAAACTCCGTCCAATTGTTCTAATTTAGTTATGTCTTTTAGGCCTTTTTTTGTTATTTTTAGTGTGTCTAAGAAGTTGATGAGGGTTTTTGCATCGTTTTTTGTTGGTTTTTTTAGGGATTTGTTTAATTGTTTCCAATTGTAGATCTCACAATTGGCTACTAGGATTGAATTGTTTGCTTTGTTTTCTATTGGTTGCTCGGTGTGGCCTACGATTGCATGTAAGTTGTGGCCAATGGCACTGGTTTCTGAAAGTTGCTTGGTGTTTGTAGCATCTTTACCTCGGTTTTGCATGACTTTTAGGGCTTTCGCTACTAGTTTACTTGCTTGTTCTTTGTTGTAGATACCAGTTATAGCGCACATGAGTGTTGAAAAAGAGGTTTTCTATAAGAATCTTGGCGTTTTTTGTGCTTGTTTTTAGATATGTTTATATGAGTCTTTTTATTTTATGATTTTAAAGGATGGTGACTAGGACTAAATTTGTTGGTAAGAAATTATCTGCTGATGTTTTGAGAGAAGAGCATGAATTGCTTTTGCAGATAGATCTGCTAGGCAGATTAGAACAGATGCTTTCTTCTGTTATTTTAGCTGAAGGGAAGGTTGAAGGTTTGTCTAGTGCTATGGTTGATGGTGATGGTGAAAGTGTTGGGAATCATGTTTCAGAGATTGATAAACATTTTAGTGAAATAAAATCTTTAGTTCGGAGAATTGGGCGGGAAGAAAGAAGAAGTGAAAGGTATTCTGAGAGAGTTTTGAAGGATATCAAAGAACTTAAGGGACATGTTGAGTCTAAAGATATGACCAAAATACTTAATTTTTCTTTGAAAATTCAAGTTTATACCAATACTTTAGTTAAAGAATTATCTTTTTATGGTGGGGAGTTGTCTGGGAAGCTTTCTGCTAAAGATGCTGCTGGTGCTAGAGAAGTTGAAGGACAAGCGCATGCAGCTGCTATGGGACTTTTAGTTCTGATTCGTGAGTTGAAGGCTGAGATTGCTAAGATTAAAAAAGAGTTTGAGAGTCATGATCGGTTTAGGTCTGAGCATGCTATTGTTCTGAGGTTATCTGGAAAATTGCGAGAATGTGCCATTAAAACTGTACATGTAAAGTCAGTTCCTGCAATGAAGTATTTCTTGGAGAGGCGTCTTGATACGAGTAAGATGAACTATAAACATGGAAGGTATTCGAAAAACAGTACTTTTAGTTGGGAAGGTGCAAGTGCACTAGCAAGAATGTGGGTAAAATTGCTTTTGGGATATAAAAAATATTTTTTGAAAGTTTTGACTCCTAAGGATTTTGAGCAGTTGTGTCGATTGCAGTTTCGTGTTCCTACTGATAGTGTGATTTTGTTTGGGCCTAAGTTTAAATCTGCTAAAGTTGTGCTGAATGTTCAGGCAGCTCCTTCATTTGTTTATCCTGGATGGGCAAGTCACTTTTTTCCTAAAGAGAATCTTGCTTATATATTAAAAGATGCTGGATTCTCTAGTCCACTTGATACTTTGAATAAGAAGGGTAAATATTTTAGTTCGAAAAATCATGATGTGATAAGGCTTAGAGATGGGATTTCAGTTGGTTTTCAAGATTATAAGGAATGGAGTGCATATGCACTTAGTACAGTTAGAGAAAAAAGAGCCTGGAAACCTAAAGGTAAATTTAGTGGGATGATTTTGTTTTCTATGGATTCCTTATTGAAGTATGGCAAACGTGTTGATTTTGCAGATACGAAGGACCAATTTCCAGAAGCATGTATTAGAGATATGAGGGTTGGAGAAGAAGCTACTGCTCAATTCATTTTTGAGTTGTTATCTGTTAGAACAATGTATGGTTTGTGGATGGAGAAATATGATTTTGTGAAAAAAGCTTTTTTGGCTGCTAAGATTTATGCTGATGAACTTTATTCTAAGGTTGAAGTATTAGGGAAAAGAGTTAGTCTTAATGTGAGAGTTGTTGATGGAAGTTGTGAATTTAGTTATTATGATTCTGAAAAAAGTAAACATATTGTTATAGAAAGAGGGAATAATGAATATTACCATAGTTTAACTGTTGATAGGCATGTTCCTTCTAACGGTAGAATATCTGTTAACTTGGAAACGGTCAAGTATTGTGCCAAATATGCAAAGGAAAATAATTTTTTTCAGTTCTCTTTGGCACATCAATTTCAATCAAATAGGATATCTTTTCATGATAAACATTTGATACCTTCGGTTAGTCGTCCTATTAGTAGATTTCATAGTAAAATCTTAGGTGGAACATCTTTTGTTAGTGGATTTGACCTAATTGGTGTGCCAGTTGGAAATTCTAGATCTAGTGTGCAGACAAGTTATGTTGTTGCCGCATATATGAAAAAGCATCCTCTTCTTTGGAGGGGTGTTGGATATCGTAGAAAAACTTTGAATGCGATTGATTATTTAGATCTGATGAAAAATATGAGCCCTGCAAAGGTTAAAGCAGTTTTTTTACATGCTATTTCACAGACGCTTCTTGACATAAGACAAATTATTAAGAACACTTTGCCTAAAGGAAGTAAGCCTATTAAACTACCATTAAATTCTGGAGTTTTGATTCCGCACTTATTTTCTTCTAGAAAAGAAGATATTGATTTTTTAAGGAAGAGTTTGGCTTGTGTTGTCTTAGGAATGCGTTTTGATCATAACAAGGCTTTTGATAGTGAGGAAATGGATTTCTTGATCCATTCTGTGTTTGGAGCTCAAGATATTCCTGGACTTAGTTCTAAAAATAAGAACGATAAATGCTATATTGAAGAAGAAAGAGGAGTTGTTTACTTGTTTAATCGTAGTAGTGGAAGTAAAAGGAGAGTTGCTTGATTGTTTTGAAAGTTATTTTTGGTTAATTTTTTCTTTGTTAATGTATGTTGATTGAGTTTGTTTTGTTGTTTTATATTAATGAATGTGCAGTTCTAGAATGTCTTCGTCTTTTAGTTTGTGATCCAACATCAGTCTTTGAGCTTTAAATTTGGCACTAGGACCTGTGACTCTAGCGAATTTGAACTTTTTTACGAAATCTTTGTGGAGTTTTGTGCAGACGTCTCTTATTTTTGAGCCCCTTGTGATGATTAATGGCTCTTTCATATCTGCTTCTTTTCTTGGTTCTTTTAGATAGATACGCATGAAATCTAGTTTGTCGAAAATTAGGTCTTTTAGCTTTTCTATGTTGAGGTTTTGATGAGTGGAGATGGCGATGTCGGCCTTTAGTTCTTTTTTTAGAGCTTTTAGTTCTGTTTTTGTAAGTAAGTCTGATTTTGTGATGCAAGTAATTGCTGGTAAGTACTTTTTGTTTCCTTCAATAACATCAATTAGGTCATCAATGTCTATTTTGGACCTGATGAGAACATCGGCGTTGTTGATTCTGAACTGTCTTAGAATTCTTTTGATAACTTCATCTTGGACTGGGATCTTTAGAGTCTTTCCTACTTGAATTCCACCTTTGGATTTTTTTGTGATATAAACATCGTGTTTTCTTTTATTCATTCTGATGTTGGCTTCTCGTGCTTCTTTGACTACTGCTTGGTGCTGTTGAGGTTGAGTTGCGTCTACAACCATTAATACTAAGTCTGCGTTTCTGATTACTGCTAAAACTTCCCTGCCTCTACCTTTTCCACTTGCTGCACCTGAAACAATACCTGGAACATCTAATATTTGGATTTTTGCTTGTCTGTGCTCCATCATACCTGGTTCTACTGTCAAAGTTGTGAAGGCGTAGGAACCTACTTCGCTCTCTGCGTCTGTTAATTTGTTTAGAAGAGTGGATTTACCTGTAGATGGGAAACCTAGAAGAATAACACTTGCGTCACCGGATTTTCTTACTGAATAACCGTGATCACTTTGACCAGTTTTTTTGGCTGACCTTTCTGTTCTAGCTATCTTTAACTGAGCTATTTTAGCTTTAAGAATACCAATATGGCCTTGAGTTGCCTTGTTGTACTTGGTTTTTTTGATCTCAGCTTCTAATTCCTTGATCTTATCATCGTATTTTCCCATGACTGGTTGTGTTTAGGGTTATTGGTGTTTTATAAATTGTTCTTCTTTTAATTGAAAGATATTTAAAGATAGATTAATTGTAATTTGTTATGGAAAATGAAGAAATAAGAACTCGGCGTTTTGAAATTGAAAATTCTAAAGTTGAAGTGAAAGCTGAAAAAAATTTTGAGCTTTATCTTAAGCAAAGAGGAATCAGAATATAGAACAATTGTTCATTTTGTTTATAAGTGAGTTTGAGGTTGTTGCTATAGGTGATTAAGATGGATTTAGTTAAAAGAGTAGAGTTTGTGGAGAAACCGCGAACTGTACATGTGTTTAATTTTTTTGGTGAAGGACTAGGTTAGATTGGCCTTTTTCCTATTTTTTCTTCTTATTTTTAGCTTTATTTGTTTGAGGTTCATTCTTAGCCTCTTTTTGATTATTTCTTTGCTGTAGAAAGGATATTCTTTTTCATTAAAATTTTTTATTAGCTTGAAATCTCTGAAAAGATCTCTTTGACTATCACGCCAATCTTCCCAATCATTGTAACTTGGGTTTAGAAATAAGTTGTTTTGCTCTAGTTGTTTTCTCTTTATTGTTAATTTAGGTGTAACGTAGCCTGATTTACGCTTCCATCTCTTTCGTGCCATTTTTGTACCTTCTACGACACTCCCACACAATAGCCACTTGTTTGGCAACTAAGGTGCTTGCTTAATTTGAAGCTAGGAGGTCCTTATGGTACGAAATTTTGGTTTGGTTTTTGCATGTTTTAATTCACCTTTTGTTTTTGTACTTTCCCAAATTAGAAAGTTGTTTAGTTCGATTAATTTTTGTACTGTTTTGTTGTCTGTGTTGATTTTGTAAAGTGTGTTTCCAGCTAAAGTCCTTGTTATTATTACTGTTTTATCTTGCTCTAACTTTGGCCATAGTTTCTTTAATGTCTGGAAATTTACATCTGAGTTTTTTGCTATCTCTGTGATTGGATAATCGAAATCTCTAGAATAAATTAAGAAATTGAGAATTCTAATTAGAGGATAGTCTCCAAAAGTGTTTATGAATACAGTGTTTTCTTCCATTCTGATTACAAAAAGTGTTGTTTATATTTATATTTTTTGGTGTTATGGGTGTTGTTTTTTGTAGATATACTTAAAAACTATTTATCTTTTTTATTTAGGTATGGGAGATAAAGTTGTTATGCTGGGAATGCAAAATGAGCCAGCTTGTTCTTTTCCTATTTCTGCGTCCTTTAAGATTCCTTTACTTTATGATGCCGAACTTGGAGATCGAGGGTATCATATAACTACATGGAATAATACTGGGAATGGTTATGAAGTTCGTAGAAGAGAAACTCTTTTAGGGGGAACTACTGGTGATATGATGTGTGGAGTTGACCTTGATCAAATGAAGAGGAGAGATCCTCAAATGTGGTATTGGGCTAGTGAAGAAGTGCCTTTGTTTCCTGGAGCTTGGGGGTTTTATATGTTAGGGAGTGCTCGAAGGGCTTTGGAAGCTGTTTCTTCTGGAGATTTGTTTGAAGGTCTTATAGCAGGTGATGAGTTACATGGAAGAGATGTGACTGTTGGATTTGGAACAGTGGATGACCTTGTTAGGCAAAGAAGTAAATGGCATGATCAGTATAAACCAGAAGTAGATAGGCAATTGTCTTTGGCGCTAGCTAGTAGAGATTATGAAGGTGCTGTAGATGCTGGATTTTTGCTTATGATTTTGGCAACTAATGGTACTGATGAGATGAAATTAGATGCTATGATGAGATGGTATTTAGCAGTTAATCCTGAGTTAGATTCTGATAAACTTGGCTCATTTTATCGAGGAAGTTGTCGCGGTGATCCTGGTTTTAGTGAAAGGTTTTCTTCTGTTGGTGAATTTAGGAATGCCCTTAATGATTTGAGTGATAGTTTGTGAGTTGTTGTTTTCATATAGGTTTTTAATTGATGAGTATTTTGTGTTTTTTTCTTAGGAAGATTTAAATAACTTAACGTATTGCACGTAATTAACGTAAAATGTTGTGTTTTGTCTGAGATTTATCTTTGTTTTATGTTGGAGGACTGTTTAAAATGGTAAGTATAACTTTGTCTGTGCCTGAGGAACTTAAGGCTCGAATGGACTCATTTTCAGAGATGAATTGGAGCGCTGTTGCTAGAAATGCTATTAATAAAAAAATTGTGTTACTTGAAAAATTTCATGAATTTACTAAAGATAGTGAATTAACTGAAGAAGATGCTTTGAAATATGGAACAAAAATGAGTAGGAATATAACTAGACGACTGAGAAGAAAGTGAAGCTAATAATAGATGCGAATGTATTGTTTTCTGCTTTGATTAAAGATAGTCTTACAATTAAGTTAGTTCTTTTAGGAGATTTAACTTTGTATGCTCCAGATTTTTTCATCTTAGAGTTTTTAAAGTATGAAAAGATGATTTTGAAGAAAACAAAACGTTCTAGAGAAAATTATGTTGAACTTTTACATAGTCTTAATGATGTTATACAAATTATTCCTGAAGAGGAGTTTAAAGGATATTTGAATGAGGCAGAAAAGATCTCTCCTGATGAAAAAGACGTTTCTTACATGGCTTTGGCTTTGAAAATGGATATTCCTTTATGGTCAAATGATAAAAAGTTGAAAGAACAAAATCGTGTAAAAGTATTTGATACAAAAGATATTATTGAACTTGTTTAATGATCATACTCGGCTACTAGGCAGACCTGTTCTGCTATTGCATACTTGTGTTTTAAAGTAGCTTGGTTTTGTTTCATTC
>CAZGQD010000024.1:0-22687 GCA_964527395.1 uncultured Methanosarcinales archaeon
GTAACTGAAGAAAAACTAGAAAAGTATTTCCAAATCACTAAAAAAGCCCTAGACATGGCCAGCAAAGCCCTAGACACAAGTAACAAAGAAAGACAGTCCCAAGCAAAAGACTTTCTTAACATGGCCCAAAGTTACTATAGCGACGCTAAATTCTTCAAAAAGGAAAAACAAGACAACGTTTTAGCATTTGCTGCTATCAACTACGCCCACGGTTGGCTAGACGCTGGCGCTAGAATCAGACTTTTCAAAGTAAACGACGACCAACTCTTCACCGTCGACAAAGACCAAGACTGAGCAAATAATTCAAACTTTTCTACATTCTCATTAAACAACTTCTCCAAAAAAAATACTTAGGGCAGAAAATACAACAATAACAGCACTGTCCACTCACTGGCAATCCCATAAAAAGAATCAAACTAACAACGAGCATTTTTCAAGCATCGACTTGAAAAATAAAAAGCGAAGTGGTCACGCCTGCACTAACCTCATAAGCAAAGCGTTGAGGGTTTGGAAATTGTCTTGCAATTTCGAAAAGTCTGACAGTGCGAAAGAAAAGAAGGTCAAAATTCCCTTTAAATCCAAAAATAAGGCCAATTAACCTTAAATATAAACAAATTTCAAGCTGAAAATGTCACAATTAATCTATAGAGACGACCATCAATCAGGAACCTCTCTTCAAACCATAACTACAGGAGATGGAATGTCTACAGAAGAAAGATTCTTTAGACTCCAAAGATACCTTCTAGCCCCTTTAATTGGTACTGAAGCTGCCAAAGATGCAACTGATTACTATGAAACTGCTGCACCAAAAAATCCTCTTGAAAGGCTTCTAAATCCACTTTTTTTCTTCACTCAACATTATTTTATGGAAGAAGTAGTCATTGGTCCAGAGATTTCTAGTAGATTAGAAGGACATTATGTCAGAAAAGAATTAGAAAGTGAAGCAAACAGAGATGAATGGGAAAGAGCTCATAATACTTTTAGAGATTTTTACAAGAATTTTCATCCTGATGTTCTTTATGCAGGTTTAACTGGGCTTGCACTTATCTCTAGAAGAACAAATAATCTCATAACTGGGGATAATCAAGAACCAGTACAAAATAAAGGAAATAATTTGTTCATCTTGAAAAGAGGTAGCGTTTTACCAGACGAGAAAACTGATCTTTTATATCGTGCTAGAGCAATTCAAGAAGTTCTTGAATACTCATTGGAATTCTATGAAAGAAAAGCAAAAAGAGATATTAGAACCATAAAAGACCCTTGGGAAGAAATAAGATTTAACATTGAAGCTTTGATTCTAAGGCTTGATCCATCAGCACAAGCAAGGTATGCAGAACGTGCAGTTGTTGATGAATGGGTTAAAGCAGACCCAGATGGATATCATGGCAAAGGACTTTTTGTAAGATCAAATAGGGAAAATGGTTATGTTTTTCTAACAAATACAATGATCAGAGATAGGTTTCAAGGTTTAGCTGGAAAAGAAGTCCTTATTCATCATCAAAGAGCAACTGATTATGTTCCAATTCCAGAAGCTAAATTGATAGCTATTCTAGATTAAAGCAGCCCAAAACAGCCTCCTTTTCCTCCAAATAGACCAAAACAACCTTCTTTCCTTCTAAATAAGCAAAAACAACCTTCTTTTGCCAAATAAAGCTCATTTTAACCGTTTTAAGCCAAAAGCAGCCAAAAATAGCCTCCTTTTCTAAAATAACACCCAAAATAGCCTCTAAACTAAAAAAGAAGACAATTTTAGCCTTTAAATGCAAAAAGAAAGCAATTTTGCCCTCTAAAAGCAAAAATAAAGTAACCAATCAAAGCCACAACAGCAACTAGCCTCTAAGAATCAAGAACAAAAGAACTCAATTAGAAATAAAATAAAATCAGACTAAACTAAGCTATAAAACACAAAAAACAGTCACAAACAAGCTTTGCAAGGAACGAAGCAAAGATTTGGAAATTCTACTTGGAATTTCGAAAGCACAAATTTTTTAAAACAAAGCATAATCTGCTTAACTGTTGTCACTACAAAGTAGAAAACAAAGCAAAACATTTATAAAGAAATAACGTTTTGAAGCTATAAGTTAAAACATAACAATCAGAACCATCAAAATACGGAGAATAATTAAAATGATAGTAAGTCAAGAATTTTTAGGAAAATTAAAAGACTTTGGTCTTAACTCTTACGAGAGCAAACTATGGGTTGCATTACTAAGTCGTGGTGTATCCACAGCAGGAGAATTATCAGATATCTCCAACGTACCAAGGTCTAGAACCTATGATGTTCTTGAATCACTTGAAAAGAAAGGTTTTATTATAGTTAAAGTTGGAAAACCAATTAAATACCTAGCAGTTTCCCCAGGGGAAGTTGTTGAACGTGTAAAGAAGAGAGTTCTAAAAGAAGCTCAAGAAAAGAGTAACGTATTAACAAATTTAAAAGACTCAGAAGTTTTAACAGAGTTAAATTCTTTGCACACTCAGGGTGTAAAAATGGTTGACCCAACAGATCAATCAGCATCTTTTAGAGGCCGTGAAAAAGTATACGACCATATGAATATGATGCTTAAGAATGCAAAAAAATCAGTTCATTTGATGACAAGTGCACAAGGTTTGCAACGAAAATCTAAAGTTCTATTAAATCAGTTAAAGAAAGCTAAAAAGCGTGGTGTAGAAATCACAATTGCGGTTCCTCAAGGAACAAGTAAAGCTGCAATTAAAGAATTATCTGCAGTTGCAACAGTTAGAGAAAACAAAATTGCAGATGCAAGATTCATGGCTGTTGACGGTAAAAGTATGCTTATGCTTATGACTGGTGAAGAAGCTCATCCTAGCTTTGATAGCGCAGTATGGGTTCAAGCACCAAGCTTCGTAAAACACTTTACAGGCATGGTAGAAAACCACTGGTAATTAACAAGCTAACAAACCATGACAATTATAATTGGTATGAAGTACCAAGGTGGTGCAATTCTTGCAGCTGATTGCATGGTTCATGTTGTTGATTCAAATACTGGTATCACCCAAGAAACTAGACAATCAAAAAAGCTTCGCACAAATTTCAATTATAGACCATCATCACTTTCTGATATAGTTGGTCTTTCATTTGCTTCAGCAGGTTTGGAATTAAGAGAAGTAGATAGAAAATTAGGTGGATTACCTTCAGGTGATCTATCAACATTTGTTTCTGATTTAAAATGGTGTCCTGGTCCAAAAGATCATCCTCTTGCTTATGAAGTAGCAAACGCTTCAAGAAGCAAAAAAGATACTGGTATTGATACTGATTCCTCTGCAATTATGGAAAGAAAAACCAATTATGCTTTTCTTTCATTCACATTCGAAGATTGTAATATCATCTCAGTGAATGAAGGAATGTGTTTTCCTAATTTAAACCATATCGCACTAGGTTCAGGAATATCAAGTAGAGGAAAAAGATCATTTGCTAGAATCTATAATAGAGGTATGATGGCAAACAATAGGCCAACAAAAGAACAAGCAACTAGCTGGACTAGAGAGCTGATAAATGACGCATTACAAAATCAAGATCAATTTCTAGGTTATATTCTTGTACGAGTAACAATCACTCCACAAGGGCCTTTTTATGAGCGAGCGGAAAATATGTTTGCAACCCAAGTTCCAGATAATCCTTTCGCAAGAGGGGCTTACACAAGGCAAGCTTTTATCCAAAAGAGTTGGACTGTAGAGTAAAAATGGATAGAGAGCAAATCAGAAGTATAAACCAAAACTTTCTCTCCAGAATAATTACACTTGAAAATAAACATTCTACTATAGGTCTGGCACAGTTTAGACATATTTCTAGAAATCTTTTACAGGTATTATACAATGCAGATTCAAGAGGATTCAACCCAGAAACAGATCAAGATAGATATAATAACATCTCCAACTCATTAGAGCAGTATCTAGAATTAATAGAAACAAGAACAGATTTTAGAGACAAAGAGATGCACACAGAATCTGGATACTTTCCAAACACTACAAGTAGTTTTGTTTCAGAAAGAGATTATGTGGCTCATGCAGTGGATTACTTTAGGACTAAGACTGATTAGTTACAGCGTGGAAGATATATTCTTTTAACTTTAGGTATATACCTAATTCAAAATAGGCATTTACCCAAAACAAAATATATATCACATATATGTGAAAGGTTTATATTCGCTTTCTAAAAAAAGAGTCTTCAATGTTTGGAAAAAGGAAAATAAACAAAGAGTTCATTGATGAAACACTCAATTTAATTAAAGAACTTCATGAAAGTATCATCACAAATAGTGGTGGTATGCACGGAATAAGAGATGAAGGTGGTTTATATAATTCAATTTACAAGATCTTACTTCACATTGAGAAAAATAATGAGAATCCAGTGTCAATTGCTGCTTTTGTTTATAGGGAACTTGCAAGAAGACACCATTTTAATGATGGAAACAAGAGGACATCTCATGTATTTGCAAAAATAGTATTATTTTCAAAAGGTTTCCACCTCCAAATAGAGTACAAAGAAGCTGTTTTATTCATAGTTGAAATAGCTAAACATAAAAGTACTGTTTCCAAAGAAGAAATAGAAAAATGGGTAGAAGAAAATATGATTTCATTAGTAGAAAAATACTTGGAAAATTATATAAATGAGACAATATTAGAGATAAGTGAACATGAAAGAAAGCAAAACTAAAAAGAGCGGACTAACTGCTGAACAAAAGAGAACTCTAAAAATAATGAGATTAGCTGCAAAGTTAACTCTTTTGGAAGACAGAAAGCTCTTAGAAGAACTAGCTAAACGCTAAATAATCATCTTTCTAGCTATAGTAGCACAAAAATAATTCTAAACTACTCAAATTCTAATACATCAAACAAAAATAGCAACATTAATAACCAAAACCCTTCTATAATCAAACATGTCAAACTTCAATTACAAACAAGTTATTCTTGTAAGGCAAGATCTTAAACTTCCAAAAGGTAAAGCATGTGCCCAATGCAGCCACGCAAGCGTAGAAGCAACTCTCAGGTCAGACTCAAACATCGTAGCAAATTGGAGAATGGAAGGCATGGCCAAAATTGTTCTCAAAGTTCATGATGAAAAAGAACTAATCAAATATTTCCAAATGGCAAAAGAACAAGGAATCACAGCAAGCCTAATCACAGACGCTGGTCATACTGTAGTTAGACCAGGAACAAAAACCTGTGCTGCATTAGGTCCAGATACAGTAGATAACCTAGATCCTTTAGTAAAAGATCTGAAACTTCTTTAGGTAATATTAAGAAAATATTCTTTTACGTGCTTCTTCTTCAGTCACAAAATTACCTTCAGAAACTCTTTTTCTAGCTGCTTCAATTGCAAGTATTGTTTTTTCATCTAATTCCATTCTCTTTTATAACAAATTAGCAGTGTCAGAGCAGAACTCCAGACAAAGCACAGCGCTATATTTTTTGCACATTCGTACAAAAAATGCTGGCTTTAATACTCTTCTTTATACATTATTCTTCCCACCCGCCGCCCCTGAATAGACACTGCTAATTTTGCAGACATTTCTTTTGTAGTAGCAGCAGTAGGATCTAAGCTTCTAGTTTACTGAGTATCTAGGGGAGATGGAGTATTAGCTTACCTCAACCGAATAGTCTCAAGGTTCTTAGGCACAACTGTCTCAATTCTGAACTGCTTATGTACAGATGAAGCCAAATCTAAACATCTTCCAACTTCACCGTGTTGTACAATTACCTTACGTGGAGTAGGGTTACACCGTTTGATGTAGTTCATCAGCTGTCGTCTATCAGAATGGTTAGTGATTTCAATCTTGTGTACCTGCATTTTAATATTCAAAACCTGCATTTTACCTGATTCAGCAAAAGATATTTCTGTATCTCCTTCACGAATACGGTGTCCAAGACTACCTTTAGGTTGATAACAACTAAAAATTAAACTATTATTCTTACCCTCAGCAAGTCCCTTTAAATACTCAACAGAAGGTCCACCTGTAAGCATCCCTGATGTAGCTAAGATTAAACATGGTTCATCAGACAAAATTACTTCTTTACGTTCTTTATTAGACCCAATCTTTACGAAAATATCACTTAAAAAAGGATTATTTTCCTTATGAAAAATACGGTCACGAATATTTCTATTTAAAAACTCAGGATAGGCAGTATGAATTGCAGTAATGTCCCACAACATCCCATCTACATAAACTCGAGCATCAGGAATCTTCCCACTCTTCATCAAATTTTCAATAATCACCATTACTTCTTGAGCACGTCCAGATCCTAGTACTGGCATTAGAACTTTCCCACCACGCTCAAAAGTGTCTTTAATTATCTTCTCAGTATATTCATTAGCATCTTTTTCAGCCATTACATTGCTACGTCCACCATAGGTTGATTCAATAATTAGTGTTTCAGCTCTTGCAAATTGTGAATGTGTTGGTTCAAGTACATTAGTTCGTCCATACTTCATATCTGCAGTATAAACAAGGTTATGTAGTCCATTTCCAATATTTAGATGAGTTACACTACTACCTAAAATATGTCCAGAATTAAAGAATGTCAAACGAATATCTGGTGTTAGGTCTGTAACTGTATTCCATTTAACGGGTATGCAATGTAAAACAAAATTCTTCACATCTTCTGATGCATATATCGGATCACGACCCTCACTACGTTGAATCTTAATCATATCTAACTGAAGCAGAGCAGAGACATCACGAGTTGGTGCAGTACAATAAACTGGTCCTCTATATCCATATTTATACAGGTATGGTACAAGTCCACTGTGGTCCAAATGTGAATGCGATAATATTACTGCATCAATTTCACTGATATTGAATTCTGGAGCTTCTAAATAAGGATAACTTTTTGGTCCATCATCTTGTCCAGGATCAATTCCACAATCCATTACAATTCGACTTTCTGGTGTTTGCAAGAACAAACAACTTCGTCCTACTTGACGTCCAGCACCTAAAAAAGTGAGTCTGATCCACTCTTGTTTTTTAGCACGCAGCCATCCGTCATATACACGATGTCCTGTTTTAGCTAAGAATTTTTTACGATAAACAGCATTTTCATATAATACTGATCTAATACTTTCAATCAATTTTGAACGAAGTGGTGGTATACGTTTTACAACAGGCACCCAAAGTGTCTTTTTCTTAAGTTCAGATAAAATATCTTTATCTCTGCTAATAATAATCCCTGGTTTGTCTGCATGAATAATCACAACTGAACGTGGTGGATCAAAGATCAAATCTTGGATTCCTGCTTCTTTTGGAACAATTTTCTTAATAGCAATTTCAGCATCTTCACGAGACATGCACAAACTTGGGTCAGGACGCAATTCAATTCTCTTTTTGAACTCTTTTACTAGTCCCATCATTGATTCTCCACCTATTCCAAACAAGAATTTGCTATCTTTTGTATATAGAACTATATTAGCAGCCTCATAGGTTGCTTCTGAGATACTTTTATCTGGTAATTTCTTTAGAATTTCTTTTAATATATCTGCCATTTTTTTCTCCTTTAAAATGGCAGGCTTAAAAATTTGAGAAATTTTCATTGTCTGCCATTTCTTTATATCCTCACTTTTCATTAAAGTATTTAATTAATGGTAGGCTTGAAAATATTTAAAAAAATATTTTCATTGTCTGCCATTTTATTCAATCTCCGTTATTTCATTAGGACTTTCTACTAATGGCATGCTTGAAAATATTATTTTTTTTGATATTTTCATTGTCTACCATTTCATTATATCCTCGCTTTTCAAAATATTCTCTATTAATGGCAGGCTTGAAAATTCATCAAATTTTCATTGTCTGCCATTTTATTCAATCTCCGTTATTTCATTAGGACTTTCTACTAATGGTAGGCTTGAAAATATTCTTTTTTGATATTTTCATTGTCTGCCATTTCTTTATATCCTCACTTTACATAAATATTTTTAGAATATGTATTTTACATTACTCAATTAACTTCATTATTTCTCCTTTTTATTTAAATAATTAATAATTTGTTCAAAAACACCTAAGCAACTTTTAATTAATCAAAATAATTAATAAAAAAAACTACAATCATAAGCTATATTTTAGCTCTCTTACTTCTACTTTTGTTGCAACTTCATCAAACCTAACAACTGCAACTTCGATTCCATTACCTGACATGCTGTCACGTTGAAGTGCTGCATTCACTGCTTTTGTTGCAAGTGCAATCCCTTCCTTTACAGAAAGACCAGCACTATACTGACTTTCAAGCACTCCATAAGCAAAAACAGAACCACTACCTGAACTTACATAATCTGGAATCTTTGTAACTGACCCATCTGGAAACAAATCATACAAATATGTACCACTAGGATCACGTGCTCCAAGCAAAAAGTGTGCTACTGCTGGTATCATGCTCATCCGCCTAATGCTACTATACAAAAGTCCACCAAGTAAATTAGCAGCTTCTTTAGCATTTGGTACTCTTCCAGTACGTATTTCCTTCAATTTCAATTCAGCCTTGATCAACTTAATAAGTAACTGAGCTTCACTAACTGATCCTGCGATTGTACATCCAAAATTATCTCCAAGTAAATGTACTTTTTCAGCACGTTTGTCAACAATCAAATTTCCTGCTGTAGCCCGCCGATCAGCAGCCAAAACAATTCCATCACTACAAACAATTCCTACTGTTGTAGTTCCAGTTTTTAACATAGTTTCCATATCAAAACACCTATTCTATTTAGTTATTTTACTCTTATTGCTTATAATTTCTTATTTTATAGCATAAAACTAACAATTTCCCTTTCAAAATCAATAAAAATACATCAAATCAATCTAAAAAGGTTCTGAGAAACTCCCTCAATACCCTAAAAATACCCACTTCTTATATAAATATTTCGTCAGAATTCATACTGTAGCTACACACATAACTTCAGAATTAGCCAGTAAAGAAGGCAGTTCTCTAACTAAATTTTGACCTCTTTCAACAATTTTGTTTCTTCTAATCATTTCAAACATCAAATTAACAAAAACGACATTTTCTTCAGTTCTTACTTTAAATTCCCATTTTTGAACATTTCTTAAAACATCTTTCTTCACATCAAACATCTTAGAAGCAGCAAATATTTGGATTCCAGTAATATATCCTTCCTTATCAATATCTAAAACAAGATCTTCTAATTCAAGAGATCTTTCATATTCTCTTCCTTTTATTTTGAAAAACAAGATATCATTAGCATAATCATAATCCATCTTTCCATTTCCTTTTGCATTAAGTATTTTTGCTTCCATTTTATACATTAGGCACCTTATTTGTTATATAAAAAGTAATAATCTCAATATCTTCTTTAGCTACTTTAAAAATTAACCTCAGATAATCATTTTTCTTTTTAAAAAAAGCAGCATAATTCTTATTTTTTTGAATTCCAACAAATGCTGGATTATCCTTAGTTAAGAGTTCTATTAATACTTCTTCTTTATATACTTTTCTTTGCATTTCATTCAATCTAAAATGTGCATGTGAACTCACTTTAATTCTATCTTTGTACTTATCAATTAGTTCTTTATATTCCAATAATTCAACTTTTCTGATGATTCTAGTTTCTACCACTTTTTCAAGATCTCTTCACCCTCACACAATATTGTCCAATGGACTCTCTACATCAAGCATACGAGCATTAGCCATATGTACATATATCATGGTAGTTTCAACACGAGAATGCCCAAGTAACGGCTGCACAGAACTAACAGCATAGCCATTCTCAATTAGATGTGTAGCAAAAGAGTGTCGTAGCATGTGTGGATGCACTTTTTTACTGATTTTAGCTTTCTTAGTAGCATCTTTTAGTACCATTCGAACAGAACTACTAGTATAATGCGATCCAACTAACTGTCCAGAAAACAAATAATCTCCCTTTTCAAGCCCATTAGTTTTAATCCACAACAATAAATCATCCTTCAACACTTTAGGAATCACAAAAAACCTATCTTTTCCACCTTTTCCATCAACAATTTTGCCACAACCTTGCTCAAACATCAAATCCTTAACCTTAAGCGTCACAAGTTCACTAACTCTCATTCCAGCAGCATATAACAAAGACACAATTAACTTCTGCTTAGAATTAGAAATAACACAAAGCAAGCTTTTAACCTCTTTTTGTGTCAAATAATCAGGCAATCTCTTCCTAATTCTCAAATTATTCACTCTCACAGTCAATTTCTTCTTCAAAACATTCTCATAAAAGAAACGAAGCGCATTCAAATGCACATTATTAGTATTATCACTCTTCCCAAGATCCTTTTGCTTCAAGATCCAATTTTCAATATCTTTTTTAGAGATAGAAAAAGGCTCCTTATGAATAATACGTAAAAAATATTTTACACAATGTACATATGTCTTAATTGTATTCTTTCTCAAGCCCCTTAGCTTCCCTTCACGCTTAATCAATCGAGCAACATCCATAAAAATCACCAAATAAACTCAAAATAATACTTATTTATAAGCCTTGACCGAACCTGTCCAGTGGGATAGTGGTATTTTATAAAAGAACTAATTTCAAAGTAACAACGACAAAACACTCTACGGGGTCAAGAATTTCAAGGATAGACTGCACATAACTCCAAAATATTGCAACTTGCATATAATTGGAGTTACGCCCAATTTTGTCGTCTATAAAACATAATTTCCAAGCTAAAAAAAGCTTAAATTAGTGCCTCCAAAACTTCTTCGTTCACCAAAGTTCACTTCGATCTTAACTCCATTCGCTCGTTATTTAAGTATAAATTACTCTCGCTTTTTACATCAAGGAAACATAACACGCAGTTATGTTTAATTTGAGTTTAGTTCTAGCTTAAGTGATCTAATATAAAAATCCATTCTATCTTCGTTAGTTCCTTTAGAAAAGTCCTTACCATTTACCCAAAGATGTAAGAAAAAATTATTGTCTATTCCATTCATCTTAATATCTATCTGATCTTCATTAAGACCTTGATTTCTAAACTTTTCTCTAACTTTCTCACGAGTTTTCTCATATTTATTAAATAATTCGTCCATAGGATAATAAAAACAGATCTATTTTAAAAGGCTTTATCTAAATAACCTTAATCTCCTCCAAATAATCTCTAGCACTCTTTCTCTTTTCTCCATTTACACGAGACTTATACATAGGCCTATTACAAGAATAACACATCCCTTCAACAGGTCCTATACCTTCAGAACCAACAACCATTGCCCTATAAAACACTGGATCTTGATGCCCATTAGTATCACATTCTTTCCTTCTATAATCCATCTCTCTAGCAACTGCAGTAGCAAAAGCACCAATATCTATATCATCAAAAGCCATATTAAAAACAAAATAAAATTATAGATATATTAAACTAACCCTAAAAATATTCACAACTCTTCAAACTCCTTTCTCCTCTCACTATACCACTTATTAAACTCTTCAGGATCTTGCATCTTTTCCATCATAGCTTTCATTGCTTCTTGATGCGCAGGATCTTGCATCATAGACATCCCATGCTTTTTACTCATTTCACCGATTTCTTCAAAACTGCTAGCAGTAAATTCAACTAAGCAATTAGCAGGTCCACCTAATTCTTTACATTTCATAGTTTTCATATTTTTCTCACCTTCAGCTTTTTGATAAAATATTCTTTGAAAAAATAATATCCCCCAGAGGCTTGCATTTATAAATGAAATCACAGCAGAAGAATACAATATTAATGAATAGTAAGTTACTGAAATTGCATAAAGTCCAATTGATGTGAGTCCTGAAGTTTTTAATATAATGAACCCTCTCTTTTCAATAAAACCATGGTATACTTGACCAACTAAAGAGAATGTAAACATCAAATTTGCAACTGCAATCACTATATCTTGCCATATCATAACCTCAAAAAACAAGTTTTTATTATAAATCTTAGTAAGATAACCTAAAAAACATAACAAAACAACATATCATCTCTAAAGAAAGTAATTAAAAAAATAAAAAAAATCACATAAATAAAGCATAAAGAGTCCATACTGATAATCCAGTCCAAATTAGCCAAACTAACCATGATTTGCTAGTATCTTTGAAAACCTCTTTTATCATTAAACTGTATACTTTAGGGTATTGAAACAGTAACAAAGCTAATAATATGTGTCCTAACAAAATTGCTGGAAAGACTTGTATTATGCTAAGACTACTAAAGACATAATAACCTACAATTACAAAAAGAATTAATATAGGCAAAATCATAATCTTACTATTTTTCGACATATTTTTTCCAGCTTCACTTAATACTTCTGGCTTTAACAAGAATACAACAAGTTTCAAAAGTACAAGTACTGCTACAACTAATGAAATAATTTCCATGGGGTTCATTTTTTACACCTCTTTTTTAATAATTAAATAAGATCACTAACGTATATAAAATCTGTTATATCACCTAATATAAACTTCATAATCCAAAAGCTTTTCACTACCAGTACAGCTACCATTCTCCCAAGCTATATGCAACTTATCATCACTAACCAGCTCAACAAGAATCTTCCCAGAAGCTCCAGGTGCAAAAGAACGCAACTCCTCTGATTGATAACATTGAACCCCACTCTCAACAGAAACTAAAGAAAAGTCCAAATTAACATTCCCACCATCTTCAACAGAGTCAGAAACTTCCAAATCGTCAACACTTTCCTCTACTCCATCTTCATAAACAATAGCTTCTTCAGAATCAATAGCCTCCTTAGTATCAACAGCTTCAAGAGGAGCACAAGAAACTAACAAAAACAAAGATAAAAAAACTAACAATCCTACAAATATTCTTTTCATTAAAAAAAACAATACTTCAAAACTTAATAAAACTATCAGTAATCTTCTTCTAAACCACAGATATTATTATATACAACTAAACAAAAAACAAACTCATGAAACTTAGAGTCGTTGGCTGCTTTTTATTTTATAAAGACAAATTCTTGATCCTACAAAGAAAAAAAGACAAATCTGAACCTCTAAAATGGGGCCTTCCAGCAGGTAAGGTAGAAAAAAATGAATCAGACATAGCAGCAATTTTAAGAGAATTGGAAGAAGAAACTGGCTACAAAGCAAACAAAGAAGAATTAATCAATCTAGGTGAAACAAATTGGAAATTCCCAACTAAAGAAATTGACTTTCCAGCGTTCAGAATCAACCTAGAAACTCAAATCCCTATAAAAATCCAAAAAAAAGAACATCAAGCATATAAGTGGGTAACTGCAAAAGAAGCTTATGATATGAATAAAGATCTAATCCATGGCCTAAAAGACCTTCTTGTCATGTTAAAATACATAAAAAACATAAAATCAGATTACGCAACTAAATATCTTAACAAAACTGTCACAATAAAAATGGACAGGCCTAAGGGATCTAAACATCCTAGCTGTGGTTACATATATCCTATAAATTATGGTTTTGTCCCAAACACAAAAGCTCCTGATGGACATGAAGTAGATGCTTACATTCTGAATGAAAAAGAACCCTTAAAAGAATTCACTGGAACATGCATTGCAGTAATTCATAGAACAAATGATGATGATGATAAACTGATAGTAGTTAAAGAAGGAACAAATCTAACAGATGAAGAGATAAAAAAGCAAACAGATTTCCAAGAACAGTTTTTTAAATCAATAATCATAAGGCATTAGGTCAATTTATTATAAATAATCCAGAAACTCTTTTAAATAAGAATGTCAAACAAAAAACATGCCAATCAAACAAAAAAAAACAGCAACAAATCAAAGCACAATCGATTTCTATCCCTTCTCTATTCATCACAAAAACGACCTAGAAACAGATTCTTGCCAAATACATATAATTGCTAGACAAAACAAAACTAACAAAAAGATCATTATCAAAACAGATTTCATTCCATATTTCTACATCAGACTCAAAGGCACAGACGAAACAAAACTAATCAAGTACCTTAATGAAACAAATATCAGTCCAAAACAAGGTCAAATAACCTACAAGATAACAAAAACCCAAAAAATAACTAAAAATCTCTTAGGAAACGAAGAAAAATTCCTAAAAATAACTACTAATTTTCCAGAAGCCATCTACGAATATAAAAAGCTCCTAAGTAACAAAGACATTGAAACTTTCGAAGATGATATTCCAGCACATAGAAGGTTCTTAATTGATAACAAAATAGAACCACTGAAACTCACAACTGCAACTGTAACAAAGCTAGTTTCAGCCAGTAAAGATGAGTCACAGATCCCAGTTTATAAAGGAGCAGATATCGCTCAAGATAAAGAACAAAACAAGACTCTAGAAAACCCCAAAATCATCGCTATTGATATTGAGACTTACAGTAAATCAAGAGAAATTGATATGCAAGCAAATCCAATTCTAATGATTGCCCTTTATTCAGAATATTTAGAAAAATCAACTAATAAAACCAAAATCTACCAAAAAGTTCTAACATATAAGGAACCAAAAGCAAACAAACCAATTTACACCACCATTTGCAAAGACGAAAAAGATATGATCATTAAGTTCCAAGAAGAACTAAACAAACAAGATCCAGAATTCATCACAACTTATTATGGCGATGGTTTCGACCTCCCATACATAGAAAAAAGAGCAAAACACCACAACATTACCTTAGAATTAGGACCAAAACAATCAAACATCAAGCACAGCGGAACAAATGTAAAAAAAGCCACAATCAAAGGCCTTCCTCACTTAGACATTCTCAAATTCATCAGATACATTTACGGTGTTTATTGGAAAATAGACAGTTACTCTCTAGACAATGTAGCACAAAAACTATTAAAAGAAAAAAAGTTAGAAGTTGATCTAAGTAAGCTCTCAAAAGACTGGGACAACACAAAAGATCTAGAAAAATACATCAAATACAACCTTCACGATGCCAAAATCACACACCAACTCACCACAAAAGTTTGGAACAGCATAACAGAATTCTGCACTCTCATAGGAATCATCCCAGATGATCTTATTAGAATGAGATTTTCAAGATTGGTAGAGAACTTCCTTCTCAAACAAGCACAAAAAAATAACATAATCCTTCCAAGAAAACCAAGCCAAGAACAGATCTCAGCAAGGATGCAAAGACATATTCAAGGAGCATTCGTATTTGAACCAACTCCAAATATCTATGAAGATGTAGTAGTTTTCGACTTCCTCTCTCTTTATCCTACAATAATTATCTCTCACAATATTGGTTTAGAAACAATTCAACTTATCAAAACAAAAGACATCAAAAGTCTAAGCAAACAAGAGACTAAAGTCCCTGAACGAAACTATAAAATCAATCAAAAAAAATCCTCTTTCATAGCACAAGAGTTAGGCAAAATAGTAACAAAAAGAGTAACTCTAAAACAAGAAAAAGCAAAAATGCAGAATTTAAATTCTGCGCTTGGAAAGTCTAACTTTCCAAGTACCAAAAGCGAAAACAAGCAAGAAACCCTCAGTTCTAGACTAGATGCTCTAAAAGTCCTAGCAAACTCTTTTTACGGCTACTTAGCATTTTACGGTGCTAGGTACTATTCATATGAGGCAGCAGATTCCGTAACTGCTTTTGCAAGACATTACATAAAAGACGTAATAAACAGGGCTCAAGAACAAGGTTTTCAAGTAATTTACTCAGACACAGATAGTATCATGATTACGCTAAAGGCAGAGCAAAATAAGCAAGCAAAAGACAAAGATCATCAAAAAGCAGTATCAAAAAAAGAACAAAAAAAGCAGCCTAAAGCAAAAACAAACACAAAGATAAATAATAAGGACAAAACTCAAGCACAGGCTCACAAATTCGTAGAAGAAATCAACAAAACCCTTCCTGGTTTCATGGAATTAGAGTTCGAAGGCTTCTTTCCAAGAGGTATTTTTGTAGGTGCTAAGGCAGCAAGTAGTCAAGGTGCAAAAAAGAAGTATGCCCTAATTGACAAAAACAAAGAACTAAAAATCATTGGATTCGAAACTGTCAGACGTAATTGGAGTACAATAGCAAAAGAGATCCAAAAATCATTTTTAAGGTTCGTCTTAGAAGACAACATAGATGAGGGCATTATCTACCTAAAAAACAAAATCAAAAAGATCAAAGAGCACAAAATTCCAATAGAAAAAATGATCATGAAAATGCAACTAAAACAGCCTCTTGACAAATACAAAGCTATCGGACCCCACGTAGCTGTTGCAAAAAGAATGCAGCAAGAAGGCCATAACATCAAAAAAGGCATGTTAATAGAATATGTAATTCAAGAGGGCAGTGGCATAATTAGACAACGTGCCAAAAGAATCTCAAAACTAACAGCGCCTTACGATTCAAAATATTACCTAAAAAACCAAGTAATTCCATCTGTAGAAAGCATCTTAAGAGTAATAAACATAGACCCAAACAGCCTAACAAACGAAACAAAACAAGAAGGATTAAGTGGATTTTTCTAAAAAACTGCATGTCTTAGGTCATTTTCTTATCAAACAAACCTTCTCATCCTACATTAAAATATTACTCATTTTATATGATTTCCACATTAATAGAGAAAAACTTATAAAATAATATAATATCAGTAACAATATGGCAATATACAATCCTCAAAATATGCTCAACTCTAGGGTCAAAGAAGCCAAAGAACTCTTAGAGCAAATACCTACAAAACACTGTTTTATTACAGGTTCTTTCCTTTATAAAGAAAAATTCAAAGATATTGACCTTTTTGTAATCACAAGATCAAAAAAAGAGATAAAAGTCAAGCATCCCAAAGCAAAAATCACAATAATTGATTTCAATGACCTTCATTCACTTTTTTACCACTCAATTTCAAAAAGTTGCGTTGCAAAGGATATCCTTCCTACAAAAGATCTAAAAGTAACTTTATCAGATTACTGGCATGTTATTAATGAAACTGTCCCAACTATCATAAACAAGAAAAGAAACTTTAAAAAAGACATCAGAAACTTAATTTTGTATACAGAATACTTCAAATCAAAGCATATACTTGATTCAAATGAATTATACAATAAAATAAAAGAGTATCAGGTATATACAAAAGTTCTAAACTATATACATGATATTGTACCAATCATAATGAACGAAAACGCCAAAAAATCATATCTAAAACGTTTTTTCTATACACAGGCAGCTTTATACAAAGAACATAGGTCCTACAGTGCACAAAAATATTTATACGATTTAGCTCACGAAATCACACGTGGTTGATCCAATAAAATTTAAGAAAGACATAGAAAAATTAGTCTCACAAGATTGTAAAATTGAATTTCTAGGCAAAAACTTTGACCAAATTGTTAGCCTTTTAACTGAAATTAAGTCAGAAAAAATCTACCTTTGGCTTGAAAAAGTCATAAAAAAAGAGGTACAACCAATCTTAATTGGATCAAAAAAACCTTACAAGGAGTGGAGAATTAATGAACTTCTTACTTTTCGGTATCCATTCAGCATAAAAAACACTGAATATAGAATATTGTTTGTAAAAGTCAAGAATTCTCTCTATATTGAATTTCATTTAGGTGATCATAAATATTACAATAAGGTAAGAAAAGACTTAGATCTGAAAAAAAATAGTTAATTAATAACAAAAACAAAGAATCTAATCATATGCTACAGCAGCAGCATAAGCTTCTTCTTGAGTCATAGTTTCAACTAAACCAGAATCATAACCAACATCTGTATTTCCACTAACCTCTGCTCCTTGAGACATTTGATATGTACTCACTGCTGTTGCTAATGCTAAAACAGCTAATGGAACACCAAGCATTCCTGTCATAAGTGGATCTCTTTTTGATAAATCTTCTTCATGTTTTCTTGCTTTATCTACTTGAGCTTTAATCTTATTATCTATTGCCATTTTATTCTAATTCCTCTATTCTTATTGAAGGTAATACCATCCATCTCCTCCAATGCACTCTAAAAACAAGCTTCATTTATAAATCTTTCTCAAAATAACTACTAAAAAGTAACAAAACAACAATAACCTTTATAAATACGCCTTAATTCTAGCTATTAATGGCAAATCAAGTTCAAGATCATTACGAAGTTTTAGGAGTCCCAAGAGACGCTGATCCTACTAAAATCAAAAAAGCATATAGAAAATTAGCATTAATATACCATCCTGATCGTAATCCTGATGATCCAGACGCAGAAGCTAGATTCATAGCAGCAAGAGATGCTTATAGTATTCTAATTGATCCAGATAAAAAAAGAGCATATGACAATCCATTTAGACCAAATGGCTTTAGTCCAATGGCAAATACTTCTCATGATTTTTATGGTGGGGTAGATTTGGGAGAAGAGGTTAGAAAAACCCCAAATGAGAGAGAAGCTTTCTTAGATGGAATTAGAAAAGTATATCTTTCTGATACAGATTTGTCTTTCTTAGCAAGTCGTTTTCTTTCAAATTCAGATAAATATGGCGGGGTAGATTCAGTAAGAGATGAAATAAGCACTGCAATATGGGGCAAGGTAGAAGAAAGGGATGGTTTAATCGACATTGTTGGAGCAGATAGATTAATTCCTTACTTTAGAAGTTGTGCTAGTCCTAGTAAAATAACCATATATAAATTAGATAGGATCGCTGAAATCATTTGTGATGATAAAAGTCCTCTTGAAAGGATGGATTTTAAAGTAGCAAAAAGAGGGATGTTAGCTAGAACTTTGCTTCATAGACAATTGATGGAAACATTTCCAAGAAGGTTCTCTCCTAAAAGTAAAGGCTTTGCTGATGTATCTAGATGTCTTGGAGAATCTGTCAAGTTAAATCAAAGAATAACTTACAACAATTTAAGAAGAAAAGCAGGAATTTGTTTAGAATTTTTTAGAGGAGAAATCCCTGATGTTGAAAGACAAAATATTGATGAAATTTATCGTCATAATTTGGGTCAATTACCTACACTAAGAAACCTTGCAGCTTTAACATTTGCTCTTACTCACTCTTCTCAAGAAGCAAGTTCTACTTTTGATCCAAGATCTAATAATGAAACTGCAGCATTAAGGTTAGCTAATAGATTCAAAACATATTTAGATTCTCAAAGAAGATTCTAAGTATAATCAACAATATAGCGCTCCAAAAAAGTTTTTCGGAGAAAAACGCCATTTGGAACGCTGTCTGGAAGCCAAAAAAGCTAATTAGAGACCTAATAACTTTTTTGGGTGACTATATACTGGTCCGTAAGTAGAAAGTGGAACTTTTCTTACGGAACTGTGTCTCGAATCCGTAACCAAGTTATAGAAAATAGTTACGGATGAGTATATATTAGTAAAAAACAAAAATTCAACCTTATGGTGATCAAAGATTACCAAGATTATGAAAACCTTTAGTTTTCAAACCTTGCTTCATTCCTCACAAGATTTGTTCTTCTCAAGCTCAAACTTTATAAAAAAGCCCATAAATAACCCTTAAATGGCACTAACAACTCTTCTTTTAGCAAGCAAAATAGCCTACGCAAACCCCAGCACAAACCAAGAGGAAACAAGTAATTTCTATGTACCAATGGGCGCTTCAGTAACATTTCACGATGACACTATTGACACTGGTTTTGCAATTGAAGGTCACAGCCAACTACCAAAAGTCCCAGCACTATTCTATTCAGTGGCAGCAGCAGAATCGTGGGGCTACCAAGGAGAAGATCCAGAATTTGTTTTCCAAGCCAGTGTAGGCCTAGATTCTTTAGATACAAATAGAAGAGTAGACACAGGGATCAGCGCAGAAGCAGGAATAGAGCTAAGAGACAACAAAGCAGCTCCATACGGCTTAGTTCTTATCAGATATAATAAAGAAAAAACCTTACAATTAGCTGCTGGCCCAAGCATAACTTACAGAAATAAAGATACAAACATCGCTATAACTGGCAGACTCAACCTTATTTTCAACGCAAAAAAAGAAGACAACGAATAAAAAGCTTTTAAAAGAGCACAAGAAACAACATCAAAATGCCTGGCCCAACCACACCTGATGTATACTTAAGAGAAATAACTAGTCTAAGTTATACTCTTCCAGATATTCTACAAAGTCAATCTGTTTATGATGCATTTTTAACTGCAGCAGGAATTACTCTAAAAAGAGGGGGAATAGAAAGTGCTTTTGCAATAGGCGGTGATGGAACTAATATTGAATTAACAATCCCTGCAGAAGGTGAAAAAGACAGAGTTCATCTTCCTGGAAGAATAGGCGCTGGTATGACTGTTGGCCATCAGTATGGCGAAGGTCTTCATCTTCCAGAATATCTATTCTCGTTGGTAGAATGTCATTTTCATCCACCAAATAATTATGCAGTACTCTCAAGAGCAGACATGATGGGTTTTGCACCAAACAGATTTGATCTTTTTTCAGGGGATGAAGCAATAGTTCCTGTTCAAGTGGTTGGTCACTATAATCCACAAACAAATACTAAATTTCTTTTCTTTTGGCAATATCATGGCCACGACACTGCAATTGGAACTCATAACGCAGCTGAAATTGCAAGTACAGCATATAGAAAAATGCGAAGACTAAGTGGAAACCTTAATCCAGTAGATAATGCTATGGCTTTAGATAGCATAGATAACTTTAGGGCAGCAGCTTTTCAATTCAAAGGAAAAAAAAGATACAGACAAAGAGTTCAAAGAGATATAGCTGGCAAATTCACATTATTCCAAACAGGCGTGCATAATAGAACTCCAGATTTTGAAGATGCACCATCAGTTGATGATGAACTTGATTCTTCAGCAAAAAGAATAGCAAAGTTGGGTGAACTAATTGAACAATTGGAAGCAGAAGATACCAGAAGCACAGGTTTTAGAGGACCAAGAAACAGAAGCGATCCAGAAGTAAATATAGATTATTTCTGGGGAGAATTAGAGTAAAAAATAAAATAAAAACTAAAAGAAAAAACCATTAAAAATCACAAAATAAGAAAAAATAACCAAAAAAGGCCAACAAAATAAATAAACACAAAAAAGTATAATTGAATTATATCTTCTATTACCTCACTTCTTCTTACCAATTACAGTAACGCCATTCATATAGGGCAACAATACTTTAGGAACCTTAATAGAACCATCTTTTTGCTGATAATTCTCTACAATTGCAACAATAGCACGAGTGGTAGCAATAGCAGTGTTGTTAATTATATGTGGAAATCCCTTTTCTTTACTTTTATCTCGCAAAAACTTAGTCCCAAGAGATACAGCTTGGTAATCTGTACAGTTACTGCATGATGTCACCTCTCGATAAGCTCCTTTTCCTTCATTTTGTCCAGGGAACCATGCTTCAATATCATACTGCAGTGCCTGTTTGTTGCCGATATCACCAGTACATATTTGTACTACACGAAATGGAATACCTAATTTCTTAAAAATAGTTTCAGAAATCTTCTGGCTCATATCAAAGAACTTAGGACTCTCTTCTGGCTTACAATAAATAATTTGTTCAATTTTGGTGAACTGATGCACACGAAAGATACCTTTGGTGTCACGTCCATGAGATCCAGCTTCCTTCCTAAAACATGCTGAAGTTCCAGCTAATTTCAAAGGCAATTCACTTTCAGCCATTGTCTGTCCCTTTTTAAGCGCAACAAGCGGATGCTCACTAGTTCCAATTAGATACAAATCTTCATCTTCAATCTTATAAATGGTATCTTCAAACTCACTAAGGTTCACTCCACCTTCAAGTGCAGCACGATTTAACATGTATGGGGTATAGATCAGATTAAAGCCCTTTCCCATTAACATATCTAGTGCAAAACGCTGAAGTGCATAATCAAGTAAAACAGCTTCATTTTTCAAAAAGTAAAATCTAGCTCCACTAATTTTGGCAGCTGTATCTAAGTCAATCAAATCAAGATCTTGCATTAAATCAATATGGTCTTTATGTTTAAATTTAAACGAAGGCTTCTTCCCAACTTCACGTAAACAAGGATTCTCAGAATCATCTTTTCCTTTAGGAACGCTAGGATCAAGCACATTTCCAATAGATTTCAAGATTTTATCTCTCTTTCCAAGTAATTCATCTACCTTAGCTTCCTTTTTCTTCAACTTCTCAACTACTTTTTTCATTAAAGCAATCTTAACTCCAGCCTCTTTCTTCTTCTTAGCCTTCATCAACTTATTAATTTCCAAAGAAACAGTATTACGTTCACGCTGCAACTCCTGAAGTAAAGTCTTTTCCTTTCTCCATTTGCTATCATAATCAAGCACATGACCTGGCAGAGTTCCATCTCTACCTCGCCTTTTCTCACTTTTTTCCACAAGAGCAGCATTTTCCCTAACAAATTTGATATCTAACATTGTAACAAAGCTAACATATAGATATTATTTAAACTTGCTGCCAACTTATAAGTATAAAAGTTGTTTTACAGCAAACAAATCCTAATAAAAGAAGAAAACTATATCAATTCATGACTAATCTATTTGAGGTTATTGACAAAAGTGGAAGAAAGATCCATTTAACAAAAGAACGTTGGAGACACATCCAAGAGGAACATCCTAGGATAAATGATCTTGAAATTCTAAAAACGGCTTTAAAAATCCCTCAAAAAATAACTCTTAGTAAATATAGCCCGAAAGACGTAAGATATTATTATACTTTTAACAAAAAACTGAAAAGATACTTATTTGTTGCAGTAAGGTGCTTAAAAAGCAAAGCTTTTTAGCTGCCATAAACTTACAAAGTTTATGAGCATATTTAAATGGAACAGGCTTTATAATTACTGCTTTTTATAGGAGAAATATACAAT
>CAZGQD010000025.1:0-21757 GCA_964527395.1 uncultured Methanosarcinales archaeon
TAAAAAATAACTAGAAATTGTCTTTAAAAAACACTTACTGTCAAACTTGGGTTTTAATTCTAAAAAACAATCCCTAACCGATATAGTGAAAACCCCAACCACACTACTAAAAACACATACCCAAAAGCTATAATTTTCTTAAACGGCACCATATCCATCAAAGGCCAATGCATTACACGATCATGTAACTTCCCACGTGTAAATGTCATAACTACATAAGTCAAACAGTCAAAAATCAAAAGATAATATAAAATTGCTTCTATCATACGTACTATCATACAAACAAAGAACACAGAACAGCTATAAAAACATAACCAATAACAAACAAAAATCAATTAACAAAAAAAACTACCAAACACATCTAATCATTATCCACACGTGGAGCCAGAATAAAACTAATAGACATTTTATCTATTTCTTTATACTCAAGTTTCAAAGGGTAATCTGTATTAAATGAAAGTGAAACATTATCTCCAATTTTGGACCCATTAATCATTCTCTTTAAATACTCAAGTGAATATTTAGCTTTAGACTTACCTTCTCCAGTTGCTGTAATCTTACAGTTCTCATCCTGTTTGATTTCAATCAAAGCCTGAGACAGATCCCCTTTAGCCTTAACAAGTAAAGAATCCTTATCTCCAAGAAGTGTAACTGACTCAGCTACTACAGACACATCTTCAATAGCATCAGTTAACTGCAATGATGGCATTTCAACATGGCAAGGAAACTGTAAATCAGGAACTTTTTGTTCACGATCATCTAATTCAAGAAGTGAAATTGTAAAAGACCGAACAGATTTACCTTGAAAAACAACTTTTAGCTGTCCCTCTTCATTAGTTTCAAGAGTCAAAACATCATCTGCTTTAGAACGCTTCAGAATCTGCTTCATACTTGCAAGAGACACAGAGAACTCCTCTAAATCACCATTCACAGAATATTCTACAAAACTAGAAGAAAGTAATTTCAGAACTACCATTGCTACATTAGCAGGATCCATAGCTACCATTTCAAGTCCAGACTTTCCAGCCTTAAAGGTAACTTCATTAACTATATCTGATGCAATAGAGATAGTATCTTTCAAATATTTAGGTTCAGCAAGTACGAGTTTCATAACAGATTTCAGGACAAACTCGCTTTATAAGGTTTATTGTATTCCAGATATCAATATAATCAAAAGCAAACAAATCTCTTTTTAGCAGTAGTTACAAAAAATTAAATAAGATTACATTTTCTCCAAAGGCATGGTTAGTAGGAGGTTTGAATTAAAAAAAGAAGTAATCCTCACAGGGCTTGGTTTTGGTGCCTTGATTGGTGGTGGTACGAATGGCCCAGTTGGTGTTGTTCTAGGAGGAATCATTGGGGGAACAGTTGGATCAATAGCCCCTAACATATTCAATAAAAGTAAAAATGACCATTAATATGTCTTTTATTACTTTTTTTGGGTCTAATACCCCGATGCTTGCATCGACTAATTAAAAAAAGTAATGAAAGAAAATATCGTTGCGAAGCAAAAAATTAAGCAATACCCCGTCCCTTTGGGCGATTGGGATGCTTAATTTTTAGATATTTTCATTTTATTTTGATCATAATTTCTTTGATAATTTGGATTTTTTGTATGATCTTACGCATTTGGGAGGATAACTCCAAATGGTTTGAGAATCTCTCAAATTCCCTTAAAATAACTCTTGGAGGGTATGGTTTGTTATATTGTTTTGTTTTCCTATGGTTTGGCGCATTTGATATAAAACAATCAATTCCTGTCAGCGATACTAGCACACTCTTATTGATACTTTATGGTAGTTGTCATATTCTATTTTCAAATATTTTACTTAAGAAATATCTAATTTAGTGACATTTCTAGTTTTCAACTTTAAGCTCAAGGTTTTTTACTTTTTTTAATCCAGAACTAATCACCAATATAATGCTCATGAAGCTTCCCAACAAGTCCAGCATCAATCTCTAAAACAGAACCAGCCTCATAATCACTAGGGGACTCTCGCCTCAAAACACCTAAAGTAGCATTCGCATCACTTTCCAAAGAGTAAACAGTTGCTCTAAAATGGGGACATACAGGTATCTAACAATCTTGCATAGACGGTCCCATCTTCAGCAACAACCAAATATCTGCCAGCATGCTCTGAAAGTGAATCAATAGCTCTTGGAACATCTCCTCCAAAATCCCTTTGTGAATTTACTCTAAATATCTCACCTACTGGATTAGGCATTTTCGGTCTAATGGAAAGAAATCCTTCAAATACCAAACTTAGATCAATAACTTTTCCTCCCATAAAGAAAAACAACCATCCACAACTTAAAAAAATATCTCTTCTCAAAACTTCCCTTCACTAGAACCAGTATCCTCAGAAGCTTTAGAAAATCCAGAAAGCTCTACCATTTTTACTCAACAACAAATCTGTCTCCATCAGAAAGCATATGCACTGTCTTCCCTCGAACATACCCACTCTTCTCAGCCAACTTAACTAAATTCTCAGCCATTTCAGCACCAGCATGGCTAGGTATAATCTGTTTCGGTCGTAAATAACTAAACATCTCCAAATGATCTTTACCACTAGCATGACCTGATGCATGTAAATCAACTTTAACATTAACATGCTTAGAGGCAAGTAAACCTTCAAGTTCAGCACGCTGCTTCATATTTAAAGGCACAGGAATCACAGAACAACTAAAAAGTACATGCCAACTAGAATCTAACCTAAGCCCAGTCTCTCCTCGAGCCATTCGAGACAATTGCGCATTAGGTTCCCCTTGATGTCCAGTGCAGATAATTAAATATTTTGAAGGCCCTTCACGCTGTATCCGCTCAAGCATATTTTGAACAAGAGGACGACGTGCCACAAATGGAATACTTTTTGGAAAATCCACTAATCGAATCCGTTGAGCAGCAATTGAATACTTACGAAGTGACCGACCAATAAACACAACTTGCCTACCCATTTTATGCCCAATTTCAACAAGTGCCTGCAAACGAGCAATTTGGCTAGAGAACGTAGTCACTATTATTCCTTTGTCAGACAAATCTGAACCATGAAGAAGCTCATCCTCAAGCATTTTTTTAGCATCTAATTCACTAAGTGTATGTTCATCAACTCCAGCATAAAGTGATTCACACAAAAACACATCAACTCCCTCATTCCCAATAGCACGCAAACGCTCAACATCAATAGGCTTCCCAAGAGTAGGTGTATGATCAAGTTTGTAATCATTCCCATATACAACAGTTCCATATGGAGTAATCACCCGTAGTATTGCACTGTGCGGGATAGAATGCGTAACTTCCACAAATTCAACTTTAATTTTGGACGAAACTTCATAAACACCATTAAGTTCTTTAGCAATAAGCTGGTTAGGCAACTCCAGCCTCTCTCCTCGACATATCTCTCGAATAACTTCAATAGTATATGGTGTAGAAACTATTGGCACATGTGGAAACATAGGTGCAATGAATGGAATAGCCCCAACATGATCTAAATGCCCATGTGATGGAATGATTGCTTTGATCAAAAAATGCCAATCCTTAATATGATCTATATTCGGTACAGCATTAACCTTAACCAGCTCAGAATACTCACGTGCAACAAGATCATCTCGATCACCTTGTGTATTTCTGATATAACTCTCAAGCTCAAGCCCAAGATCAATCACTATAACTTCGTCATCCACTCGAATAGCAACACAGTTTCGTCCACATTCAGAGAATCCTCCGATAGTACATATTTCCAGTCCAACAAATTTCTTTGGATCCTTTTTAGCTTCAGTTTTACCCATTTAATCAATACCTAAACCCTCTATCCACACCACGCTTTATAAATCCTGCCTCACAAAAAGCACATACAAGGAAGAAGGCACCGTCCCTTACTGGCACTCCCACTCAACACATAACATCTTCCACGAGCATTTTTCTGACATATTAAACTCATTTGAGTTTAATGCTACGAAACTTTGCGTAGCAAAGTCAAGAGAGCTATGCTCGAAATTAGCTCTGCTTGAGTATGTCGATCAGAAAAATTAAAGGCTCAGTGGAATGTACCTGCAATCAGTCTGACAGTGCCTTCTTCCTGGATACTTAATCCAGGGATACGAAAGTGCAGAATGAAATCATTCTGCATCTGAAAATCTATGATTTTCATGAGCTTAGCTTGAGATCTTCCTGGCACAAAAAAGAATACTATTCATTCCCCAGAATAACTTCTAAACACATCAGTACGTTCAATCATAATCTTTTCAGGCCTTCCCATAGATTGATAATTGTCCCACGGCATAATTTCAGTAACCTCACTTCTACTTCTTTCACCACGAGACCCATAGGCAACAGAAGCAATACTAGCACCATAACCTTCCCAAGAAAAATTTCCTTCATCATTACATCTATCAATCACTTCACTGATTTCAACTGCACCTACTCCAATACTAGCTCTTAAGCGCAACATAGTGTCCCATCCAGCTTCATTTGTTCTTAGACTATAATCATCTTTAATATCCAAGCCCACTATTTCAAGAGGTCCAATTTCTCTAGTATATACTGGTCCGTAAGTAGAAAGTGGAACTTTTCTTACGGAACTGTGTCTCGAATCCGTAACCAAGTTATAGAAAATAGTTACGGATGAGTATATTTATCTTTAACTGCCATAATAAGAACAACTATCAATCCTTTTAATAGATTTCCATACTAAATTAACTATAAGAAAATAAGTGCGGAGAGAGGGACATTCGTAGAACCTAAAACCTAGGCTACTATTCGAACCCCCGTACCCACTAAGAGAATGGATACCTCACAAAGAGATTTTTGAGTCCATCGCATTTGACCGCTCTGCCATCTCCGCACAATTAGCTTCACAAAAATCCACTTTTATAAAGTTTGCTCAAGCAAACATTGAAAATCATATGATTTTCATTAGCTTGCCAATGCAAACATTGGAAATGCTTATTTTGTTTTTAAAAAATAAGTTTGGAGAGCTTAGCTCAAGAATAAGTTATTTCCATAAGTTTGTCGTGAAAACCCAAGCATATACTGGTCCGTAAGTAGAAAGTGGAACTTTTCTTACGGAACTGTGTCTCGAATCCGTAACCAAGTTATAGAAAATAGTTACGGATGAGTATATACCAACATATACAAAATTCCAAATGCATATACAATACCCACTCCCGCACTGGACAGGTGCGGACAAGAGATATAGGCAAGTAATTCATAAAATCCTTCCAAATGCAGAATTGAAAATTCTGCGTCTGAAAATTCATCTAATTTTTATGAATTAAAAAGAGGGACAAAAATGGAAAGAAGTGAAATAAATAGACTAACAAAAAACTTTGAAGAATACGCACAAAACGAAAACGGCTTAGAATTCTGGTATGCAAGAGACCTGCAAAAACTCTTAGATTACAACGAATGGAGAAATTTCCTTAAAGTTATTGAAAAAGCTAAACAAAGCTGTGAAAACGCAAAATTTTCAACTTTAGACCATTTTGTTGGCGCCAACAAAATGGTCATATTAGGGTCTGAAAGTAAAAGAGAAATTAAAGACATCAAACTCACAAGGTATGCTTGTTACCTTATTGCTCAGAATGGTGATCCTAGAAAAGATCAAATTGCTTTTGCTCAAAGTTATTTTGCAATTCAAACAAGAAAACAAGAACTTATTGAAGAAAGAATTGCTCTAATTGAAAGAATTAACGCGAGAAACAAACTAAAAAACTCAGAAATTGAACTTTCAAAGCTAATTTACGAACGTGGAGTTGACCAAAAAGGCTTTTCCAGAATCAGAAGCAAAGGTGACGCAGCTCTTTTTGGTGGACACAACACTAAACAAATGAAACAAAAGCTAAACGTTCCACAAAAAAAGCCTCTAGCAGATTTCCTACCAACAATAACTATTACTGCAAAGAACTTAGCAACAGAGATAACTAATTTCAATGTAAAAAAAGACAATTTAAACAAAGAAAAACCAATCACAACTGAACATGTAAAGAATAATTCAGATATAAGGGAACTTCTAACTAAAAAAGGTATAAAACCAGAAGACTTAGAAGACTCTTGGATTTGCTTTTTCTTCAAAGCAACTAAATGGCAAAACGAACCAAGAGTCAACGAACCACACAAGTTCAGCGAAATCAAATGGCACGATTTAAACAATTTGCCAGAAAAAATGATGCCCCACCATAAAGCAGCAATAAACGATTACAAAAATGACATAAAATTCAGTAGCAAACAAAGGAAATAATAAAAAAAACTCTTCTAAACAACTCCTTACAACAATCATCCTTCAAGAGTAAACTTCTCATGTGTTGCAATAGATGAAATAAAACTACACAAAATTACTGCTCCAACAATAGCTACATATATTTCTGTTGTAAATAGCCCTCCTTCAAGTCCTAGGGTTGCAGCAATAATCCCAATAGATAACTGTGAATTAAACAAGTGCCCAGCAAAATTAGCTTTTGATGGAAAGAACCTTTTTGCCATTACTTGTGTTCCAATCCATTTACTGATATACACAATTGCTGTAAATAAAATTAAGTAACCAAAGCTCTGAAAAAGACTAATTAAATCAATTGTAAGACCAACCTTAAAGAAAAAGAAAGGCGTCAAAAAAGCAAAAGTGATAGTTTTAAGTTGAGTTTCAATTTTCTCAAATTTCTCGATTAATTCAGATGTAAACATTCCAAACAAGAATGCCAAAAGTACTGCTTCAACTCCTGCAATTTCTGCTGTAAACTGTAAACCAAGTAGTACTAATAATACAATTTTCAACTTCAATCCTAATGATTGTTTTTTTGAACTAGCAATTTTTTCAAACAAATAATGCCCAAATTTCGCTATTGGCTTACTAAAGATAATCAGTCCTCCAAGTGCAATTAGAGTGAATAAAGTAAATTCTGAGAAAAACAAGCTAAGTGCCACAATACTAAGTAAGTCAGTAATCATTGCTGCTGCCAGTAAAGATTTGTTCGATGCATTCATTCCTTGACCTAACAAAATAGGGTATACGATTGCTACAGACGTTGTAGAAAGCGCAATTCCAACTAATAGTGAAGGTAATAATGCAAATCCTAAAAAGAAGTAACTTACTAAGAAAACGGCTAGAAATGGTGCAAAAAACGATGCAATTCCAATACTTACACTACTTTTATACTCTTTTTTAATAAAAGCTAAATTAATTTCAAGACCTGCCAGATACATTAGTGACAAAATACCCATTTCTCCAAGAAAATCAATAATTGAAGTAGATTCTAAACCTAAAAAATTCAATCCAAAAATCCCAGCCCCAATTTCCAGAAGTGGCGTTGCAATTCCAAGTAGAAAACTAACTAGACCTGCGAAAACAACCAATAACATAGGTACAAGAAAAGCCACAATAAAAACAAAGATCTACCTGTTTAAAAATCTTTGTTCCAAATGTACGTATTAAGTTGGCTATAAAATATAGAAAATTAGCACTGCCGCCCATCGAGGTGCCCTTTTAACATCTTTAAAATCAAATATAAAATTCGCAGAATTGTTTGTGAGGAACGAACAAACCATCGAAAACTTTGTTTGAGTTTGTTACTAAAATCAGATTTTAAAAAGAGAAGCACCGTGCCGCAGTGCTAATTTTCTAAGCACACTCAAACTTAGTGAAGTATGAACTAAGTCAAGAGAGCTTTGCTCGAAATTAGCCAACTTAATACGTACTTCCAAATGCTGCTAGATTCTACTCAAAACACTCAACAATAAATAGAAAAAACCTTACTATACTAACAAAAACAATAACTAAAGAAAATAAACAAATCTACTGAATCCCTTGTAACTGAGATTCAATATCTTTTAACTGTGATTCTAATTCATCAAGTTCAGAGTGTTTGATTTCTGGCTTTTCTACTGAAGATCTCTTCTCTTCACGACGATGAGATGAAACATATTTCTTATCTTCAGCTTCTTCTTCATCAGCTTCCAATTTCTCACCAATAGCAGTCAACTTCCCAATAGGAAAGTAAAACTTCAATTTACCAGTAAGAAGTGAACTAAGCTCCTTCAAATCCAATTTAAGTTCAGAGATATACTTCTTTTTCTCTTCTTGAATCCGCTTAAACTTCTCATAACTCTGCATAAAAATAATTACTTCACGAAGTGACTCTAAAACATCTCGTCGAACTAGTCCTGGTTCTGGAATTTGCACCATATAACCTGGTTCTTTCCCAGAAGCCACTTTAGCAGCAGCTTTCTTTTTCTTTTTAGATCTCTTTCTTGCCATGGTAAAACCCTAGTAGTGTTCTGGCTCATTTAATGTATGATTGATAAATTCAACCTTTTTCTCAATTTCAGTTAGCGAATTTTGCCACTGATCAACTAATTGATCTTCTTCATTTTTCAAATCATGGATTTTAAGTAGTGTTGACTTAGCGTCATCAACTCTTTTATGTACAACTTCAATTAAATCTAAAACATCTTTGTAGTCGCTAATCTTTACAAATACTGGCATTTTTTCCATCTTAACTTCACCTTATTTTTTTCTTAAAATAACATTTCTCAATGACTAAACAATGTTCTATCTACAGTCAACATTTTGTCATGCACTTTCTTAACAGTATCTTTCATCCGAAGAAAATTCTTCTCTTCGTTATACTCTGAATGTTCTAAACTCTTAGTTATTTTACTCAAACTACTTAATTCAGAACTCAAATCCTTCATTTCACCTAATATTCTCTTATAATCATGCACTTTTACAAACAAGTCTCTCCCTTGAGCAGCTCCTTTTGGCGCCGCACTGGACATAGGTTTAATAGCGCTAGGAGTCCCTATCCCTAAAGATCCTACAGAACTCACACCATCTTCTCCTACAGGAACCATTTTAGGCATCGGCCTACTAGGAACTGGTGCTGGCGAAGAGCTAGAACCTAAACCAAGTGAAGATCCAGATAGACCTTCGTCATGTGTATCAAACGAAAGATCTCCAGAAACTCCAGCAGCAGATTTGATGCTGTCTGGATGTAAAACTTTGTCATGCATTGCAGAATCATTAAAACTAAGTGATTGCTCATGTGAAACCATCCCACTAGAAGGAGACTTCACTCTACTCTTTTTCTTACCAAATAACCAACCCATCTTAAGCAAAGTAAAGCAGAAACCGTATTTAAACCTTTGTTGAGTACTAAAAAGAAGTCACACAAGACAATCAAGAGAAATTCTGCCACTGTCCTCTTCCAAACAAACCTCAACAAAACCATCAAGCTTAACTCCTCCAACTTCCTTTCCTGAATAAAACGAATTCCTAAAAAGCACTCTAGAAACTAATGCACCAGCAATCTCTCTAGCCATCAAAGAATCAGCAGCATAAAACCCCTCAGAAACAGTCCCAATATACTCACTCCTAGCACTACTACCACAAACATCACCAGAAAACAACTGATAATTAGCCTTATATTTTCTTATCTCTCTCATAATAAAAACAAAAGCACCACGTCAGCTTCAACTTTCCCCCTATACTCCCTATGTTGGGTATATACTAACATTTACAGGTATACACCCAAAGAACAAAACATATCACCTAAATGCCCAAACAATAAAACAAATTCAAAAACAAACCAATACATGCACCTAATCAACCAAAATGAGTCAAAGAAACACTCAGTTTCAAGAGACTCCACAAACAACACTACCTTCAAAGAGAAGAGTGCCGTCCTCTACTGGCAATTCCATTCACCACAAGACCTAAACAACGAGTATTGTTTGCGGAGCAAACCTCAAAAATGGCAATTTTTCGTAGTTCCAAGCATATTAGACCAAAAGTTTAATGCTACGAAACTTTGCGTAGCAAAGTCAAGAGAGCTATGCTCGAAATTAGCCTTGCTTGAGTCTGACGACTTGGAAAATAGTACACGAAGTGGTCACGCCTGCTCTAACCTCATAAGCAAAGCGTTGAGGGTTTGGAAATTGTCTTGCAATTTCGAAAAGTTTGACAGCACTCTTCTCTTTGGACTATTCTTAATAATAATTTTAGCAACCTTACTTTCAACTCCAACATACGCATACGAAGATAACACTAACATAATCATTACTGAACTAATGTACAACCCAAACATCTGTAGCGACTCCGACTGTGAATGGCTAGAACTCTACAATCCCACAAACCAAACAATCAACCTCACAAACTACCAACTAGATAACAACTATCTAACAGACATAGAAATACAAGCAAACGAATATATCATCCTAGCCAGAGACCTAAACGACGAGAACAACAACAATCAAAGCTTCTACCACTTCTACAACCAAACACAGCAAAATAACTCTACAAACACAATCTCTACAATCAAAGCATACCAGTTCCAACTCTCCTTAACTAATAGCGAAGACCAAGTAACACTAACAAGCACACAAACAGATACACAAAATAACTCTACAAACACACCATCAAACACATCAGAAACAATCATAACCTACACATACATTTTCGAATACTCAAGCAATCTAGGCGCAAACGGCAATGATTACAGCCTAGAATTGAACCAAAACAATGGAATCACAGAATCAAAACAAATTTACGGAACTCCAGGAGAAAAAAACAGCAATTATCAAATCTCAACTACTTACGAAAACCTAAAAATCACAGAACTTTATCCAGATCCAGAAGGTGAAGATGAAAACGAAAAACCTTTTGGAGAATGGATAGAGCTCCAAAACCAAGACACAAATCAAATTGACATAAACTCTCTTTACTTCCAAGACAACGCAGAGAACAAACTCTACATTAGCCAGTCAACTCTAAACCAAGAATCAACCATTATAAACCCACAAGAATACATTACAATCTACCGTAACGGCCACTCCACCTTCTCTCTAAACAACAACGGCTATGAACAAATTTCTCTTTACCACAAAGACACTACAATTGAAGAAGAACAAGACCAAATCACCTTAATCGACCAAGTCAGTTACAGCCAAACCACAGAAAAAATGTCGTGGTCAATTATAGATGATATCTTACAATTAACTACTCCAACTCCAAACGAAGAAAACTACTATGAACCATATTGCGATTGGCAAATAGATATCCAAACAAATAGCCAAATAACAACAAAAGAAGACTTAGAATTCAATATTACAACATCAAGAAACCAAGGTGAGCAAGCCCAAATTACAGTAATCGGACAAATAACAAATTTCTACGGAGAACTAATCAAAGAATACACTCCTTTAACAAACGAAACTATCACTACAACATCAACAAAAACATACTCACCAAACTTAGATGAAGGCATTTATCAAATAGATTTCCAGATCACAAACCAGTCTTGCCAAGACACAATATCAACTAACAACCAAGCCAGCACATTAATAGCAATCAACCCAGACTTAAAACAGTTCCAAAACCACTTAGAAATCGAAGAGATTTACGATTTAGGCACAGACAACGAGGTCAAATGGGGCGAACAATTCAGAGTAAAAACAAATATCTACAAAGCCAACGAAACAAAGCAAACAATAGAACTCTATGCAATTCTAAACAACGAGACAGTTTCAGAACGCACTAAACTAAACATCTACGAAGAGTACCAAAACTATACACTAACTCTTCCTATAGAACTAGATCCAAACTGCAACGAAGATTACCCCACAACAGACCAAATAGAAATCATCTTAGAAGGCCTAGACCAAGAAGCAAAAACAACTATCAACGTAAACGGCATCCAAGAAGAAACTTGTCTTAATTACGAAGACTACTATGAAGAAGACCAAGACAACAACGGTAACACAAATGGTATAGAAGAGTACCAAATAAACAAGCTAGAATATATTCAAACTACAGGTCAAGCTTTCACATTCGATCTACAAATCCTAACTGACAACGACCCACACCAATACCAAGTTTGGGCCTATGTTTACAGCGGATCAAGCTGCAAATCCTGTGAAAACAACACAAAAGACAGAAACAACACAATAAAAACCCTGAATATTAATGCAAATTCAGTAGAAACAGCCACTTTTCTAATAAAATTGGACGAAAATATCAATGAAAAAGATTACAAACTTAAAATAAAAGTTCTCAAAGATGATAGAAAAACAGAGGATGAATTAACGGAAGAGATCTACATTCAAGAGCAAAATACTCAAACAGATTCAACAACTCTAACAACGGAAAAACAAGACTCTAATGATCAAGACAGCAACTCTTTATTCTCTTCCACAAGAAAAATCAACGAAAATATTTTCCAAGAATACAAAGAAGGATTCATTGCTTATCAATCAACTTCTAAAAAAGCCTACAAACTAACACCTATTCTTATGATAATCGCCTTAGCAATCACAATTACAATCATCTTAAAGAAGACTTAAAAGTGTTTAAAAATGGAAATAAAATATTCTGGTCATGCAATAATGAGGATGAAACAAAGAGGAATAACCGACATAATCATCAAACATTTGTTAAAATATCCAACAATAGTCATAAAAGTACCTTCAAGACAAAGATTCATAGCAATTGGAAAGTTAAAAGAAAGAAAAATAAAAATTGTCTATTCAAAAGAAGAAAATTATTTAAAGATTATCAGTGTAATGTAAAAAATGGTAAAACTAACCTATGATAAAGAAGTAGATGCAGCTTACATTTACTTAAAAGATTCTATTAAAGCAGGCGAAGCTAAAGAAACATTAGAACTTAGTAAAAACATCATAATAGATCTAGATAAAAATAAGCAATTAATTGGTATAGAAGTTCTTGACGCAAGTCAAATGATTGATGACTCAATTTTAAAATCAGCAAAACTCTCTTAACTTTCTCTACCAACAATTTCTAAATACACTTCCCAATAACTCATTCCACTTCTAACTTTCTTCATCACATATGCGTATCCTTTATCATGCACTCCATTCATAGCAGGCATATATTCTACAAAAGCTGACCCAAGTCCAGCAATATCAAATCTCCTAACAATTTCCATCCAGGCAAAAGAAAATGCATAAGCTTTAGCTTCCTCAAGCCAAGCCTCACCTAGAGTAGGAGTAAACACATGTCCTAATTCATGCCCCATTGTGAGCATTACAGATGCCAAACTCCCTGAAACCACCATCACTTCAGACATCCCAAATATGGATCTGTTATAGGAAACACCCATCACATTGGAAATGGAATTTCCATGTGCAGGAAATGCTCCATTTCCTTGCACTCCTTTTCCCAAACCTCTTTTCCTCAGCTCCAAAGAAGAAACTATTGAAATAATTATATTCGATGGCAAATCAGACCCAACTAATCGTAAAAAAGCTTCCTTGACATCCGCTTTTATTGCACTTGCATCTCCTACAAACACAGATGAAAATCCAACTTTAATAAAATTCGAAGGCTCAAAATTCATCTCAGGAATCACAGAAGGTGAAAGTGTAACATATCCAGATTCAACACCCCCAGCGTAAATGCTCCCACCAGACCCACCACTATATCTAATAGGACTAATTCCATTCTCAACACCAAAACCAGAAACACTAATTGACGAACTAGCAACAGAACTACCATAACTAACATCATTCCCTCCTCCAACAGAAACAGCTGAGTATGCAGGAGTACTAGCAACAACTGTCTCAATAGCACTACTAGAATAAGTGGGTCTAACAGAACTAACTAATGGATTCATTACAGGAGGCATATAGCTAACACTATTTTGGTACATAAACAAAAACTAACTAAGAATTCTACTTAAAAACTAACTTTCAAAAAGAGACATTTATGTCAATACTATTTTCTTATTATAATAATTAATTCAGTTCCACAAGAATAATTGGCTAAAATATTTTATGTCTGTTCTGTAGTCTATAAATCAATATAAATAAAAAATCTAAAACGGATAAGATGTTCCGTGTTTTCAAGTCACCAAAATTTCAAAAGAGAACAGAAAAGCTTCTAAGCAAACAAGAACAAACCCAATTAGAAAAATTCATTCAAAAATTAAAAGAAGGAAACATTCTTGGAAAACCTTTATACGGACAATCACTAAAGGAGTTCAAATTATCTGGAAAAAGAATATATTATCTAGTTTACAATGACTTAGCAATAATTCTTTTTGTAAATGCTAGTAACAAAAAATTCCAACAAGAAACTATTAATGAGATAAAATATATGTTACCTACCTTCAAAAAGTATGCGTATGATTTGTACAAACAGAACCAAAATTAACACTCAGTAAATTTTCCTTCCTTCAAATCTTCCAAAGCCTGCTTGAACTCTCCCACTACATCCCATTCTACTTTTTCCAATGCTTTCAGACGTCCATATTCCTCTATTGAGATTGTAACAGTTTTAGCTTCACTTGCCATAATTAATTAAAAAACAACATTTTATTTAAATTTATGGCTAAAATCAACAAAAAAACCAATCCATAACGCTTATAAACCCTAAAACTCCAAAAACAAACAAAATGACATATGGATTTCACGCAATAATGGAAGTTTTAGGGAAACCAGAACAACATGTTCAAAATATGATTCAAAACATCGCAAAAAAGCTAGATGAAGATGAACGTTTTCAAGTTAAAAAAAAAGAGATAGCTAGCACCCAAAAACAAGAAAAAGTAGAGCTTTGGAGTACTTTTGCAGAAGTAGAAATTGAATGTCAAAATGTTCAAAATATCACTGAATTCTGCTTTGATTACATGCCTTCTTCCATTCAAATATTCAAACCACAAACCATAGAATTACCACAAAAAGAGTTCACTGACTATTTAAACGATCTTCAAGCAAAATTGCACCAAGTTGACATGGTTGCAAAGCAGCTAAAAATGAAGCACGAAGTGAACGCTATCAACATGGCAAGACTTCTAGCAAACTACATTCTCATTCTTCTAAGTAAAAACAAGCTAACTTTACAGCAACTAAGCGGTTTCACTGGCGTTAGCGAAGACAAACTAGCCGACTATCTAGACAAACTTATCGACGACAAAAAGATAGATTTAGAAGGCGATCATTATGTTAGGATTGTAAAGCAAGAAGAGCCTTCTTCTTAAGCCCAAACCCCTAAATTTTTTCGCGCGAGTTAAATTTAAATACTCAACAAAGCCCCTAATCCATGATGGATCCAATCAGAAAAATAGAAGCAATTCTTTTCGCTGTCGGAAAGAAAATGAGTATCGAAAAACTCCAAATTTTAACTGAAATTGATCCAGATCAAATAAAAACTCTTCTAAATGAACTAAGGCAAGAATACCAAGAAAAAAGTCAAACTCTAAAGGTAGAAAATTCCGACGACGGCATGTGGAAACTGACTGTTCAAGACAAATATATCCCTATTGTATCAAATTTGGTTCAAGAAACAGAGCTAGAAAGACCATTGATGGAAACTTTAGCCGTTATCGCTTGGAAATACCCAATAATCCAATCAGAGATCATCAAATTAAGAGGTCCAGGAGCCTATGATCACATGAGAACCTTAGTAGAACGAGGTTTCATTGAAAAAACACCTTACCAAAGAACATACAAGGTAAAATTGACCAAGAAATTCTTCCAATATTTCGATCTTCCATCAGAAGAAGCTAAAGAAGCTTTCTTAAAAACCATCCCTCAAGAGGTCTTAGAAGACGCTGAAAGTCTTGATAAAGAGATTGATGAAGCAGAGCAGTTGCAAGAAAGTATGGACAAGGAAGCCCATCATAAAAACGAGATAAATTTGGCTTTAAGAGAAGCTAAAAGTTCTGATTAATATAGCTATCAAAATACACATCAAATCACCTCTTTTCTACCACAATCTTTATAAAGCATCTGGATGCAGATTATAGAGGATAAAGGGATGAATTTCTAGGTAAAAAAGATGGACGAAAATACTCAAAAAACAGAGCAAATTTTAGAGCAAAATCAGCTTGAAGACACTGCAAAAACAACAACTTCTACAGCTCAAGAACAAGTAGCTCCTCCAACCATAGAAACTGCTCAAGTTCCAGAACCTAATCCAACTCAAGATTCTAGTGAAAACCAAGATCAAAAAGTAGAAAATCCAGAAGAAGACGAAGAACAAATCATTCAAGAGAGAGGAATTATTCCAAAAACTGTAACAAGCGAGATGAAAAAGGCATACATTACTTATGCCATGTCAGTAATTGTAGGAAGAGCTTTACCTGATGTGAGAGATGGTTTCAAACCAGTTCACAGAAGAATTCTTTATGGAATGTATGATTTAGGCATGCTTCACAACAAACCTTCAAAAAAATGTGCAAGAATAGTTGGTGAAGTTTTAGGGAAATATCATCCTCATGGTGACTCCTCAGTTTATGATGCTTTAGTAAGGATGGCTCAAGATTTCAGTCTAAGGTACCCTTTAATTAGAGGTCAAGGTAATTTTGGATGCTTTACAGCAGATACTAAGGTAAAACTTACAGATGGCAGAAACCTATCTTTCAAAGAACTTGTAAAAGAGCATAAACAAGGAAAAATTAACTTTACCTATACTGTCAACAAACAAAAGAAAGTAGAAGTAGCTGAAATCATCAAACCAAGGTTAACTAAAAAAGACGCAGAACTGGTTAAAATAACTTTAGATTCAGGAGAAGAAATCAGGTGTACTCCAGATCACAGATTTATGCTAAGATCAGGAGAATATAAGGAAGCAAAAGATCTAAAACCTCAAGAATCACTTATGCCTACTGATCCAAAACTAACAATAAAATTAGCAAAAGTAGAGCCAATAGACACAAGAGAAGACGTTTATGATTTAACAATTAACACAACTCACAATTTCGCTTTAGCATCAGGAGTCTTTGTTCACAATTCCATCGATGGTGATAACGCTGCAGCGATGAGATATTGTGTAACTGGAGATACTCTTATCCTAACAAACAAAGGTCTTCTTCCAATCAAAGATCTAGGGCCAAAAGAAAGAATCAACATAGAAATTCTAAATTACAAAGGAAAAAAATCCAAAGCTTCAAAATTCTTCGATTCAGGCAAACACAAAACAATAAGACTAATCACAGAGCAAGGATATGAAATAACTGGGAGCTACAATCATCCACTGATGTGCTTCAGCAAAAACGAATTTGGTATGCCTACTCTAAAATGGAAGCTCCTAAAAGATATCACAGAAGATGATCACTTAATCTTAAACAGAGGCCAAAAACTTTTCGCAAAAACCTCGCCAAGCCTAAAAAAGCACCATCCAAAAAGTAACAAAAAAAAAAAACAGATAAAATTACCTGCCAAAATGACTAAAGAGCTTGCTTTTCTTCTAGGAGCTCTAGTTTCTGAAGGCAGTTTTCATCAAAACAAAGTAATTTTCAACAACAGTGACATGATTTTCTACAACAAAGTTAAAGATTGTATCACAAAAAGCTTTCCAAAAACAACTTTGTACGAAAGAGAAGTAAAAGGCAACTGCAAAGAATTAGATTTCTACCATCAAAGACCAGTAAACTTCCTAATCAATATTGGCTTAAAAAAGGCCAGATCAGATGGCAAAGAGATCCCTAAAACAATACTAGAATCTCCAAAACCAATTGTGGCAGCATTCCTCCAAGGTCTTTTCGAAGGCGACGGCTCAATCACAGTATACAAAGACAAAAGAAATGGTGGAAAAGCAATAGAATTAGCTTACCACTCAAAGAGTAAAACCTTAATCAAACAACTAAAGATCCTCCTTTTAAACTTAGGCATTGTTACAACTCATCCTTACACAGACAAAAGAAATGGCTGCTTCAAGCTAATTATCTCAGGAGCACACAATATTCAAACATTCAAAAACGAGATAAATTTCTTCTCTAAAAAGAAAAAAGACAAACTGAGCGAAGTAGAAACTCTAAACAAGTACCGAATGAGTAGAACAGATTACATCCCTTTCCTAAGCACTTACTTAAGAGCAAATTACAAAGTACCATTCATAAATAGATACAATTTTGACCGTTACAACAACTTAAACAAAAACTACGAAATCCTTCATTCTTTACTAAAACCAGCAGATCAAAAGCTAATTGAGTGGTTAAAAAACAAGCATTATTTCATCAACAAGGTAAAAACTATCAAAAAACAAGAAAAACCAGAAACTGTATACTCAATTAAAGTAGATAGTGATTGCCATTCTTTTACAGCTAACGGTTTTGTCAATCACAACACAGAAGCTAAACTAAACAAGATAGCAGAAGAGATGCTTAACGACATCAAAAAAGACACAGTTAACTTCAAAGACAATTTTGATGCTAGCTTAAAGGAACCAACAGTTCTTCCAGCAAAGATCCCTAACCTTCTAATGAATGGTAGTAGTGGTATTGCCGTAGGTATGGCAACCAACATTCCTCCTCACAATCTTAACGAATTATGTGATGCAGCAACTGCAATCATTGATAATCCTGAGATCAATATAAGCGAACTAATCAAAATCGTTCCAGGTCCTGACTTCCCAACAGGTGCAAAAGTATACGTTGGTGGCAGTCTTCACGCAGCTTACGCTCATGGTAAAGGTAGAGTTATCATGAAATCAGTAGCAACAGTTGAGGACAAAAAAATCATAGTTACAGAGATCCCTTATCAAGTAAACAAAGCAGACATGATTATCCAAATAGCTAACTTAGTAAAAGAAAAAAGAGTTGAAGGTATTTCAGACATTAATGATGAGAGTGATCGTGATGGTATTAGAGTTGTAATTAAGCTAAAATCCAACGCTGACGGCCAAATTGTTCTAAACCAATTATACAAATATTCCAATTTAAAAACCTCATTTAGCTTAAACATGCTTTCTTTGGTGGACAACGTTCCAAAAGTTCTAGGCTTAAAGCAAATGCTTGAGTACTACATTAAACACAGAGAAGAAGTAGTTATCAGAAGAACCCAATATGAACTAAACCAAGCTCAAAAACGCCTGCATATCCTAGAAGGTCTCCTAATTGCTCTAATCAATCTTGACGAAGTTATCCCTGCTATTAGAAACAGTCAATCAGCAGAACAAGCAAAACAGTTTCTAATGAACAAATATTCGCTAAGCGAAATCCAAGCAAAAGCAATTTTAGACTTAAAACTACAAAAATTAGCTGCATTAGAGCGAGAAAGAATCAAAAATGAGCATGATGAACTACTCCAAATTGTTACAGAACTAAAAGCAATTTTGGCATCCAAAGAAAGAATCTATAACATTATCAAAACAGAAATCCAAGAAGTAAAAGAGCAGTACGGTGGACCACGTAGATCAGAAATAATTTTCGACGAAGATGACACTTTAGACATTGAAGACCTTATTGAAGAAGAGCAAGTTGCAGTTACACTTACTAATGCAGGCTATTTAAAAAGGATCCCAATCGACACTTATAAAGTCCAAAATAGGGGTGGAAAAGGCGTTCTAGCTCAAGGTATGAAAGATGGAGATTTTGTTGACGAAGTCTTCGTATGTTCAACTCATGCATGGCTCTTAATTTTCACAAATAAAGGTAAGGTACATTGGATTAAGACTTACAAAATCCCTGTTGGTTCACGTCAAGCTAAAGGTAAACATATTGCTAATATTGTAGAGTTAAAAGAAAACGAACAAATCAGTGCAATAATTCCTATCAAAAACTTTGATGAAGAAGGTTTCTTATTCTTCTCAACTAAGTTAGGTACAGTAAAAAAGACAGATCTAAACTCTTTTAGCAAACCAAGAAATGGTGGTATTAGAGCAATTGAGCTTCTAGAAGAAGACCAATTAGTTGGCGTTAAGTTCTGCCAGCCAGGCGACAACATCCTCATAGTAACTAAAAACGGTTATGCTAACAGATTCATGAGTGATGGCGTAAGAGCTATGGGTAGAACTGCTCGTGGTGTTAGAGGAATAAGGCTAAGAGAAAAGGACCAAGTAGTTAGCATTCTTGTGGCTAGTCCTGACAAAAAGATTCTAACAATCACTAAGAAAGGTTATGGTAAGATGAGCCCAGTTCAAGATTACCGTCTAGCCGGCAGAGGTGGTAAGGGTGTAATTAACCTAAAAGTCACCAGCAAGAACGGCCCAGTAGTTTCCGCAAGACTAGTAACTGGCAATGAAGGTCTAATGCTTATGAGTAAAGAGGGTATTGCTATCAGAATCAAAGTTTCTAATGTTCCTAGTATCGGGAGAGCCACTCAAGGTGTAAGGGTAATGCGCTTCAAGAGTGAAACTGACATCGTAGCTGCTGTAGCTCTAATTAAAGACGATGGCACAACTAGCGATGACGATAGTGAAACCCAAGAACTAGCTAACGAGCCAAGTCTTGACAATAATCAAAGTAACCAAGATAATAATCAGGAACAAGAACTAAACCAAGAACCAATGCCTCAAGAAACAAGCGCACCAGATGAACCTAAAACTGAGCAAACACCACAAACAGATTCAGTAGCAGCTCCAACACCTTCAGAACCAGTGGAATCTCAGCCAGAACCTGCTCCTCAACCTCAAGAACAAGCAGAATCACCTATTATAGAACAGATTGAGCCAGTAAAGGAAGATCAAACAAATCCAGATGAAGAACAAAACATCGAAGAAGGTTTGTAATTCCTCATTTCTCTAGAAAAAATATTAGTTTATCTCAATGAAGTATTTTCTCCACCAAATCTTTCATCTAAAATAAAATTCAATCCATTCTCATCAACACCTATTTGTCTAGCTAAATATGGTCCACTGCTTAACGTAGAAGCACCATCTGCAATAGCATAAGTAAATGTAATTTCTGGCCCACCATTTTCTGCAACACTATGTAAGTTTCCTGCATAAGCTAATTCTTCTGCAACATCACTCAATTCATGAAAATGTGTTGCAACGTATGCTGTAGCTCCTAATTTTCCAAGAGCTCTAAAAACAGTATTAACTTGTTTTCTTCCATCTTTTGGAGGTGTTCCAGTACACATTTCATCAATTAAAATTAAACTGTCAGGACTAGCACTTTCAAAAATTTCTCTAATCCTACTAAGTCCATGTGTATACCTTGATTCTCCAACTTCCAAATCTCCTGGTCTAACACGGTGGCAATAAATATTATCTTTTGGACTAAATTTAGCATCTGGTGATAAAACCATCCAACCTGCTTGCGCTTTTGCTTGAGCTAACCCCACAGAATTCCCATAGATAGTTTTCCCATTATTGTTAGGCCCAGTAATTGCATATAGGTTCCTATGGATAGTAGCTAAAACATCATTACCTACAATTTCACCATCTTCAACTTTACCAACTAAATTAGGATTAATTAATCTCTCAGCCATTGTAACTCTTTCATCCATAGGAGCTATCTTAGGCATACTCACATCAAACCCTTTCTGCTTAAGTCCATTAAAATAATTAGCAACTGCTGCTAGATATCTTAGCTCAACAACAGCACCAGAAAGTTCATTAATTTCTTTATCATAACTCTTAATCCTATCAAAGAATACTCTTTCCTTTAATCTTCCAGAAGCCATATAAAAATCACCTACTTTAACATGATGGGGTCCTAAATCATTAAAGTCCATTTCTAATTCAACTTTCCGATTAACCTTTTTTAAAGCTTTAACTGACCCCCAAAAATCAAGTTCTTCATACGCTACTTTTGCTTTAATAGTTCCTTCTTCCTGGTCAACAGTTATTTCTAAGTCTATTTCAACATTATTAGCTCTAGAGACCAAATCTTTCTTTTTTTGATTACGTACTCCAGCCACAACAACATCAAATATCCTGCTATAATTAACTCCTAATTCAGACGTTAAACCCCAATCAAACCAAATTCCAGGACGATCAGTAAAATTCTTCTTTTCTCCTGATAAAAATTCAACTTCACCATCAATTTTTTTCAGTTTATATACTGCCATAGTTCCAGAATAGTG
>CAZGQD010000026.1:0-20610 GCA_964527395.1 uncultured Methanosarcinales archaeon
TACTTTATTGCCTAATTTGTCTACTTTGCCTTTGATTTTGGCTGGGCTTCCGTAAACTAAAGCATAATCAGGTACGTCTTTTGTTACAACGCTGCCTGCGCCGATCATTGCCCATTTTCCGATTGTTAGTCCAGGGAGAATAACTGCTCTTGCGCCTATACTGGCACCTTCTTTTATTGTGATTGGAGAAATTTCCCAGTTGGATGCTGATTTGATTGTTAAGTCAGGGTTTACTGCTCTTGGACTTTTGTCGTTGGTTAAAATCACATGTGGACCGATGAAGACTCCTTGTTCAATAGTGGAACCTTGGTAAATAGAACAGTTGTTTTGGATTTTACAGTTTTGGGCTATCTTTACACTTTTGCCAATGTAGGATGACTTAGCTACTATTGTGTTTTCTCCTATATTTGCTCCTTCTCTTACTTGTACCCAATGCCAGATGCTTGCGCTGCTAGCTACAGTTGCTTGATTTGAGACAATTGCGGTTTCGTGGATCATTGGTTTATAAAGGGAGATTGGTGGTTTATGAACTTTGTGGAAGAAGGTTATGGAAATTAATAATTTCTAACATTTGTTCGTTTACTCTCATAAACTTTATAAATAGATTAAGAAAGTTAGTTTTTGGTTTAAGGTGTTCTTGGTAGAGATTTAAAATGAAATATGTTTATAGTACACATAGGGGAGTTCCTGTAATAAAGGAGCCTGAGCCTTTTGAAGTAGCTTTTTTACCAGTTATTGGAGATCAATTTAATGAGGGTGTTTTTGTACATCCAAGATATGTTAGTTCCTTACCTAGTTCTGATTATAGAATAGTTGAAGTTGAAGGTCGTAGACTTGGAAGAACTGTTGAAATTTTATTAGATGAACCAATAGAATATGCTGGAGAAGAATTTGGAATTTTAAATGTGAAAGGTACTGGTGCAAAAGCTACTGAAGAAATGCAGATATTGCCAAATCAATGGTATGATCGAAGAGAAAGTAGTTTTAGATCAGGAACAGATACTCATGGAAGACACTGGGGTGTTTTATTGTCAAGTGTTGCTAGAACTGAAGTTTATATGGATAGATCTGTTTTTGGATTGATAGGTGTTCCTTATGTTCCGCATGTTGGAGCAACAGATTTACCAATAAGATTACAAAATTTGATTTTAGGGGATGAGAGAGGAGTTAATTTGGCTCAGTTGAATAGAGCTATGAAGACAAATATAAGAATAGTTGATTTAACTACTACAGATTACCCATTGGAAGCTTTAGGTTTGCCATTTGATTCTTTAGAAATGGGACGTATTGATGGGAAATATATTAATCATTTAATTTCTATGGTTAAGAAAATGGGGAGATGTGTAAATACATGGGGGAGTTATGCAGGTAATAGAATGGTAGATGGTGCTTTTATTGATGCTTTTAATTATAGAAATTTATATCGAGGATTTATTCCAAGGCATCTTAGTGAAACTATTAGGAGGCAAGTTTCTTGGGTTTTAACAGATAATATAGGGATAGCAACTTTTTCAAATTTTGAAGAGTTTCATGATATTAATCAACAATATTTACTTGGATTAGGAGAACAATTAGATGATCAACAATTTGTTAATGAGATAAGAAGATTTGGAGAAGTAGAAGGAGATGCTGCTTACGTGAGTACTTTATTCGATCCTTGTAGATTAGTAAGTAAAGATGTTGTAGAAGGTTTTTTAGAACGTAAAGGAATAACAAGAGAAATTTTAAGAGAACAGTTTTTTAGAAGGAGGTGAAATCTTTCTACTCAAAGACTTCTGGTCTGTCTAAGTACCATTGAACTGTATCTTTAAGGCCTTGTTCCCAAGGAATTTTTTGTTCCCAACTGAAGAGTTCTTTAGCTCTTTTAGTACATGCTAAGTGACGTTTTACATCGCCAATACGTTCTTCTTTGTACTGAATTTGTTCTCTTGGATAGCCAACCTGGTTCGCGATTGAGAAAATGATGTCTTTGATCTTTACTTCTTTTCCACTAGCAAGGTTGGTGACTTTACCTCTTGTTTTAAGACTCTTATAAACCTCTATTGTGCCGTCAGCTGTGTCTTTAACATGTAAAAAGTCTCTTGTTTGTTCACCATCTCCAAAAATGTAGACAGGAAGGCCTTTTTTCATTCTGCCAACCATAAGAGGAATTACTCCAGCATATTTTTTGGCATTTTGTCTTGGACCGTACTGGTTGTATGGTCTGATAACAGCTACGTCTAAATTGAATGTGTGGTGGTAGGATAGGGCAATGTGGTCTGTAGCTGCTTTACTTGCAGCATAAGGAGTTTCAGGGTCTAACCTGTACTCTTCAACCATTGGAATTTCTCTAGCTGTACCACAAGCTTCACTGCTGGAATACTGGATAAGAGTTTTGAATTTGCCTAACCTTTGTAGTTTGCAAACGTTGAGAGTCATTTCTACGTTTTGTCTAATAGTCCATTCTGGCATAACTAAGCTAGTTGGAAGTGGAATTACTGCAAGGTTGAATACAACGTCAACTTTGTATTCGTTGAAAATGTTTTCTAGAGGTTCATAGTCAGTCACATCGCACCTTAGGAGTTTAAAACCAGGATATTTCATGGCATTTTCTAGGTTTTTTGGGTTGCCTAAGAAGAAATTTGATAGGACGATTACTGTTTTAGGTTCTTCTTTAATGATTCTGTCAACCAGATGTGAGCCTACAAAACCTGCGCCCCCTGTTACAACTACAACTTTGTCTTTAAGTGTTGGTGATTCAGCTTGGTTTGTGCTGTCTTTGGATTCTGTGCTGCTTGTGCTTTCTTTTGATTTTATGTTGTTTGTTGTTTCTTGGTTATTTGTATTGTTGTTATTGCTTGTGTTGTTAGTAGTATTTGTTGTTGTGGCTTTTGCACTAGTAGTAGTATCTGTAGTATCTGTAGTCTCTTTGGTTTCATCTAGCATCTTGATCTCCTCGAATATTTTTTGGGCAGCGTTTGCTTGTCTTCCAATAGGAATGTTTTGCATTTGTGTGATTTTGTCTTTGTTATTTAGAAGATCTGTTGTTTTGCTTAAAATCTCCTCTTTGTTTGTTGTTAGAAGGAGGTTTTTGCCTGAATCTGTTAGATAAGTCCATTCTGTTTCGTTTCTTAAAACTAGGCAAGGTGTGTCTAAAGCAGCTGCTTCTTCTTGGACCCCACCAGAATCACTCATAACTAGGATTGCGTTTTTTAGTAAGGTTAGGAAGTTGAAATAGTCCTGTGGAGGGATTATTTTTACATTTTCTGAAATTTTTATGTTGTTTTCTTCTACTATTTTTTTAGTTCTTGGATGGATAGGGAAAACTATTGTTTTTTGTTCTGCTATTTGATTGATAGCATCAATCATACCAGTTAGTCTTGCTATGTCGTTGGTGTTTTCTGCTCTATGTATTGTTAAGAGGATGAATTCTTTTGTTGTGAGGTTGTTGTCCTGCATGATTGTTGTTTTCTCGTCTGCTAATTTTGCATTTCTTCTAGCAGCTTGAATAGCAGTTGAACCTACAACTTTGATTTGGTTTTCTTTGATTCCTTCGTTAATTAAGTTATTTTTGGCTACGTTGTCTGGAGCAAAATTGTAGTCTGAGACATGGTCGCAAACAATTCTGTTGATCTCTTCAGGCATTTGTTTGTTAAAAGAACGGCAACCTGCTTCCAAATGGATGGTTTTAATGTTAAGTTTGCTAGAAGTGATAGCTGCTGCCATAGGAGTGTTTGGGTCAGCGAAAACTAGGACTAAATCTGGTTTTTCGTCTTTGAGGATTTTTTCAATTTCTATCATCATTTTTGCTGTTTGTTCTGCGTGGCTAAGTCCTTTTTGACCAATGTGAAGATTATATTTTGGAGGGGTTAGGTTTAATTGTTCAAAGAAGACTTGATCCATATTATGGTCGTAATGTTGTCCTGTGTGGATGACGATATGTTCAGTGTTTTGGTCTAACAAAGGTAGAAGTGGTGACAATTTAGTAATTTCAGGTCTGGTTCCAAGTACAGTTATAATTTTCATAGGTGTTTTGGAAGTTTTGTGTTTAAGAATCTTATGTATCTAGAGTAGTAGTTGGGTCTAAAGTTTTTATTGGAGTTTGAGTTTCTTGGGTATAGAAATAATTAAAAAGGATCAGGAGAATGTTTCTTTTATGGTTGATTATGATATCTCGCATGGGTATACTGTTAGTGAAATGGATATAGGAGATAGGTTTAGTTTTCAATTAGATGGATATGTGAGTAATTTTTATGTTCTTCATTCAGAAAGTTTTAGCCCAAGAGAGCTTGTAAGAACAAAATGGATGTTTCATGACTCAGAAACTGCTGATGATAATTTTTGTCGTTTAGTTCAGTTTTATCATGAAGTTACTGGAGGAGTGGAAGAGGGAGAAGCTGGAGTTTCAAGTGAGTCAGAGTCACTAGGTTTAGAGAATCTTTTGCCTGGAGAAAATAGAGAGTTGAATTCTATGCAAGATGGGGTTTATTTTTCAAACAGAAATGAAGAAAATAGTGGATATGATACTAGTGAAATTCCTGATTTGCCATTGTCTGCTTTAGAAGGGGATGGATCTGTGGTTAGAGAAAGTCAAAGATATCAAGAAGGGTTCGATTTAATTACAATTAAAGTAGGTGATGTGGTAGTTAGGATGAATGATTATAGAGAAAGAGGAGGAATTTGGATGAAAGAGGTTCGAGTTGTATCAAATAGAGATTTTACCGAACCAATTGCTAGTTTTGTGGCAGATACTTGTAGGTATAGAAAGGAAGATGAAGCCTATAGACAGACTCCTGCAGCTGTTAACAATAAATTTTTAGGAGAGCCAGTGAAAGCAGAAGATTTCCATGGTGTGCTTGGAGAAGCTTATAAATTTAGGCCTTTGTTAGCGGTTTCTTGGCCTTTTAGTTTAGAATAGGAGCTGTAGTTTCACTTGATTCTTGAGGAGCAGTTTGACTAGTCGTGTTTTGAGTATTTGTGTTGTTTTTAGCTTCAATATCTTTTTTCATTTCTTTGAATTTGCCAGTTAGTTTCATCCCAATTAGTTTGAAAATGAATTTTACGTGGCTTTTAGCTACCTGAGCTACACGCATTTTACTTTGGCCGAACTTTCTTACATGAAGTACGCAAGGATATTCTTTAACTTTGTAGCCCATCATTAAGGGATATACAACTAACTCAGCTGTAGCAAGAAAATCGCTAGCTTTGAAATCTATGTTTTTGGCAATGTGCTTTTTTTGGATCCGAAAAAGGGCTGTAAAAGTTTTAATGTTTGACCAAGTTAGAAATTGGTAAATTGCTGAAATACCAAAACTTAAGGTTAATCTCCATTTTGGAACTCCGTCAACACCACCATCTTTGTGGTAGGGTGAAGCTGTTAAGATGTCTAAATTAGGGTCATTTTGCATTTCGTTAATCATGTCTAAGATGCCTTTTGGATCATAAGTGCAGTCACTGTCCATACAAGCTACTAAGTCGCCTGTAGCTGCTTTGAAACCTGTTCTGATTGCTTCACCCAAGTTTTTATTCACCTCATGAGGGATGATTTTGACGTAAGGCAAGTTGCCGAAGATCTTTTTTAGAAGCCTTAAAGTGTTGTCTTTACTACCATCATCGATGAAAATTATTTCTAAGTCTAGATTCTGTTTTGTTCTGATTTCTTGAATGATTGGTGCTAATTGTTGATTTAGATGGTTGATTCCAGCCTCTTCATTATAGCAAGGAATGATTATTGAAAGGGATTTGTATGGCTTACTTGTGTTGGTGGAGTTATTGTTAGAAGTTGTTGAATTAGGTGTTGTCTTTTGAGTATTTGTTGTTTGTTTTGATTTAGCTGTTGTAGTAGCTTGATTCTGAGTTTCAGAAGATTCGTTTGATTCGTTAGTTTGATTTGGTTCTTGGTCCATTTTGATCTAGAGTTTGAAATTGGGGCTTTTATAAAGATTATGTTTGTAGTCGTTTTGGTTTAGGATTAGATGTTCATGATTATTATTCCTAAGACAATTGTAACAATACCAGCTAATTTACATTGATTGATTTTTTCTTTTAAGGCATATCTACCTAAGACAACTGCCCAGATATAACTTATTGAAGCAGTTAGATAGATGAAGGTAAGTGGTGCTTGCTTTAGAGCATATAGGTAAAAAAGAAAAGAAAAAGCTGCTAAAGAAATGGCGTAGATGAAGTTTTTGTTTTTTAAGTTGATTTTGTGAGCTGCACCTAACTTGAAGTTTAGAGTACTAAAAGCTCCAATAATAGATGAGATTAGGATAAGGATGAGTGCCAAAGGTATGTTTGTTGCTGCCATTTTTACTTGTTTTTTTGATGATTAATTATTTGTCTCCTCCTACGCCAATGAAAACTACTCCTAATGTGATCAGTCCGAGCCCGATCCATTTTTGGCCAGTGATGATTTCGTTAAGGAAAATTGAGGAAAGGATACTAACACTAATGTAACTGGATGCCATTACTGGGTAAACTACTGATAGTTCTCCAAGTTTGAAAGCTTTGATTAAGACAAATGCCCCACCTACGTATAGGATTCCACCGATTATAAGGTGGATGTTTGTGAATTGTAATAGAATTGCATCTATTGAAGCTATGGAGAATTTGTCGCTGCCTAATTTTAGCAATATTTGGGCAACTGAAACAATTGCAGTACAAAGCAAGGCTAGTAGAACAGCTTTAGTGTTATCTTTCATTTGTGTCTGTTTGCTCCTTGCTTTTTTTATAAGTATTGTTGTAAATGCTTGCTATCTTTTTTAGAGTTGATTTTGAGAAATATGGATTGTTGGGAATGAAAGCCAGGGTTTCTGCGGTTTTTGTACCTTGCCAAGGTGGTAAGAAAAGATCGAATGTATTGTTTGCTTCGTCTCTTGCTTGTTTTGATGGAAACCTGAAGGAAAGATAGTTGATTGTGGAGTTGTTGTTTTGATTGATTGTTTGAAGAGTGTTAGGAGGGAGGATGGTTTTAAGGTAGTTGTAGTTGTTTTGCCTTTTTTTGATATCTTTTTTTAAGTGTTTTAAGGATCTTAGTGCTAGAATTGCATCTGTGTTTGAGCAGTGCATGTGTTTGTTTATGGTGTTTTCTAGCTTTAGATCTGCGTTCTTTTTGGCTAACCTGATTAAGAATCTTGAAACTGGGTGAGCTCTGGTTTCGTAAAGGGAAGCTAAGTATTTCTTGATAATTTCTAGAAGTGGTTGAGGTTTATTTGTTTGTTTTGCTAGGTTTTTTGCTTTGCTTAGGATATCTTGGCTTGTTTTGTCATTGTTTTTTGCTAATAAGACTCCGCCACCAGTGTTTTTTAGCTGTTTTGTTAAAGAATAGATGCTGAAGTCTCCAAAAGAACCTACAGGTTTGTTGTTGTTTGTTGCTGTGAGTGCATGGGCGATGTCTTCGATTAGAATTATGTTGTTTTCTTGACAGATTTCTTGTATCTCTTTTATGTTGCTGGGGTTTCCGTAGGTGTGAATGAAAACTATGGCTTTAGTATTCTTGGTGATTTTGTGTTTGATTGTGTCTTTGCTGATAGTTAGGGTGTTTTCGTCTATTTTGGCTTTGATTACAGTTGCGCCTGCTTCTTCTATAGCCCAAGGAAGAGAGTCGCAAATGAAGTCTTGGATGATTACTTCGTCTTGTTTAGTGTAGTTTAGAGCTTTGATTAGTAAGTAGAGTGCGTTTCTAGCAGAGCTGGTTAAAAGGCAGTGATTTGTTTTTGTTATGTCCTTAAGTACAGATTTGAGTTTTAATTTGCTGTTTGATGTCATTTTTGTTGGTTTTTTTGTTCTTGGGCACTTGAAAAATCATCAACGGGGCGAAAGCGAATAGGCTCTTCTCCGCACTCGCCAAAAAGGCTCGGGTCGTTTAATCTTGTTGATATAGTCTACTTCTGCACCACACGCCCCCGAGATGATTTTTATAGTGCCGTTTTTATTTTTTTTAATGGAATTGTCTTAGGATAGGTGGACTAATTAACTTTATTATAGGTTTTGGAATATGGGACCATATTTTACCGTAAATTGTGTAAAGTTTGAAGTTGCTTTTTAAAGTTGGAATGTTGTTTTTGTCTTCTGCATAGAAGTAGTAAGGGATTGGCTCTGTTCTGTTAGCCCAGCGTTTCTTGAAGGACCACAGTTTGCCTTGGTTCATTTCTTTTGTGGAGCCGCCGAACTCTAAAGTTTTTAGATTGTTTTTGTGGCAGTATTTAATGATGTTTTCTAAAAGAATGTAATATGGGCAGTATTTGTTGTATTTGTAGTTGGTTCCAGCAAAACCGTATTCTAGGGTTGAGTGTGATTTTTCTATGAAGCAAAAAGCAGCTGCGATTGGAGTTTGTATTTTATTTTCATTGAGGTATGTTACAGCTATGATAGATTCGTGTGATTCTAGAGCATCTTGGAAGAAACCTTTTGGCCATGATGGAACTCCACGTTTTTTTCTGGTGTGAAGGTAGATTTGGTAGAAGTCATCTAGTTGGGTTTTGCTGTTATTTATTGAGACTTTGAGATTCTGCTTTTTGGCTTTTCTAATGTCGTATCTGATACTTTTGTGAAGGCTTGCTATTGTTTGTTCTTTTGTTTCTTTAAGGTCTAAGAAGAAATTAGTGATAGGAGTTTGTTTTGTCCAAGATTCTTTTGCTTCATTTGAGTTTAGGTCTCCTTGGATCCTTAGTTCGCAGAAGTTTGCGTTTGAAGAGTTTGTTAGTTCTTTTGCTTTGTTTAAAAGGGCAGTTTCTGATTCTTTGTTAGTTGTTAGAGGGCCGCCTAAAGGAAGAAATGGGATAGAGGCTAAGCGTTTTCCTTCGATGAGACTGTTGCATTCGAAGAGTGGGAGGATGCCTGTGATTGGATTGTTGTTAGGATCTTCGTTATTTGTATTTTTTTCTCTTGCTATAATATAGATGGGTTTGAATTTGAAGTGTTTTTCTATAAGCTGTTTTGTAGCTAAAGATTGGCCGTAGTGAGCTTTAGAGTGGCTTTGGTGGAAGCTTTGGTATTCAGCTTCATTTTCTGGAGTTAAGAGTGAGGCTGTGATAGTACTGTTGTTTGTGTTTGTTGTTGTTGTTGTCATTTTCTATACAAACCTCTTGATGATATGTGGACTGATTTTGTTGATGATGCTTGTTGGTAAGTGTTTCCAGAGTTTTGAAGCTAGTTTAGTTGCTTTTGATTCTTGGCTGGGAATTTGATCTATTGTGTTTAGGTAAAAGTATGAGTAGATTGGAGTTATTGTGTCTGACCAACGTTTTTTGAAGTTGTATAAGCCTCCGTTATTGGTTTGTTCTGTAGCTCCGCCGAAATCTAGAGTCTTGTAGCCTTGATTCTTGGCATCTTTAATAGCTTCCCAAATACAAAAGTGATATGGTTGAAGTTTTAAGTGGGCTTTGTTTTGAGTAGTTGCAGCATAATAGTATCTGGCGTTGTCTTTGTAGTAGATAATCATGCATCCGGCTATTGCTTTGTTACCTTTATAAGTGAGGTATAATTTTGAGTGGAATGAGTCTTTGTTGATGTCCGCGATGTCCCATCCTTGGAAATCTTTTGATTTTCTGGCGCAGAAACTTTTGTTTCTGCATCTTGGGACTTGGCTCTGCCAAGTGTTGTGGTTGTTTAATATGTCATGCATGAAAGCTTTTGGGTATGAAGGAACTCCTCGGTGTTTTCTGGTTTTTAAATAGAGTTTGTAGAATTGGTCTAGGAGTTCTGTGTTGGTTCCTGACTTTATTGTGAGGTTTTCTTTTATTGATTTTTTAATACCCCATCTGACGCTGCTTTTTGGGAAGGATTTTAGGAGTTCTTCTTTACTTGGAGTTATGTCTTTTTCGAAGTTGAAAACGTTTTGGCTTTGTTGGAATTGCTTGAATAGTTCGTTGTTGTCTTGCTTTGTTCTGACCTCTAAGTAAGATTGGTTATTTGTTTTTGTTAGATCTTTTGCGAAGTTGATTAGGTTTTGTATCTGTTTTTCTGAGTCATTTGTATCATTTGTTACTAAAGGAGCTGTGGTGATAGAGTAGGGGCTGGCGATTAGTCTGGATTTAGTTAGGCCTTGGCATTGGAAGAGTGGGAGGGCTGAGCTTATTTTGTTTTGGTCGTTTGTGGAGATTATGTGTTTGATTTGGAATTTGAAGTGTTTGTTTAGAAGATTTGCCCATTCTAAACTGTGCTCGAACCTGCTGTTGGGGTGATTTTTAATGAAATCTTGGTAGGATTTATGGTATTCTTGTGTTAGAATGGTTGTTTGCATGCTTGATTTAGCTTGGTTTTGAATGGTATTTAAGCGTTGTGAAGTAGCTGTTTTTGGAGTTTTTTGAAATACATGTATTAAATATGGTAATAAAATAGATAGTTTATAAGAGAGATAATCTTTTATAATTAGATTTTTGAAAGTAAGGTGGATGGGAAGTGTAGATATATCTAAGTTAGATTTGAAAGTTCTTTCTAAGGGAAAGATTCGATGGGCGAATGGAATTTGGCAGAATGCTAGAGGAATTCATGAGAGTTGTCCTAATAGAGAAGATAAATTAAGGTATATAGAGGAATGTGAGAAATATATTCGGAGTCCAGAGAATTGTAAGATTGAGTGGAATTGTGAGACTCATAAATTTGGAGGGAATAAATATTCATATATTTTTTATTTTTACTCTGAGAGAATAAATTCAGTGGTAAAATTAGCGATTGATGTTCAATTAGAAAATATGGCAGTTGTTGTTGGGTTTATGAAGATATCATCTCAAAAGGAGTCAAAAAGATATGTAAAGCATAAGGCAATGAGTAAAACATTAGATTTTGATCAAATTAAAACGGAAAATATAAATAATCCAACTGCTTTAGCAAGGGAAGGAGGTGTTAAGGATGACTAATTGTTGTTTTTGTGGCCATGAATTAACTTTAAAAGAAGGGAAGTCAAAGATTTGTACTCAGATTAGTGATGATGATTTTGCCATTGTTGAAATAGATTCACCTTTGTTTTGTAGTGAGTGTAAAGAGTTTTTTTTAAGTAAAGAACAGTTAGTTGAAGGATTTGAGCAGATAGGAGGGAATCTTAGTCAAAGTAAAACACTTTATACAGGTGTTTATAGTTAATTTTTCGTTTTTCTTTCCAAATACTCTTGGCTGGTAACAATCTTATGACTTTTGCTTAGTGTCTTGAGTACCAATTCTATTCTTTTGATTCTAGTTTCTATTGGAAGGCCCTTTAAATGAGGGAGTCTTTTGTCTGTGATTGTGTCAGAGAGGTCAGCTGCATGGAATTCGTAATTGATATCTTGGCATAGAAGTTTTGTTAGAAATAGAGTTGGGATGATGAAAGGAGCGCCTAGCTTTAAAGCGAATGTAGCATGAATAGGTAATCTTAGAATTGGAAGAGTAGTACAAGGGAATTCTTTGATAGTTCTATCTAGTTTGCTGTTTTTCCATTCCATTATTTTGTGAGGTGTGTATATTTTGTTCTTGGATAAGCCCCAGATGGCTTTTGGACCGTGAGTTGGTGCTTTGGTGCCTGTTAGAGTTGCGTAGGTTTTTAGAATTAATGGGTAAGACCAAGTAGGAATGATGGAAGAGTCATATTTGTAGTTTAGTTCTTCTAGAAGGTTGATTACATTTGCGTTGGCATCGTAACCTGGGGCTTTGAAACCTGTTGGTGCTTGGCCAATTGTTTGGGTTATTAGTTTGTGGGCTTTTTGGATTTGGTTTTTTTGTTCTTGTTTTGTAAGTTCTCTGAAGCCGAAAGGGTGATTGTAGGTGTGGTTAGCTATTTCGTGGCCTTGCTTGTGCAGTTGTTTGATTAGTTCTGCTTTTTCTTTGTTCTTTAGGTCTTTTGCGATTGTGAAGAAGGTTGCTTTAACATTGTACTTGTTGAAGAGTTCTATGAACCTTGGAATGGAGGACATGAAAATAGGGTCTGGGAAGATTGGTGAAGGGTGTCCGTAGTATTCTAGGTTAGTCCAAAGACCGTCTAAGTCTACTTGGACTGTAGCGAGTGGTTTTTTTTTTGTCATTTTTTTACTTCTAGTTTGTATCGCTTGCTACTTGAGTAGTTGGATCAATGAAACTGTTTTGTTCTAGTTTGAAGATGAAAATAACTCCACTTTCTTGAATTCCTTCTCCAGGGTCTAAGTCTCTAACAACAACGTGTTGTAATTGGAAACCCATGGATTCAAAGTATGCTAGGCTATTTTGGTTTAATCCAGTACCGCCACAGTAATCAAAATACCATCTTGGTTGAGTGTATTCCCAAACGTCTAATTCAAGCCAGATAGTTTGATTTTGAGTAAAGTTGTTCATGTCATCAATGAAATTTTGATGAGCGTTTGGATTTTTCACTTCATTGCAGAAATCGTAATCGTCAAAGTTTTCGTGATATCTTTCACCTCTTAGCCAATATAATGGACCATCAGTGACTCTACTATCTTCAGGACCTTGGTTATAGTATTCTAATCTAGTGAAGGCTCTCATCATTCTTGGTGAGGCTGCGAATAATATGTCGTTTTCTTGCATGTTTTGTTTTAGAAATTCTCCTGCTTCAGGATGGCCTAAGTAACTGTATGCTCTAGCTTCAATTAAAGGATCACCAAGACTGTGGAAATGAAGAGAGATTAAGATTGTTATTAGGATAATTGCAGGTATTTTTAGTTTTTTTATAGTTAATTTTGAGAAAATGTTTGAGACTTCTTCTATTGTGTAAGCTGCGAAAATTATTGCTATTGGAAGAAGAGGGAGGAGGTACCTGTCAGCTGTTTGATCTACATTCATTTCAAAGAAAAGAAAGTATAATGTGAAAATCCAAGCAGGAAAAATGAACTTTTTTTCTTTGTAAAAAATAAGTAAAGGAATTGATATTATTGCAAAAGGGATAAGGTACCAAGTGTAAGACCAAATAAGTTGGTTTAGGGCTTCAAAACCATAAGGTATACCTCTTAAGTGAAGAAAAAGAAGGAAAACCCTATCTAAGGCCCCTGTTTTAAAAATGAATGTTGCAGCAAGTTGTGCTATTGTTAGAAGAATAACAATAGGTATCCAAGCAATTTGGTATTTTTTTTGAGTGAAAGCTTCTTTTCTTTTGAATATGATGAAATAAAGAATATAAGCTAGAAGAATGATTACAGCTTGAACTTTGAAGAAGACAGTGGAAGCTGCAGTGATTGTTGCAATTATTGCCCATTTTATTTGTTCTTTTTTGATGATTGTTTTTTCTAGTTTTGTGATGGAATATAGTAGGAGAATCATTACAGTTGTAAGTGGGGCATCAGCCATTGGTCTTACGGAATAAAACCAGAAGATGTGATTTGTTGCTAAAAGTAGAGCAGCAATTAGACCTAAGGTTTTGTTTTTTAGTTCTGTTCCTAATTTGTAAATTAAGTATACTCCAGTTAGAGAAAAGGCTAGAGCTACAAGTTTACCAGCAAGAAATACGTTTTTTGTGAATAGATAAACAATACCAGTGATAGTTTGAAATATGAAATAATCCCCTAGTAGATATTCGTGAGAGAAAATAGTTAAAGGATTGTTTGTGAATTTGATAGCGTACCAAAGATGAACAGCAGCATCGTTCCAGATAGATTCCATATTGAAATATTTTAATCTTAAAGTTAAGGCTATAGTTAGAATTATTAGGAAAGTAAGAGTATATGGGTTTTTTAATGATGAAGTAATGTATTCTTTTGCTTTGTTTAAGATATTGTTGAAATTGTTTATTGTTTGAGGATTTTTATGTGAATTATGATTAGATTTAGAATGAGATTTTTTAATTTTGTTATGGTTTGGATCTGAGAGTGTTTGTGAATTTTGTTGTTTGTGAGATTCTTCTTTGGGATTTTGTTGCTTTAAATTTAGATCTTCATTTTTTTCATTTGGAGCTTTTGTTTGTTTTGCTTCAATAGAATCTTTTTTGTCTTCTGTACTCTGAGTCATGAGCTTTTTGCAGTTTGGACGTTTATAAAGATTGTTAAAGCGTAGTTTTATCGGCTTTTTGCATAAGCTTTTTAGATAGGTCCTTTGATTTTTTGCTTAATGGATTCATTTGATAAAAAAATTAAGGTTTTAGTAGTACTAGGAATGGGTGGACATAGCTCCCAAATATTACGATTAGTGTCTTCACTTGGTGACAAATATGATTATAGTTATGTGATTGGGCATGATGATAAGACTTCTGAAGCTAAAATTAAGTTTGTTGGGCCAGTGCATACCGTTAGAAACCCAAGGCTTATGATAGATAAAAGTATTTTCAAAGTGTTTTTTAATATGTTTCCATCAACTGTAGATGTTTTTAAGTTATTGTTTAAGGTAAAGCCTGATGTGATAATTAGTTCTGGACCTTCACTTAGTATTCACATGTTTTGGTTGGCTAAACTTTTTGGGATTCGGACTGTGTTCTTGGAATCATGGGTTCGGGTAAAGAGCGGTTCAGCTACAGGGAAATTAGTTTATCCTGTTTCAGATTTGTTTTTGGTACAATGGGAAGAAATGGTGAAAGTGTATCCAAAAGCTAAATTTTGTGGGAGGTTGTCTTGAATGGTTTATAAAGGGAAGACATTTGTCACAGTAGGGAACGGGAAGTTTGATCCTATGATTCGTGAGATTGATAGACTCGTTGGTTCTGGATTGATTTTTGGTGAGGTAGTGTGTCAAATAGGGCATGGAAAATATGAGCCAAAGAATTGTAAATGGTATAGGTTTAAGCCTTCACTTTCTGATGATGAGAAATGGGCAGATGTAGTTGTGTCACATGGAGGCCCTGGTTGTGTGTTTGAACTTTTGATGATGAGTAAGAAGGTGATTGCTGTGCCTAATCGTAATAGAACTGATGTGAATCATCAAGTTGAGTTTTTACGAGGGCTTTATAAAGAGGGTGAGAGGGCAGGAGGAAGTTATTTTATTTATTGTGATGAGGTTTCTCGTCTGCAAGAATGGTTTTCTAGGGTAGGTGATTTTGTTTTTTCTGATTATGTAAGACCAGATTGTAGTGCAGCATTTTTAGTTCAAAGTTTTATAGCAAGTAAGGTGCAGAAATAGATGAATGTTTATGATAAGGTTAGTGACTTTATTCTTAAGGTTAAGGGTTTTTTGTCAGGTGAAACAAAAGGACATTTGATTAAGACATTTTTGGTGTACTTTTTTGTATCGTTTTTTATGGTTTTAACTAAAATAGTTATTGCTAGGTTATATGGACAAGAGGAATTAGGGATTTATAGTTATTTTTTTTCTGTTGCTAGTTTTTTGTTTTTGTTTACATCTTTTGGATTTTGTGAAGCATTGACTAAAAAGTTGGCTGCTGGGAAGGATAGTTTGTTTGATTTGTTTAAATATAGTGCTTTAGGGATGTTAGTATTTACTTTTCCGATATTTTTATTGTTTTATTTGTTTTTTCCTCTTGCTGATGTACCTTATATGAGACTTTCATTCTTTTTGTTTGTAGGGTCATATTCAATATATTATCTGTTTTATTCAGTGATACGTGGGAAGAAATATTTTGCTGAGTCATCTGCCTATACTCTCATTTGGAGAGGATTTTTTGTGTTATTTTTAGTTATTTTTGTGGATTTATTGTTTTGGAAGTTGCTTATGATGCTTAGTTTAGGGATATTTGTGGCAGCTCTTTGTATGTTGCCCAGATTGTATCTATTGGTTCGAGAGGAAAAACTGGTTTTTGAAGATGCAAAAAAAGACTTGGAGAAAAATAACCCTAAAAATAGGAATATCTCTGGTGGAGGGAGTATTAGCAGTAAAGAATATTTATATTTGGCATTTTCATTATTTTTGTTACAAGTTGGGTTTTATTCACTTAGAACAGTAGATATATATTTTATTGAATTGTTGCTTGATTTTAGTTATGTTGGAATTTATTCTGCTTATGCTTCGATAACAAATGTGCTTCGACTTGTTGCTTATGTGTTTCCAGTCGTGATGCTTCCTATGGCAGCCGTAAGTAATTATAAAATTCGTAAGTCTGTGTTTCGTTTGCTTTTTGTGCTTGTACCATTTTCATTATTGATATTTGTTTTGTCTGTTGTGTTTGTGCCTTTATTTTATGGAATGGAATATTCGGGACAATGGATGCTTGCGTTTTTGATGGTTGTTTCTGCTGGCCTTTTGGTGCTTTATTCATATTTTAGTTCAATATTTGCTGGAGAAAATAAAGTTAGTTTGTTTTATATGAAGTTGTTAGGAGTGGATTTTGTGCTTAGTTTGGGTTTGAATCTGTTGTTTAATTATTTGTTTATATCTTATTTTGGACTTATTGGAGCTCCAGTAGCTACGATTTTGGTGATATTGCTTAAAATATTGCTGCTTTGTTATGGGATCTTGTATTTGCGTAGAAGGAAAATAGCTGCTGTATCTTTGTAGAATGATGTGATTTTGCGAAAAATAAAAGTGAAAGAAAAATAATCTTAGAAAGATAAAATAAAGATATTTTAGGATTAATCTCTTATGGAAAGATTTGTTCGCCAGTTTCTATGTTTGATATCTCTATAATCATGACTGGGCAGACCCTTGCAGAATCTAAATATTCATCTAATTCTTCTTTTGTGATTAGTAATTCTTCGTGTTCGTCTGTTTTTTTAGTTTCTGGGTCTTTTAGAGTTGCAATAGAAGTTTCTTTATCGAAAAACCAGCCTTCAGGAAAGGCAGCTTCACAGGCTCCAGCACCAATACATTCAGATTTTTTGTAATGAATTTTGTATTTTTTTGTCATTTCTTTTCACTTTTTTGTTTATTTTTAGCTAGTTTTTCTATGAAACCTGAGCTATCGTTTTTTTTGATGGAAAGATATAAATAATTTTTCTTTTTGTAAGTTTGAATAAGATGAAAGTAATAAGGAGTATTATTGAGGTGTTTATAAATGAGTCCAACTGAAGTTGAGAATAAAGGAGTAGGAAATGTAGAAATCAGACCAGAATTGATTTCTGAGGATGCAGAGAATAATAAAACTCAGGCTGGAGATGAAATGAAAGCTAGGCAGTTGGCTGCTGAAAAGGAGAGAACTAAAGAAGTAGTAGATTCTGAAGGTTCATTTGATCCTTATAAATATCCGAAAAGATACAAAAAAGTTTTGTTTGTAGTGACAAATGTAACTGCTAGTTATGGAAAAGCGTTAAATCCACATTTAGGGATAGCTATGCTAATGTCACAATTAGAAAGATTTGAGATAGAATCTGAAGTAATTGATATGCAATTAGGATATACAACTGAAGATGTTATTGCAAAAGCAAAAGAATGTGGCTGTGACTTAATAGGAGTTACAATGTTCAGTTTTGATTTTGTTCGGACTTATAAAGTTATTTCAGATATCAAAAAGAAAACTAGGTTACCAGTAGTTTTAGGTGGAGCACATATAAGTACAGTTAAAGGAGAATCTTTAGATAAAACTGGAGCAGATTTTGGTGTTACTAGAGATGGAGAAATACCTCTAACTCAGTTATGTTTAGGTTATCCATTCTCAGAAATTAAAAGTTTGATCTGGAGAAATAAAAAAGGAGAGATTGTAGAAAATCAAGTACGAAAATTGAATTGGAAGCTTGATGATTTACCATATCCAGCGTATGAGAAGTTTGAATTACCAAAGTATATACATTATGTAGATAAACGTCTTCCAATAGAAACTTCAAGAGGATGTCCTTATAGTTGTACATATTGTGATGTTAAAGTGAGTATGGGTCAGGCGTTTAGACCAAGAAGTCCAGAACATATTTTAGCAGAATTAAAGTTTTGGTATGATAAAGGATTTAGGTTTTTTGAATTTGTAGATGATGTATTCACAATGAATCTTCCAAGAGCAAAGAAAGTTTGTCGGATGATTATTGAAAGTGGAATGAAGTTTGATTGGAATTGTGCAAATGGAATTCGTGCTGATAGAGTAGATGAAGAGTTACTTAGATTGATGAAAAAAGCAGGATGTGTTTTTGTTTCATATGGACTTGAGACCGGAAATCCTTATATTCTTAAGGTAATAAAAAAAGCTATCACTCTTGAAAAGGCAATGGAAACATTTAAGCTTACAAAAAGAATTGGGCTTAAATTTGCGGTAAATTTTATTATTGGTCATCCAGAAGAAACTTATGAAATGGCAATGGATTCAGTTAAATTCTCTAAGAAAGTTCCAGCAGATTATGTGATGTTTTCTAATATGATCCCTTATCCAGGAACAGAAGTTTATAAATGGATACGCGAAAATGAGAAAACAGGTAGAGCTAGATTTTTGCGTCAACCTGAAGAGTATTTAAAGGACACGACTACAAAAATAGGTTTACCTGTATTTGAAACTCGTGAATTTAGATATAAGGAGAGAGTGAGAGCTTTGGCAAAGGGCCGTGCACAGTTTAATAGGCGTTTTTTACAATACAGATTTGGTTCTGCATTAGGTTTAGGAATATATCTAGTTGCAAGAGATAATGATAGATATATGCAGTTAAGGCGTGTTGCTATGGGAACAAGATTAGGTAAATATACTTATAACTTTATGAGAAAGAATTATTCTATTCATAAGAGATTTAAGGGAGTTCAACCAGGAACGCAAGCAACGGAGTGATTTGTGTTTTTTTAATTTTTTATTATTTATCTATCAAATTGTTATTAATAGTGTTTTTTAATAATTTTATTAAAATTTAGTATTAAAATTAGGTAGTTATGTTATTATTTAGCTTTTTTTGTAAATGTTTTCTATCAGAATTATATCGTTAAAAGCATCTTCTAAGAATAATGATTTATTCTTGTTTTTGATTGCATCAGAAAGAAAATCATAATATCTTCCAGAATATGAATTTATTGAAAAATTTAACAATAAAGGAGATTTTCTTGAAATAATTGATTTAATTCTGTTTAGGATGTTTGTTTGAGGATTAATTTTAGAAAATTTGTAATCTTTTAAAGAGAAAGAAGTGTTTTCTCCGAAGAAATTAATTTGAGTTTGCTTAGTAGGTGATTCTCTGGACATAAATATATCAAATTTAATTTTGTTATCAATTAAGAGGTTAGTACTAATTGAATTTTCAGTTTCTATTCCATCTTTAAATGAAGCTTTTGAGGCTAAAATTTCTGAGTTATATCCAGTTATACTACAAATTAGGTTTAACCAATGAATTCCTTGTTGAAGTAGAACTCCACCAGCAGATTTACTTTTGCTTTTTCTCCATGAACCGTGGTTTGAAAAGTAAGCTTTGTCTCTAAAATGAGAAAATTGTAGGTTAATGTAGTTAATTTTGCTTTTGTTTTTATTGAATTCTTCTTTTAATTTTTTGTATCCTTTGCTGTATCTCATTTGATAATTTACAGAAATAGTGATGTTTTTATTTTTTAGAAGATTTTTTAATTCATTTACTTCTTTAATGGAAGTAACAACAGGTTTTTCTACAATAATGAAATCTGTGTGTTTTGAGCATAAAACTATCTCTTTAAAATGTCTAGTTGGAATAGTTGCGATTATTGCTCCTTGGATTTCTTTTTCTTTATTTAACATCTCTTGGAGGGAATTGTAAGAATTAGGTATATTGTGTTTATTTGCAAATTTTTTGGTGTGGTCTTTAGAAGTTCCGCAAACAGCAATAATCTTTGAATTATTTATCTTTTTGATGTTTTTAGCAATATTATTTGCAGCAGATCCAGTTCCTATAAGGCAAAGTTTCATTTTTAGTTTATTTACGTTTGTATTGTTTTAGATAACCACCAGCACCAGCATAATCGCATTGTTTACAAAGATTTGAACAATCTCTGTTACCTTTCTCTAAGTTTTTTCTTAAAAATTCAAATTTATCTCCAAACCAAATTTCGCTAACAGTGTTATCATTAAGGTTTCCCATAATTTGTTTTGACCACATGTCGTTTACACAACTAACTACTTCACCATTTGATTTAACGATCATTTGAACGTATACAAGTTCACAAGGTTCTTTTTTTATCTTCTTTTTGAATTCTTCAATGTTTCCTGCACGAGAAGTATACATTCTTTTTACGTAAGGTTTAGTTTTGTCATACATCACAATTTTATTCCCTTTGTAATCATAAGAGTCAAGCATTTCTGTAATTTTTGCTAGATTTTTTTTGTTATATGCATTTATAATTAATTTATCTAAGCCTGCTTCGAACAGTTTGTCCATTTTTTCATGATTCAATAAGTCACCATTAGATTGAATCATTTGGAATGAATCTTGAAGTTTTTCTCTTACAAGTTTGATAAAATCGAAGATTCTAGGATCGATCATAGGTTCATTGATTTCATATAAAGAGATTCTTCCTTGAAATTTCATGTCAACCAAATTTTGAACAATTTTTTTGAATAATTCTTTATCCATTAGTTTTCTTGGAGGTTTATTCTCAATATTTCCAAAATAACAAAAAGAACAACTTTTAGTACAAGTATTAGTAGTTTCTATGTTTATAGCTCTGAAAACAGGACTTTGTTTTTTATAAGCAGGAAATCTTTTGTTGAAGTCCCATTTGTGAATTTTGTCTCTTAATTGTGGAAATCTCCAGATAATTTCGTATTTTAGAGCAGTTAGATTTTTTAATAATAATTTCATTTTATTTACCTCTTTGAGGTTGTTTTTTAAGATTGATTATATTTAAACTTTGCTTTAAGATGGCCCTATTGTATAGTACCGAATTCAGTTAACATCCAATATATTCTCTAGAATAGAAAAA
>CAZGQD010000027.1:0-19988 GCA_964527395.1 uncultured Methanosarcinales archaeon
GGGAGGGGGGACTCTTTTTTACTTTCTTTAGGTGGGTTTGAAGTATATTTCTTGTTTAAATGAGTAGTTTTTTGCTTATTGCTACCACTGTTGTGGCTGATTTTTGTTAAATAAATTGTGTGGTTTTGCTGTTTTATGGCAAAAACAAATACTTTAAATGGAGGATCAGAGGGTGTTTCTCGGAGAGGTTTTCTTCGAAATGGATTAGTTGGATTAGTTGGGGCTGCAGTAGCGCCTTTAGCTTTAGCAAAAAGATCTGGAGTAAGTCCGTATGGCTTATCTGGGAAATTTGTAGATATTAGGGCTATGAATCGATTCACTGGCGTTGTAGATCGAGTCAAATTTGAGATTCCTTTGGGGTATCTAAAAACTCAATCTGGGTTTGATTTTCCAGTTAAAACTTCAGAAGGTAGATTTGATTATACTGCTGGTTTGAACCCTGGAGATGAGTTTATCGGTCAGTTAACTGATTATGCTTGTGGTGAGTTATTTATGCCTGATGGGTATGAAAGACCTGCACTTTCTGGATTAGTTGATCCTGCTATGAATGGTGGGAAGGTAATTAGTGGAAAGGAACCTTCGTTTGCTAGACCTATTGGAACTAGCGCTTTGATTGCAAATACTGCTTATGGTGGCTTACAAACAGATGAAGCAAAGGTACAGCGTATTGTTGATCTTGCTTATGGACTTCCATATCTTCCTGATGGAGAACATACTATTGTTAGAACTCCGTTAAATACTTTGCTTCGTGGAGGAGATTGTGAAGATAAGGCTAGGCTTGCTGCAGTAATGGTGGCTTCTCAGGGACTTCCATGTGCTTTGATTCATATGGTTGGAGAAGGTCGAGAAAAAGGACATGTGGCTTTAGCAGTTACTGGTGACTTTGATGCAGAGCCTGTTGCTTATCACGAAGGAGTTCCTTTCTTTTATGCAGAGACTTCAGGAAACTTAGGAAATGGTCCAGGAGAAATTCAATTGCATAGTTCAAAATTAATTGGACATGTGACTGGAGAATATGCAAGTAGAGTTAATAGTGCTTATCTAGATTTTGTTTAGGTTTGCTTTTTTTTTTTTTAAGTTTCTATTGGTTCGATTTGTTGCGTTTGGAGCTAGGTTCTATGGTTTATGTGTACGTGTATGTATGTTTAGTTGAGTAGTTTTAGTGTAGTTTAATCGTTTTTATAGATGATTTGATGTATTTATTATAGGATATATTTCTTTAAATGGGAGAAGTTTTGTTTTTTGCTTTGTGGTAGAAGGACTTGAAGATATGTTGGTTCAGTTGAATGCACTTGAACCAGAACTAAGTGATTTAGAACTTGCTTATTTTAGTTATGTTGCAAGTTATTCTGAGAAAGCTTCTGGTGAACAAAGTCCTTTAGGTTTTATTTATTTTAATTTTGGAGAAATAAATGGTGTTCTTAATTCTATGTGGCATGGTGAAGAAAGTGAGATTCCAGAGGGTCTTAGGGGCTTTGATTATTCTTCTATTGATAGGTTAGGAGAAAGATTTGAATTATATGCTACTGTTTTAGTTGATGAGAATTTTGGTAGGGAAGTAGGGGTGGCTTATGCTAAAATATATGGTGATATTTGTGAGAAAAACAATTCTTTAGGATGATTTTTAAATGAAGTGTAATTTTTGGGTTTAGATGTTAGAAACTTTAGAACAAAGAGCTGCTAAGTATCAAGAATATGATCCTTGTGCTAGTACTTTAGAATGTGTTTTTGTAGAGTATTTTGCTAGTAGATTGTGTTCAAATAGTTTTTTTCCAGACTATTTTGCTTTGATTGGGTTTGCATTAGTAGGTGAGTTGGAGGATTCAGTAGGATGCGTATCTATTTCTATACCAGAAAATTTGAGAGGATATCAAGTGAATGAATATACTGCTCTTTTAGATAAGTTAGGAGATTATGCTGGCTTTTTTAGTGGAAGTGAACAATTTGCTGAAGGTGTGCATAAGATGGTAAGTGTAAAAAAATTAATGTATGAAAAGGCTGAAAAATTGGGAATAAAATTTACTCCTATATGAGATTTCTTGATTGAAGAATGATTTACACTTTAGCTTCTTTTACTAATACTTTCATGATTTTTTCAAACAATTTGTCTGTGAATTCGAACTCTTTTATGTGAGCTTTGTATTTTTTTCTGATAAGTTCTTCTGTGAAACCGTCTTTTTTTGATTTATTGTTGTCGTTTAAGTTTCTAATGCATGAATCTAGGCAATCTATGGCTTTGGCGAATTTTGCTTCTCTGGATTCTCTAGATTCGTATTCATGTATTAGTTCCTCGTATCTTTTTGAGTTTGGGAGGAGCTTGATGATTTTGGTCATTGCTTTGGTTTCTAATTCTTCTTTATTTTTCATTTCTTTAGGATTGTTGAACTTTGCGTCTCCAGCATATACTTCTACAAGGTCATGGTAGAGAAGAATGTTTAGTACTTTTTGTCTGTTTAATGATTCGTTTATAAATGGGAGGATTATGTCTGCAATTAGCATGCAACTCCAAGAGTGCTCGGCTGTACTTTCTTTTCTGTTTTGGACGTTTGCACCTCTTTGAACAGTTTTTAGGTTTTCAAGTTCTTTTAAGCAGTGGATTAGATCTTTCATGGTTTGTTTTTTGAAATTGGGATTATAAAAAGATTATTGGTTTAGATTAAGTGTTAGCTTTAGGGACTTTAAGAGAAAGTAAGAGCCTTTGGCGAATATGAGAACATGTAAAAAGTCCTTTTCCACATATTTGGTCAAAACAAAACTTATAATCACATTTCTATAGTTTTTTGTCATTAACAGACGGTTAAACTATATATTATTTTCGCAAAAACATGGCTATTAGATGTCCAGGAGATTAATATTCTTAAATTAAATATCCAAATTTATATTTTCTTCAAAAGATCATCTAAATTTTCTTTTAGGAGACATTTTAAGACGACAAACTTCTGTTGCAATTGAACTAACATTTTCAAAAATCGCATCCCATAAATCTCCACTTCTTGGGACCATTGCTGTTGCATTATGGCGAGAGAAAAAAGAAACATTTCTCCCCATTGCAGCTGCTGCATTATCAACTCTTAATTTTCCGTCTGGTCCCGTTACTGTTGCTGGAACACCACCTGTAGAAGAAAGTGAATTTAATATATCAACAAAATGAATTCTTTTATTATAAACACAAGCTGCCAATACATCATGTTGTAATGTTACTTCACGACCACCAGTTGTAATTAATAGGTCTAATGATTGGATAAATTTATCTGAATAGTCATCTTGATTAGTACCCACATAGACTGGTGTTTGATCATCATTTACATAAAGCATATATCTTGGACAGGAAAATCCTAGCGGAACTATATTATACTCATCAGCAACCTCTTGGATAGCTTTATCAACACCCAAATCTGCAGCTCCATGAATTAGACGAAGATGAGCACCAGTAAATTTCTTTTTAAGATGCCCTATTGTATGGCTCATTAATGCTCTGCATGCTTCTTCATAAGCACCTTGTTGTATTCCATATCTAATACATTGTTCATCTGTGATTCTAGAATATCCATTCATAGAAACTACAAAATTATCTGGAGAAGATATTTTTTCAGCAATAGCCCTATCATATTCACCTGGAAGGTAAATTGGTTTAACATGAAATGCTTTTTGATATTGTCTTTGAGATTCTGGTGCATCTGGATTAAGACAGCTAACGCCTGGTACATTTTTGCTCCAAGGTTCATTTAGAACAGTAACTAATACTGAACCGTCTTCTCTTCTTTCAATTGTACCATCAAGTGTCATTTTGACATTAAAATAAGCTTTTTTTTATAAATCTTAAGGTGAAAAACACCTTATTTAATCTTCCTGGACCAGTGATAGCCATGTTTTTTGGGACTTGGCCTTATTTCTCTAATTCGCCCAGGGCTCTTTTTTATTAATAAAGTCCCTAACTCAAAAAATAGGGAAAATTTGGCATGGGCTCTGAACTGAAAAGAAGAGCCTCGGGCGGGAGAGATGGTTAAAGTCCAACTCCGGGCCTTTACGGGGGGAATTGAACTTGAGAACCAATGCCTTCTTTGAGCATTTCTTATCTACCATACTTCCATTAGAAAGTATGGGACTTGTATCTGTAGGAAAAAAGAAGTTGTTATCGTTTAAAATCCTTTCTATTGTCAGTAGTACAATAAATAATATAAACTGTTTATGTGTATCATCAATATGACTGAATGCAATCATATTTGGATTAAGGCTGAAGGAAATTATGCTATTACAAAGGTAGAGGTGAATGGAGATAATTATACCTTTGTGCCTTCTAAAGGAATTATTGCTGAAGTAAAAATATGTACTAATTGTGGTGAATTGAAAATATTCTCTTCAATTGTTAGGGGTAATATAGAATGAGTGATTCAGTAGGCTCATTGGATCTTAATAAAGGAGGTGTTGTCAGTGACCCAATTAGAAGTGGACCTGTTTCGTTGAGACATAGATTTTCTTTAGCAAAAAGTTTATTGGATATATTTTTTATAATTACATTGGTTACTTTGTTTATGGTTTATTCATTGGTTTATTCTGGAATAATTACTGTTGAAAATTCAGTGACAATTTTATTGACTGTTTCAAGTATTTTTAGTGGATTATTGGGTTCAGCTGTAACTTATTATTTTTCTAAACAAAAGTGATAATATTTATACTAATTTTTCATTAATTATTTTAAGGTTGTGAATAATTATTCTTTGTAATACTTGTTCTAGTTTTTTGTCACTACGTTTTTTTGCACCTTTGGTAGAGAAAATATATTCTTCTAATAGACATAATGGGATATCTATTACAGGGATATTAAATGATCTTAGAAGATGAAATGTTATCAATCTGGTAGTACGTGAGTTACCATCAAAGAAAGGATGAATGTGTTGGAATTCATTGTGGAAAAATGAAGCAAATTTGATGATCTCTTCTATTTTTGGTTTTTCTTTTGTTAGAAATAGATTATATTTTGCAATTAATTGATCAATTTTTTCATCTATTTCGTTTTCATTGCTTACTTTGTAATCAGGATTTCCTTGGATGTATACGGAAGCATCTCTTATTTTTCCTGCAATATTTGGTCTATGAAACATTGAAAGAATGTGATAGTTTAAAATAGAATTTTTTGTAATAATAGTTTTTCTATCTGAATCTTTTAGCATTTGTTCTACTGCATTTTGATAATTTTTCACTTCTTGAACATCTTCGTATTTAGCATTTTTTGGGGTAATATTCTCTTTAATTAAACTAATTGTGTCAGAAAGTGTAATGGGGTTACCTTCTATACTAAGACTATGGTGAATAAATTTTATTTTAAATTCTTCAATTATTTTATTGTATCTACGTTCATTTTTGAAGCGTAAACGTTTAAATTTGGTGAGTTCTTTTTTTATTTCTTCAAAAAATTGGTCATCTATATATTTTATGTATATAGGTTTTAGTTTGAAAATATGGAGAAGTCCACCTAAAAAATTATTGTAAGGTACTGAAATAGTTAGTGGTCTTAGAGAGAATATTGTGCAGAGGCCACTACGAGAAAGAATATTCACGTATTTTTTGAATGTTCTGGAATTAATTTTGAACTCTTTTATTGTTGTTTTTTTCTTTCTTAAAGCTTTACTGATGAAAGTTGCAAGTTTTATATCTAAAAGATAATTGTAATTTATGTCATTCTGAATACAATTTCTGATAAATTTGTATAAAAATTCGCTTTCCTTTGATCTAATAATTTGGAAACCTGCTGGACTGTTTGCAATAAAACCTTCTTTTTCTAGAATCGTGAGTTGTTTGTAGATTGCTTTATAGTGGGAACTATCTTTGTTTAGGAGAACTAAAATTTCGCTAGGTCTTATGATTCCTCCTTTATGATATAATAGCTCAAAAAGGTCGTATTTTGTTGCCATGTTATTAATATATGTGTGTCTTTATTTAAATCTTTCTAATTAGTATTAAAAGTAGCGAATATTTCTACTTTTAATACTAATTAATATATTTAACAATCTATTTTGTATGAAAAGTAGTTATTTTTTCTACTTTTTATGCTAATAGTCATTTTTATCTCTTTTAATCCATATAAGCATAGGGATAGATCTTCCTTCTTTTTTTGCTTCCTTTAAGATAAAGTCTATTTCTTCGTATTTGTAAGGAACAGAAATTTCGTATCTGAATTTCTCTCTCTTTTGTTTTAAGTCAATAAAATCTTCTAGGATTGTCTTTTTAAGACGAATTGTATTCCAAGCACCAACTGACTCACAATAAGCCATTTTGCCAGTGAAAACCCTATAATTACGAGTATGTGCGATATCACTCATGGAGCATCAGCCCCATAAAATTTCTAAGAATTTTTTTGTGTTTTTTATTGTTCAAACTAATGTTTAGTTCTATTTTTTTCTTCATTTTCGGGCCTCCTGGCCCTCAAAACCCAAAAATAGCAATGAATCTAGGTTACATATATATGTTTAGCATAGAAGGTATATACTTGAATATGGTTGATACATAATATTATGTATGGAATGAATTAATTTTAGACTATTTTAACATTTTGAGTTAAAAAAGATAATACAATCGAAAGAATAATAGTCATGACCGACAATATTATTGCAATTATAGAGAATTTTCTTGCTTCAATTGAGCTCTGCGTTGCAAGAATTAATTCTTTATATTCTAAATATCTAAATGTTGATTCTGCATTAAGTATTAATTTATCGTTAAAATTTACATTACCTTGTTCATTCGAGATATTTACAAAGAGACCATTGCCCCCAGAAAGCTTATGTTGTTGAAAAATGGCATTTATCTCGTTATCAGAAAGATTCAATTCTTTTTTTATTTCCAATAAAGTCATACCAGGATTTTCAAATAAACTTTGGAAAATTCTTAAATGAAGATCCTTTTTAGATTTACTTAGGTTATTTTTTGAAGGTAGATCATATATCATGAGGGTAAACAAGAAAATAAAAGAGATTATAATGATTAGTGCTGAAAAAAAGAAAACATTCAAGTCATTTTCATAAATTGAACTTACAAAAAGATTTCCTAATATACCAGAAGTTAATCCGAAAAGTAGGCCAAACCACAATCCAACATTTTTTTTCATATTTTTAAGTGAAGTAATCGATTTAAAACTATTTATGTTATCTAAAATAATATTCCTTATTATTACTTATTGTTTATATGGATTTTGAATACCTAAGACTTAATTAGATTACATTCATCTTTGAAATCACATATATTGCATTTCCAAGCCATTGGTTTCTTTGGGAGCTCACCATTAATCATTTTTATCCATTTTTCTAATAATTCAACAATTTCTTCTTTCTCAGTATCTTCAAAATAAGAATAGATTTTATCTTCTTCCTTGCAATATATTTGAATCTTCTTCTTAGGTCTGTTGAAAAAATATCCATAGAGATCAGCTTGAAGTCTTGCTGTTCTTAGTGTCTGAGAAAGGTATCTTTTTTTTGATACATATTTGAATTCATATATTAATTCATCATTAATCCCATCAGGGATACCTAATAAAATAATATCTTTATATCTGAAATTCCATCTAATAGTAGGATACTTTTCAGCATATAATTGTTCATAATAATTTCCTTTCACTAAAGGATCAATTTCAGTTTTTAGATTATTTAAGAGATCTTCTCTTGATGAATCAATTAAGATTTCGGCATTCACCTTTTCTAATAAGAATTGTACATCTTTAAGACCAATGTCATCCCCAATAGCAAGGAATTCTTTTGGATCATCAGGGATTTCATTAATAATACCTAGTTCTTCAGAATACTTTATCCTATCCATGATATATGCTGAGAAGAAATCAAATTCATTTCTCTTTGATTTGAGAAAATATTGCCAGGCACACCAATAATATTTTGAGAGGTTAGCAATTCCAATAAAAACTAATTTTTCTTCACATACATTTATTCTTCTTTTTTCAAGAAGCATTAGCTTATCTAGATCTATAGGAATCATGAAGATTAAGCCTACATGTATAATATAAAAGTATCTGATAACGCCAGTAGCCAGTAACACCGCTGGCCAATAACACCGCTGGCCAATAACACCGGTAGTCACCAGGGTTTTTGTGAGGATTATAGTTGGTGACTTTTAGGGTTAATTTTGGGTCTTTTTACGACGAGAAACAGTGGTTTTTTGCTTGAAAATAGGGTGTCTGTGATTAAGCAACTTATCAATATGGTTCTTGAGATAACGAAGTTCTAAAGACTGGCCAAGTTTTTTATATTTTCTAGTGAAATTTCTGTTTGTAACTACAAAGAACCAGTGGTCATAAGTCTTATTCAAAGATTTTACTTTATCTTTAAGCCTCTTTGGAAGTCTGGTTTGAGAGCCTGTTTCAATCTCAATAGCAATCTTTTTACCTGATATCTCAAACACAATATCTGGCTTTTTGGTAGCATATTTTTGAACTGATAATTTTTTCTTTTCAAGATATTCAGCTATTTGATATGTAACAAAGAGGTGAGAATCTGATTCATTTGGTCTTGGTTTGATTAAAAATATTTCTTCCTTTTTTGTGAAGATATTTCTCTTTTTGTACACAACATATTTCTTTGCCACAAGATATTTTGATTCTTCCTTACTTAGCTTCCTTTTGCGAAAATATCTTTCAGAAATATCTACAGAGATATTCACTTTCTTTTTTGATTTTGAAGAAACTTTACCTAATTCAATCAATTCATCAGCATTTGTTGTGATCAATTTATGTTCTTCTGGTGATGCAACAACCTTTAATTCATGATGTTCATTTTCAATAATTAATATTCCTTCACCAACTGGAGCTGATAAAAGATATTCTTGCTCATATTTTGATAAATGAAATGTCCTAACAATATTATTGATAACAGCAGGCTTTTGTTTTAATAATACAGTATAGGCAGAATTTGCTAATACTGATTTACCAGCGGCAGAAGTTAATAATCCTTCGACTTCTTGATTTATTAGCAATAATCCCATGTTAAATTTACGACAGGTCTTTACAATCTCAAAAATATATGATGCATCTTGAGTTCTTGATAATAAAGACCAAGCTTCATCAATTAGCAATATTTTTCTAGTAATATCTCGCTTCATCTTAGAATAAACATAATCTAATACAAGAAACATGATTGTAGGTTTAACTGGCTTAGGTATATCACCAATATCAAAGCATACAAATTTGTTGGCAAAATCAATATTGGTATGTCTGTTTAAGAAACTGAAGACACCTGTTACATATATACTTAAACGGTTTATAAGTGATCTCAGGCTAACTTTTTCAAGTTGACTAGCCTTGATTTCCATTTGTTCTAAAGTCTTTAGAAGGTCTTCTAAAATAGGTGGTTCATTATCCCAACTATCAGGATCTAAGGTTATACCTTTCTTTTCATAGGTTTTCGTTAAGGCTTTATCAATAAAAGCTCTTTGAGGTTCAGTTATATCTCCTAGCATTACTCTCATTAGATCTAAAAGAGCTAGACGCTTTTCAGCATAATCATGACCCATTATATCTAAAGGATTGATAATACTATCAGAAGTCCTAGAAAGATCTATTCTCTCACCACCAAATGCACCAATAATATTCCTATATTCCCCTTGTGGATCTATCACCATTACTTTAGTTCCTAACAAAAGATACCTAGAAATCAATAACTTAGCAAAAAAACTCTTACCACCACCAGATTGAGCTAAAATAACACCATTAGGGTTACTTAATTCAAAAATATCTTTAATTATTGGAATTCCATTTTTATTTAGGCCTAACCAGACACCTTTTTCATCTATTTGAAAGAATGGACTTGTCCAGGGAAAAAAAGCTGAAAGGCCCTTAGAAGTGATATTCCTAGTGAATTTTAGATGATCTTTTGCTAATGGTAGCATACTTTTGTAACCACGATCCATCTGGAAAAGAGCTCTTTTTGGAACAATCATTAGGGAATTTAATTGAGACTCTACTTTTCTAGTAATTAAGTTTAAATCTTCTTCAGAATCAGCCTTACAATCAATATACAAAGAAATATTGAATAATTTATCTGTACCTTTCTGTAACTCAGACAAAACACGCCTTGTATCTTGATATTTCAATTCTAAGGAAGGATTTGACATACCTTTGATGCCTAAAGCATATAAGTCAGCTTTTTGCTTTTGAAGTTCCCTATTGATCATAACCATCATAGTTTCAACATCAAAAGGGTTAATATGTAAAGAAAAGTCAAAATTTCCTGCACAACTAATGATACGATCTAAAAAACCTTGTTCAACTACTCTTGGATAACCATGAGCATATATTATTCTATGGAATTTATTATCTATTTTTAGATGTGAGGGATGATTAATTAACTGTTTATTCTTTTTTGTAATAAGGTTTTTCAACTTTTTATCTTTAATTAATTCATTTTTCAAACCAAGACTAGTAAGCCAATCTTGGCAGAGCTGAACTTGAATATCTAAATTATCTTTTTCTAAAATAGATAAATAAAAATGCCTATCATGAATTTTTTGTTTATTTAGTAATTCTTGTAAAAATATTTTATTCTTATCTAAAAGTCCACTATATTCTTTAGGAGTCTCTAATTTATCTAAATATTCACTAATATCAACCTCAGTTGTTTGCATCAATATTTGAATAGGGAAATCTACTGCATTGAGAAATCTTAAAAATTGATTAGTAATTGAATCTTTTTCTTCTCCTGTTTTTATATTAAAATTAATAGGATATATCTTTATCACAGCAACCATTGAATTAGAAGGAATATATTCTTCATTAACTCTATTCTCAGAGTATATTTTTGGATCTTTTGAAATCTTTGATCTAAATCTATAATATTTGTTCATTAAAAGATTCTTTAAGACCATTGGATGGAACTTCTCAGTAACAATCTCTTGAGTATGAACATATTTTTTTGTTTTTGTAGCACCTATGAATTTGTTTATATCTTCAGTTTTCCTAAATCTTATCCAATGATATATATTCTCAAGAAATCTGTCTAAATTGAAATATATTAATCCCACACCTAAAAATATTGGGAGTATTGAAGCAGAGATCTTTAGAGAGATGTTCCAACTTGTCTTAAAATAGATAGAAAAAAGAATCAAACAAAAAATAAAAGCATAAATTAGTTGTTTGAAATTAAGGTTAAGGATTATTTTCTCATCATATTGTAGTTTAGAAGGTATTTCATATGCCATTTTAATTAAATTGATCTAGGGTTGTTTGACCTTTCAGAGGTTTTTTTGTGGGCTGATTGATATATTTGATTAATGTTGTTTGTCCTTTTGGAAGTTCTTTTCTAGAAGGAGATGAAGAAGGAAAAGAGAGATTGTTTCCTCTAAGAAGTGAGAATAATTGAAAACCAAATATAGTTGATACACTTGATTTGATCAATGCTGAAAATAAAAAATAAAAGATTAATATGTCTGCTAGAATAAATGTCCCTATCATCAAAAACATTTTATTACTCTCAAAGAAAGATATTTCTAATAAATATGAACCAATTAAAATCACCAACGAAGCAAAAATAGGCATGAAAATATTTATTACTAAAAAGCTAATTATTGCTTTACCATAATTTCTTAAAGAAGGAAATATGTACAAAAATATTCCTATTGGGAATAAGGCAACACCTGAAGCAACAATTAAATATCTTAAAATTAGAATTAATGCCGTGAAACTAAGAGTTGATAAATAGCTGAGGCCATAAAAGAATTCCATAGCTATATCATCAAAACTATCTAAAGTGAATAAAAAGAATTCATTATCAACTAAGTTTAATATTGAAGCAGTTAAACCTGAACTTAAATCTAATAGTAAGGAATATATAAAAAAAGATGATTGAATTAAAATTATTGCAATTATAAAATCTTTTAATAACTCTTTAATTTGGTAACGTGTTGATGGATTGTAACCAGAGACAATTAATTTAATTCCACAATAAGCAAAAATCAACCCGCTAAGTGAAGAAAGAATATATGTTGAAATATGCCAAATCTTTTTAATACCACCTATATTTATCGGTTCTGCTACTAGAGCTTTTATGAAAGTCAATAAAGTTGCCAAAGGCATATTAACCATTGCTAATATAAAATCAAAAAATACTCCTGGAAGACACTCAGCAAGATTAGTCAATAGGCACAAATCATCTTCATCAGATTCAGCGTGAACAGTAGGAATTAGTAAAAGTAACATCAGAAGGAAAAATATTTTCTTCATCTGCGACACCTCCTCCAAAGATATTTTGAGAATTCTATCAAGAAATGAAGTGTTAAAAGCATAAATAACATACGGAAAAATATTCCCCAATTGCCTGATTTGACATGCACCATTTGAGAAATCTCTTTGCTACCATTACTAATAGAAATTAGGCCACTTTGATCTGCTGTTAATTCTGTACCTGCTGAAATTTCTTGGAGATTATCCCCATAGCTTAAAGTATAGGTTTTTTCAGGAGGTTCTACAGTAACAAAGATCGTTTCGCCAATTGAATAATAATTCTTATCAGTCGATAAAGAAATGTTATCAAAAGAGATCTCTTCAAAACAATCATCATTTATAGAATTAAAATGAGAATATAGTGTTATTTCACAATTATTTGGCTCTTGAACTACAAATTTGTTTCCTTCAACATAAATGTTTTTAGATTCTTCTTTTTCAAAATAATTTGCATTTATAGTAACAATATTATTGTCACTAACTAAATATTCATAATACCAATCATTTTTTTTAATATATGAATCATCAAATTTTATTTTATATGCTGTAGCTTCAGAAATAGAATAATCACCATGAATAGAGTCATATGATTCATGTGTGAAATCTAAAGTGTAGTCTAATGAAGGATCATAATGTTTTACATATAATGAATCATTTAATGAGATTGAATCTGTTCTTTCTTGAGTACTATAATGCTTGCATTCTAAATTACCATATTCTTCTCTCCACCAATAACGATGAATATGTATAGTAGCATGAATATTTAATTCAATTTCTATTAAAGCATCTTCTGTGAGGAGGATATCATCAACTACATGGGAGTTAATGGATTTAATTGCGTTGTGATGTATATCCTCCACAGAAAATGTGGTTTTACAATCACCGGAAAATGTTCCTGTAGGTAATTGAACGTCATAATCAAAGATATAAAGCAATTCTCCATCGCCAGGAGAATATAAATTATCTTCAATTTTTATTGTAGGTTCTAGGCTTATTATTTCTAGCCAAGCATTTTTGATATATGTTGAATCATAAATATCTGTCTCAGTGGATTTTGCCTCAACTTCTTTGTTATAAGACAAAACTAAATCAAAATCAGGATGTTCATTATAAGTTAAAGCAGTATAAAGAGCATCAATTTCTCCTTGTTCAAGATCCATGCTTTCTATTTCTTCACAAAATGCTTCATTCAGGATATTACATTCTAAAGCTGATACTGAAATTGGAAGTAAAAAAATAAAAATAAAATTTATCCATTTCATAATCCCAAAAATTCAAGTAAGTATGGTCCAGCAATGATTACAATAACTCCTATTACTACAGTTGATACTATCACTTTTGCAGTAGATCTCAATGAGGAATTACCCCCACTTACCATAAATAAGACTCCTGCTATTAAAAATCCTAATGGAGCAATTATGCCTGTGGCATATTTTATTCCTCTGTAAACTTTAGCAACAGGAGACATTGCATTGTCTAATGCTTCTTCTTCCTCGGTAGATAATTCTTCGGATAAATCCAATTCTGCATTTACTAGTGGGGCTAGACAAACAAGTAAAAAGCTTGCCAGCATTAATATTTTTGTTAATTTCATAGTTTGATAACCTCCGATGTTATTGAAATTTTGAGAAAATAGTTTACTTATAAGGAATCGGAGAATATTTTTTGTAAAATTTCAGTATTTTTTTTGTAAAATTTAGGTAAATCTTTCTAAAAAAGTAGGGATGTTTTTTTCTGTATCTTTATTAGTGGTATCTTTTTTTTAATAAAATAATCTTTGGAGATGAATTAATATGCATTGGAAAACACAAAAGGAAGTAATTGAGGTGCGTGAGTGGGTGTCAATGAAAATTAAAGAAGTTTTGGATGAGGCTGAAAGAAAAATATCAAGAATACCGGAGAGAGACACATGGAGATACTAAATTCAAAAATAAACGTGAAAGATAGACATGTTGGTTTAAGGGTTACAAAGAATGAACATGAAAAATTAAGAGTTGAATCAAAGAAATTAGGTAAAAGTATAGCTGATTTGATAAGGGAAGGTTTTCTTAATAATAGGTCATTTATTGATAATAGGTCATTTAATTAAGGATTTTGATTAATTTCTTTCCTTTTTTCTTTCTAGGTATGTACTTTTTATGCTTAATCTTTATAAAGAAAAGGCTCTTTTGAAAGTAAAGTATGTTCATTTTTACAGTGAATTAGTAATAAAAATTAAACAAGAATGCGAGAGTGATATAAAATGATAAGAAAAACAGCAATTGCAGGTGGTTTAGCGGCTTTGCTTGGTGCATGTGGCCCTACAGAAGGTGGAGAGACAATAGTTGAAGGGGATAGCTTTACTTTCCCTAACGGAGAAGAAACAACCTATGCTACCGGGGGATTATGTTTATATTCTTTTATGAATGCAGGAGATGGCAATATAGGAGTGAGTGCTAATTCTACAGAAAATGAAAAATATGAAACCGACTATTTGGTAATTGGAAAAATAAGTGGCGATAGTTTTGAATTTACAGAACATCCTGATTTTGAAGAAGATGGTTTAGTTTATGTAGGACTATTAGGTGATGTTGAAATAACTGAGTCTTTAGAACCAAAATTTTTTGAAGAAGACTACTTTGATTATTGTGGAGATTTTTGTGAACCTGTTTGTGAAACAGGTGAACCTTGGGCAGACTACATAAATCGTAAAAAAGATGAGCTTGGTGGTACTGTTGTATCATATCAACATAAAGATGGTTGGGAAAGAGTAAGTGTTATTTTTCCAGATCAAGGAAAATGGGGAGGATATGATAATTGTAGAAGTCAAGAATTTTCTCTTTTTGATGGAGAATGTAATTTATTTAGACAATAATTTTTTTTTTTTTAATTATTAACAATTCTAGTAATCTTTATAAAGCTTAAATGAATTAATTTAAAGTATGGTGGTTGTCGAGAAAAAGAAGTTATTATTAGTCATTATTTTAATGTTTTCATTTTTAATTTTAGTTGCAAGTTCTTCTGCAAAAGTAAAAGAAGATCATGTTTTACAAAGTGCATGTTTAAGTGAAAGTCAATCAAATGGTGGACTGGCTGGGAGTGATCATGTTTTGTGTTTAAGTCCAACTGATCAATCAGGTGTTGAAGTTGGAGAAACATGTTGTTATCGTCCAGATGGATCTAAATGTACTCCGAGTGACATAGAATTATTTAAAGATATCACTGCAGGATATTGGGATGTAAACATTTTTGATGTTAGTGGTGGGTCTAAAGAAGAAGATGAAACAAGAGAAGCGGTATCAGAATGGTTTGATAGTTTAGTTGATAGTGATGGTTGTTTTTCTACTTATAAATTTGATATTCAAGTTGATGATGGTCATTTTGTAGAGGATTATTTTATGCCTTTTTGTACCAGTTCTGATGAACTTTCACAGGGTGCAGCAATTTTTGTTCAGGAATTGGGAGATGAGACTAATCCAGATAATGTTTTTGTTTGCTACCAGAATCAATGGTATAATGCTGATAAAATAAAAGATTTTGATGAAGAGTATGAAGATGGAGATGGAGTTGGACTTTTCTTTGATTGTGATGTAGAAGATCCTTTTGTTTATTCAGACATGTCTATGTATGCAGGTTTTGAAGAGAACTTACCTGCAAACATTTGTGGTGATGGTAAAAATAATGCATGTCAAGCAACTTATACTTATGAAGCACCAACAGCAGCTCAACATGAAGGGGACCATATAATTGAAGTAGTTTATGATGGTGAAGAATGGACCTTAGAAGGTGATTCCTGTCATGTTGATGCAGTAGCTTGTGAAAGTAATTGTTTAGCAAAAAATGAGAAATGTGATTATTTAAGCTGGGATGGTTTTGAATCTGGAGATTATGAATGGATTGATTATAATGAAAATGACATTGAAGATCCAGGTGAGCAAGTTTATTCTTCTGAAGCAGAGTATGAAGAAGGAGAAGGATTTTGTTGTGGAGCAGGTTTAGTTGATCTTGATTCTGAGGGAGGATATCTTGGTGATATTAAAGATTGGAGTGGTGGTAGTTTTGCTTGTTTGAATGAAGAATTAATTCCACAAACCCTAGGAGAAGTTCAAGATGAAGATTGTCCTGGAGATTGGTGTTGGATAAGGAATGATGAATTAAGTAATATTTTCCAAATATTTACAATAAACTTACTTGGTGAAACAGGTTATGATATAGTTTCAGATGGGGATGAATGGCTTGCTTGTAAAGATGATGCTTCATTAGGCCCAAGATATTACACTACTGCTGAAAATCTTAATTCAATGGGTGGAAATAGATTATATTGTACCAAAGAAGGAGACCATTACTCTTGGACTGAATGTGTTTATGATAGTGAAAATGGTGTTGGAGATAGTGCAATTGCTTACAATCCAAGTAGTATTAAATTAAGAGGAGTTGGAGATGGTGGTTTTTCTTTTCCAGTAAATAAGATTACAAGTAATACTTGGTCGGTTGATTTAGTTAGTTCAGGGTCAATACAGAATTATAAGGAAATTTACTCTATTGATGGGGATAATACATTAGAACAAACAATTGATTTTACAGATTATGGGTTTATAGAATTTTTTGTAACTTATGTAAATGAGGATGAAGTTGTTGATCTTCCAGCAAACATTCGAATGATAGTTAATGGATTACCTTTAGATGAGTCAACTGAAGATGAAATAGTTTATTTTGATGATTTTGTGTTAGGGTATTCAGTAAATGCACCTTCTTTAGAAGTAGGTAATGCAATTCATGTTCGTGTACCGGTGGGTAATTGGCAAGATATAAGTACAATTGTTTTTGAAACATATCAAGCAGGAAATGATATTGAAGTAAATAATGTTTTTTTGAGTGAAAATGATGATGAGACCACAGAATTTGATGAAAGTCAAAGCTATATATGTTCAGGAGTTGATAATATTAAGACAAGTAGTTGGATTAGTGATTTAGATGTGAGTGATTCTCAAACTAATGCAAATGGAGAAAGTATTTGTACATCAAGATATGGTCCAAATGCTTGGTTGGGAACAAGTGAAGGTTATGAAACTAATGAGGTTGAAAGTGGGGTTGGTGCAAGCTGTTGTGGAAATACAGATAATGAATACTATTCAGGTTTGTCTAAAAAAGAAAATAATGCAGCTTGTTTTAATTCAGAACCTTTGGTTCCTGGACAGACAGTAATGACTATTGAATATTTAGTAGATTACTATACAAACAGTGTTGAAGTTGTTGATGAAGCTTTGACTTTAACTCTAGATGATGTAGGTTCAGTTAAAAATTTAGAAGGTTTTTATTGGGTTTGCCCAAGTGAAGAAGAAATAGATGATTTTATTGATGTTTTAGCTGGTGATGGAGTAGCTGCTTGGATTGAAACAGATGATTACTGTGAAACTTCTAATAATGCAGATAGGACATGTGAGCAACCTTATACAACTCAATATGATGGTGACTTTACTGCAATAATAACTTGTGATATCCCAAGTGATTCTAAATACGAAGGAGTTCAGTATGGCGGTCAAGTATCAGGATTAACAAATTTACCTTATAACTCAATAGTTTATTATGAAAGTACTACAACAAGCAAGTATTATTATTCAAATTTTCTTACTGAAGGGAAGACTGAAAGTTTTACTTATGGTGATTCACCTGTATTATTTAAGGAAATAGAAATCAATTTGCCGACTTTTCTAGGAACTTTTGATGAAGTTGAATTAGAAATAGAGTATTGTGGGGAAGATGTTTCTACTTATGATGAGGAATCTGGAGCAATTGGAGTCACAAGAGATTGTAATGAAGATTTAGAATATGCTGAAATGTATTTTTTCACACCTTTTGATCAATCTTGGCATGGTGAAAAAATAGAAATAGATTGGGATTACCCCTCAACCTTCACATTACAAATAGTTGCTCAAAGTGAAACTCTTGGACAAACTAGTTCTGAAGTTCAAATTACAGACGATCCTTTTTCATATCCTTGTTTGTCTGAAGAGTGTAGATTTGCACTTCCTGGACAACCGCCTTATCACATTGAGAATTCGTATCCAGAACTTTATGATATGTATTATGTTGGAGAAATAGACGGATATATTCAGGAAGTACTAATAACTAATGATGAAGCACAAATATTTGAAGAAGTAGGGTCTTTAGTTGTTCGTGATATCTCACAACAAGTACTTTATATTTATGATGATGAAGATGAGACTGGTCGATTTTATGGGTGTAATGCAGTTTATTATATTGATCAGTTAGTTTTCGAAGATGGAACTCCTGTTTTAGATGATAATTATGGTTATTGTAGTGTTGAAGGTGAATTTTATTGTGCTTTCTCAGAAGATTCTTTGATTACAACCTGGTCTGATGAAGGAATTTATCAAGTAGGATACGCAGAAGTTGAAGAATATACTGAAGATACTGTGCTTGAATTATACGATGCTGAATATTTAGCTAGTGAGTTAAATCATTCAACAAGTGCTGTACCTGGTCGAAATGTCATCTCAAACGCTGATTTTGAAGCTAAAAGTGGAAGTGATTTAGACTTTTGGCAAGTTATTGATTCAAGTGGATCAACTGTAGATGATGAGAATGGGTTTGTGGAAGATGATAGCGGAGAGAATGTTGTTGAAGTTAGTGCAGGGTATACTTTGAGGTCAGGGAAAATTCAGGTTATTGAAGGAGAGTATTACTCATATACTGAAGCTAACTCATGTGGGACTACAACAATTACACGTGTTGATAAAGATGGTGATGAAGATGTAGTAAGTTCAGCAGAATATGCATACTTTCCATCGAATGAAGCTGTTTATTTTAGAATTGAAGTTACTGGAGAATGTGACTATAGTCAACCTTACTTACAAATAATTGATGATTTAGGTGCTGCTGAAGAATTTGAATACAATGGAGATTATTCTGAAAGAGCTGCTGCTGCTTGTTGTCCAGATGGAATGTGTTGGAACGGTTATGTATGTGTTGGAGACATGGCAGTTAACACTTACATGGTTGAAGATACAGGAAAAGAGTCAATGTACAGGTGTATCGATGGTGATTGGACTCATTTAGAACCGCAGTATGATTGGAATGATGAATACTATGGTTTTTGTGAAACAGATACACAATGTTTTGTGACAAGTTCCTTGTCTGAAGGTGCAAGTTCAGAAGCTGAATTAGCTGACTTTTACACTGGTGCTTATCCAACATGTATTAATGATGGTGAATACTTATTAGATCATTATTGTGATGCTGGTGAATGGTCAAGTAGAACTAAGTTTATTGCTAGTCAACTAAAAGATTTCGCTGATACAGATGATTATGTCTTATTTTGTAGTGATTATGATGATGTATTTGTAGATTATAACACTGCTGATTACAACTATATGAATTACGTAGCAGGTGAAGTTTCAGCTACAGTTGATAGCACTGAAGATTTGGGTGACAGTTTAACAAGTGATTCCTCAGTTACTGAAATTACTACTGTTTGTTTTGATGCTTTAGAAAATAGTGAAACTGGAAGAAGATTAGTAGATCAAGAAGATAACACTTGTATTAACTCAGTTTGTATATTAAAGTATAAGCAAAGTGGTGAATTGACAGCTGCTTTTGGTGCTAGTATGAACATTAATTCAACTGAAGACCAATCATTCTTAATCCCTCTTGGAATTAGTCAGAGTGATTTAGATGAATTCTGTGTAAGTGATGAAGAAGGCACATTTGTTGAATGTAGTGAACAATTATGGTATGCAAGTGATATCAACTCATTAATTTATGCAAGAGA
>CAZGQD010000028.1:0-19319 GCA_964527395.1 uncultured Methanosarcinales archaeon
CGTTTTTGTTGCTATTTGATAATACATTAATATTGTTTATTTGTTTGAAAAATGAAAAAATAAATTTTAATATTATGAAAAGAGATTAGTCTATTTCTTCATGCCTTTTACAGTACTCTTTAGTTCCTTCACATTTTCCGTGAACACTGGAATAACATCTTTGAAAACTTTGCCTACTGCATGAAGTTCTGTACCTACTTCTTGCATTCTTTTATCGTATTCTTCAACCTTTCCAAGAACACCTTGATGCAATGTTTTGAAATCTTCTTTTAGCTTTTTAAATGAAGTTTCTAAGTTTGTGATTCTGCTTTCACTCTTATTCTTCCACTCAATGATCTTTTGAACTTCTTTGATTAGATCACTCCATTTCTCGTCAATCATCTCTTCAGTAATTTCTTCTATTCTTTCGTAAAGATCTTCAGAACCACCTGGACCTGCTGCTGTATGTGCGCCTGGATGCATTTGTACTGCTGGAGCTTGACCCACTGGAGGAGTTGGTAATCTGAAGTTGTCTTGAGGAGCTGCACCTGCGTCAGACATTCCTGGACCAGGCATGTTACTTGGTGGCATGCCTGGCATTTGTCCCATAGATCCTGTTTCATGGTTAAGTGCACCTAAAGCAGAAATTACTTGGTTCTCTTTTGCACCTTGCGTCTTTAATTCACCCATAATTTGATCATCAGTTAGACCTTGCATTCTCATACTTCTTACCTGTCCATTTATGTCTACCTTTCCAGCGTTTCCTGCTGCTCCTTGTGCTTGATTTGCAAATAATGCCATGTTTAATCACCTTTTTTTGTGTTTTTTAGGAATCTTTTGATTCTTTTGATTGACTTGAATCTGATGTTTTTATTTTACTTGTTTCTCGATCTGCTAGCCTTTGATCAATTAGTCTTTCTACGTCTTTTTCAGTAACAAAATGCATTGGGTTCCAAAATTCCATGTACTTTTTTAGTACGTCTAATTCTTCTTTTCCAGCAGTCCTTTTGATCTCTTTTATGATTAAATCCATGTTTTCTTTGATTTTTTCTTGACTATGTTTAAAGTCGACAAAATCTTGATTTATTGTGATCACATCATGTTTTACTTCACTATTGTGTTTAGTAGTGTTGTTTTTTAGGAGTTCGAATTCACGTCTTAAACCATTAAGTTTACTTTCTATAGCCTTTACCCAAGTGTAGAATCTAGCAGCATCAAATTCTTGTGTTGGTGCTGGTGTTGCAGGCTTTTTTTTTGTTAATCCAAGATCCATCTTAATTGTATTCTCTTTTTTTGTTTATTTGTATTGGTTGGTTAGTTTATTGATTGGTTCACTGTTTTAGTTGTTTATTATTGTGCTTGTTAATTGATTAATTGTGATTATTTAATTAAGTTATTTTTTAGACGTTTATAAATATAGTGTCGTTTTGTAATTTTCTGTATTGTATGAGCTTGTATTACTACTGGGAAAATTAAGTCAGTTTAACTGCATTATTTAGCTGCGTCTCTTTTTAATTTACGCTTTCTAACTTCTTTTTGTAACCATTCATTATATTCGAAAAATATTTTATTTGTGTCTTGATAGCCTAGCTTTTCTTGAAGTTTTCCACTAAGGATATGGAACCTATCATTTGCCTTGATAACAAATTCAGCTTCAAGCATATCTGGATCATTTGCTTCTAAAGATGCATCAACAACAGCTTGTTTACACTTCCCTCTTAATTGGATATTGTCCCAAACAGCGTCCCAATTACCAGCAAACTCTTTGATTGAACCTGCAATTCTCTTTAAAACATCACTATTTCCATTAATTAAGTCGTCTGTTATCTCCAATTGATCAGTTTCAGGATTATATATCATCAAATCTACAAAAGCACCTTCTTTTAGAGGGTCATCTTCCCATAATTTTCTGATTTCTGTGATTCTTAGAACCCTTTTTAGTTTCTTCATACCAGAAGCAGACCTAACTGGATTGGTAATTACAATAATGTCTGTTGCTTTAAAAGAGGTTTTTGGTACACCAATATCATTTACAACCCTATCATAAACACCATATGGGCTTGCTGCGTGAATAGTTCCTGCAACCACATTAGCTGCTGCACCTACCCTCATTGCCTCATAAAGTGAAATTGCTTCAGTGTTATGTAAGAGAATCCCTCCAAATCCACCAATAAACCGTTCAGTAGATTTAACACTTAGATCATAAACAAATTCTGGTTTTTCCAGTTCAATTTCTATTATTTCTTTAATTTTATCTATGAAAAAGTCTCCATGAGCAAATTCAAATATCTCATCACTACAAGGGACCTCTTTTGTTATTCTTTTTAGGTATTCTTTTGAACATGACTTAGTTCTCCTTAAGTGTCTATAATTTCTTGGAAGTTTTAGGTGCTGCTCTAGAACCTTTGGATCAAATGAAACAGAATCGTCTTTACTATGAGCAAAACCTTTTGTTTTTATTACTGGATTCTTGTGAGTAAAACCTATCTTTTGTAAGAATGTTTTCACATATTTTCTTTGTTTGATTTCTGCAATGTAAATTTTTTTTGTTCCTTTTGAATTCGAATCTCTTTCTCTACTATGAATTCGACAAACAATCCCTACTGAAAGTAATAGATAAGCTACATCTTCAACCAACCTTTTTGAAGTTGAAAAGTATCTAATCATGGTTCCAGCTCCTTTTTTCATTGAAATTGAACCATCGCCACTGTACATTCCTCTTAAGAGTGCGCAAATCTTTTCTTTATTAAGTCCAAACACAAAATTTGGCACTTTCTTGTAAAATGAAGTATTTCCACAATTCCAAGATCTGAATAAATCTAAAAGAGGTTTGGAGCAAATAAACATTTGAGTTGAACTGCCTAATCCATACACTTTTCTTGTGTGGATGTCGTAATTGAATTCTCTTTTACATATTTCCTTAACATCTGCAATTATTTTTGGTTTAGAATTAGTAATTTGAACCTTTTTGCCATCAATGTTTCCTTCAGCTAAATAATATCCTAAAAGCCTCATAATGTTCTCATTTATTGGAAAATTTGCTGGAATGCTTAAGGAAGTTCCTTTCTTTATTTTTAAATCATTGATATTGAATTTTATTTTAGCTTTTTGCATTAATTTTAAGAATGAATCTATAGGGATCCTGGTCTTTTGAGTTGATAAAAGGTATCTGTAAATATCGACAATACCACATATTTTGCTGCATTTCTTCCAACCAAGCTTTTTTATTGCTTTTCTTATGTAAGTTTCTGCGCCTTCTAGTCGATATTTGTCTTTGAATTGTTCTAATAAGTTGAAATGAGAAATGTCATTATATCCACAAGGAAGTTTACCAGGAATAATGATGGGATCATTTTTTGTTAGTTGGTCGGCATTTATTGCTGCAATTTTGAAGTTTACATGAGTAAAAACACTATGGTCAGGTGTAACTGTAACTTCTCTTCCTGTTTTTGTGATTATTTTTACTAATTTTTTTCTTTTTGGATGTTTAACGAAAGCAGTTAGTTTTTTTAGCTGCATTTTTTGTTCTTTATCTAGAGTTGGAACAAATACGTTCTTTAGATTTTTTGTTTCTAGACTGGCAATCGGAACCCTTTTTGTGATTTTGTTGTCTATTATTACAACTTCTTGGTCTCCTCTTAAAGAACTTCTTACTTCTCCGACGATAAGAGCACTGTCACCAAGCCTTAATGTTGACCTGATTCCAGTACTTGCATCAACTTCAGAACCTTTTTCTACACTTAATGCACTACCTACTTTTAAAGATTCAATATTATAACCTAGTTTTCTTAGGCTTTCGGATGGGAGCTCAAGTGTGTTATGTGCTAGAATGTTATCTGCTATGAAATTTTCGTTTCCTGGTACAGAAATGTCGTAAACAGGAGGATCTTTTAACTCTATTTTTTTTGTTTTTACGATTTTATCCCAGTAAATGTCGCTTTTAGCTAAATGTTTCAGATAAGTTACTAGTTTTTTAGGAGTTTTTTCATTATTTTTTAAAGTAGATAAGATTCTGCCTAATTTGTTTCTACCAATATTGTTTTTTCTTTTAATGTAATCATTTGTATTGAATTCTGATCTTTTTGTGTATTTTGCTATTTCTTCTCTTATTTTTAGTGGGAGCGGAACAATATCTGTACTATCATGAGTTGATTTTTTGCTTGTTAATATTCTTAATTTGTTGTTTTTGTACTTTTGTAGGAAAGCTATGTGTTTTTCGAATAATTTCAAGTCCCTAATAGTTGAGATCCGTCCATCTTTTGTTCTATCGTTGTCTTTGTGTTTTCTTTTTCTTAAACGGTTTATTCTAAAAATTATGCCAAATCCCAATAGAATTGTTTGGATGTCTTCCAATAATCTCATTGAAGCTAAACTTGTGATTACTTCCTTATCACTAGCACATCCATCTCCACTAAAAAAACCTTTTAATAAATAGCCTTTTTGTTTATTTGAAAGAGAGAAAACCCATTCTGGAAGCTTTTTGGTGTAAGCGTTCCCATTAAGTTCTAATAGATCATGCATAATATACCTGAATGTTTTTGAATTTATCATTAAGGAGAATTTATCGCTATGAATTTTTGTTGTCAGATTGAATCTTTTTGCAATTCTTTTTACTAATGTTTGTTCTTCTTTACTGGAAACTGACATAATTACTGAATTTTTATCATAACAACCATCTGCAATCCATAAACCAATGAATGAAAGAAAATCATCATCTAATTTGATATTTGCTGAGAGATAAATATGTGAATTTGAGCCCAATTTTAGATGAGTTATTTCATTTTTTGACTTTTGATCTATGAAATTTGATGGGAATTGATTTAATTTAAACCACTTGTTAATAGTTGTCTTGTGAATACCTTGTTTTTTTGCTCTTTTTGTGATCTTTTCTTTATTTACTTTTTTGACTGTGTTTAATTTAATGAAAAGATCTTTTTTGGGTTTTAGAATTTTGTTTAGATCCAATAATTTTTGTTCTTTTTCACCTTTAGTGCTTAAAAGTAGCTTTCTAGGAGTTGCAATGTAATCGCCTTCACTTAAATCGCCTGTTTTTGCTTCTTTTAATAGATTTTTTGTACCAATCGTGAAAAGAGAATGATCTTTTGTTACTTTTAGAACTCGGCCAGTTGCAGTAGTGATCTTGTATAATTGCTTTTTTACCTTATGTCTGATGATTTTGGAGGCTTCACTGAGAGTTAGTTTTCCTTCTTTGTCTACAGAATTTACTTTGAATTTAGGATTATCAATAATCTCTCTGCCTAACTTTTTTGTTACTTTACTTGTTTTTGAGCATTCTTTGAATACCTCTTCTATTTTTCTGTATCTGCTTTTGTTGTTTTTGCTGGTTAAGATCCTTGAATCGCCTGTTACACTGTCTTCAATAGTAATAATTCTGTATCTTCGCATCATTTCTACTAAGACTGAACCTAAGAATGATGATTTTCCACTTGATCTTGTTCCAGCGATAAGAATTGTGGCGTTTCCATCAATAAGAAAGCTTAGAAGGCCTGCACCCATCTGATTCATCATCTTAAATTTGGGTTGCAGATATAAAGGAAATGTCCAAGGATGATCTCTGTGACGTCTGAAAGAAAAACCCATTCCAAAAGGGTCAAGAGGAGCTGAAACTACAGAGATTCTTGAAGAAAAACCTTCAACTTTTAGTTCAGTGTCAAGGATAGGGTTTGCTTCATCAAGTGGTCTTCCTGAAATAAGCCTTAGTTTTGTTGCCCAAGAGTCGACTTCTTGTTTTGTTGGGTATACATTTGCATCACAATCACCATAATCTTGATGTACTACGAAAATAGGCACTTCACCATTAGGACTGTTTACGTTTACATCTTGAATTTTAGGATCTGAAAGCATTAATTCCATGAGACCAAAACCAACAGTATATCTTAGAAGAGATTTTGTTAATAAGTTGATCTTTGCTTCTTTTAATTTTAGGCCTCTGTGTTCTGCTAAATCGCCAATTAGGTCTTTTCCAATATTGAAAAATACCTCACGCATTCGTTGTGGATCTACGAACTCTTTTCTAGTTGGTTTATGCTCTGATAGGATCCTTTTTGCGCCATCTAAAAGCTCATATTCCTCTTCTTTTAGCCTGCTTTCTGGAGGAGTTATATGATAAAGATATTTAATGCTGTCTTCAAAACCAAAAATGTTGATCTGGACCTTTTCGTCACCTTCACCAAACTCATAACTTTCTAACAATTCACCATCTTTTGGGAATTCACTGATTAATTTAGTATACATAAAGTCTGGTTTTGTGCTTGGATTTAGAACATATGAATATAATTGTCTATCGCCAGTTTTGTATTCCTCTTTTAGATGTGGAACTAAATTTCTAACAATATTAAGTGTTTCAATCTTATTTATTGCATCTGTTATGATTGAGATGAATTTTTCTTGACTTTGTTTATGATTTGGATCTTGAATATTTTTAAGTTTGATTTTTTCGTGTCTATCAAATCTTTTTAATTCAACATAAGTTGCTAATGGATCTTCTTTTAATCTTGTGTGTAAAAGTCTTTGAAATATAGCGTAACTAGACCTAATAAATCTCTCATGAACTGGGTCTGCAACAATATGGCTGTACAGATACCTTTCGTCTTGGTTGAACCTTTTGTAAAGATAAGCTAACTGGTAAAGCATTGCTACTTGGGCTTCATCGTAGTCGTATTCTCTACGTTGTGATAGAACTATGTTTGTTACTCCAGGGATTTTTAATAATGTGTCAATTACCTTACCCATACACATTTTACTGTATTCTATGGAAGGTGGAAACAGACAGTTGTCCATGTTTATTTTGATGATTTTGTTGGCACCCTCGTGGTACGTAGTAAAATCAAAACAGGCTATCTTCTCTTCTTTTGGCACTTTTATAATCACCCAATACTCTTTTCATTAATTAAGATGTAAAAGGTATATAAGGTTTAAGGTAGTTGAGACTAAATTAGTTACTCCTTCTACTCCTTCATCCATCCTAGAAACAAATGCAGCTACTTGTAAATCTTTTCCTGATCCTAATGTAACTATTGATACTTAGGCGGCAAATGCACCTTAACTGCTACTTAAAACTAAGAAACAAAAAAATTCATTAAAAAATCATCAAAAGTCTATGGCGCGCTTGCCTCCTCACTGGCAATTACGTCCAACTCAAGACCATTTCCACGAGTATTTTTCAAGCAACGACTTGGAAAATTAAAAACTCAGTGGAATGTACCTGCAGTAAGTCTGGCCAAGCGCCATAAGAATTGAAACAAAAAGAAGTATTTTCTTTAGATTCTAATTATTCTGTTGTTTTTAGAATCTAAAGTTACTTACTACTTTTAACCATTTTTCTTTACTAAGGCCAAAATCTCTTTTAAACTAAATTGTTTTATCTTAGAATTTATGGGGGCTTTTGATACTATGAATTTCTTATTGCAGCTAAAGTCGCTTAATTTTGAAAATATTTTGTCATTTTTGTTATCAAAACTGTTTCTCCATTTCACTTCTGCGATAAATTCTAACTTGTTAAACCTAAGTAATGCAATATCTATTTCTGGCTTATCTATTTTTACTACCTTTAAACCATACAATTTTGAAAATAGTTTTGAAAAAAACATCTCAATGTGTATTGGTAACTTCTCATTGACCACTGTTTCTATGAAGTTTAGTGGTAATTCTTGTTCCAAATAATCATATTTTGAATTCAAATAGAAAAACAGATCTAACAAAGGTGAAGTAATATGATAATAAAACCTTTTTTTTCCAAAAACAGATAATTTTTCAATTAATCCTAAATGTATAAGAACTAACAAATATCTTTGGATTAACCCAGGAGAATCTTTTTTTATTAATTTTTTTGAGAACAAATACGAACTTATCTCTCCAGAACCTACTTTTCCTAAAGATATAGCAAATAAAATACCCTCATAGATTCTACTAAATTGTCTTTGTTCTTCGCTAAAGATTTCACCTATTAAACCTAGTAAATAATACTTGTTTGTATACAAAAATTGACTAACTGTTTTTCTAATATTTCCTTTATATTTTGATAAAAGTATTGGTTCTCTTAAGTAAATTGCAGCTTCAAAAAGCTCAGTTTCTTTTAGATTGTATGAAGACAATTCATTTAAAATGTCTATTTCATTTATTATTGAAAACCTTACTGGAGTTACGATTCCTGTTAATGGAGAGTCTTTAGTTTCTAAAAGCTTTGATGCTAACCATAATGTAGAAGTAAGCAATATTACTTTTTTTGGTTTTTTGAAGTGCAAATAGTCTAAAAAATATTCTGGAAGACGATGGAATTCATCTATAACTAGCACTTTTTCTGCTGCCAAAGCTTTGAAAACAGTGAAAAATGAGTCATAATTGAGAGTATCATTGTTTTCATCAAATACAACATTGTTTTTTCCTACAAAAAAATATTTGTCAAAATCAAGAAAATTACGAACAAAAAAAGTCTTTCCAACTTTTCTTCTACCAAAAACCATTATGGAATCAGGAGAATTTGCTATCTTAAACTCATGATTACGTCTGATTTTGTCTATTTTTATAGCCATTATGTAGTGTTTGAAAGGGAGACCCAGTTATAAATCTTTTGATAATTATGTTTAGAAACATTATGTTTAGAGACATAATTATTGGATTGTGTCTGCTTTTTCAGTTAAGAAAGAGTTTTTCTTTAGATTTGAATTGTTCTGTTACCTCTGAGTTTCAATAGAGACTAGTTTCTTTTGGACTATAAGGCAAATTTTCTCTTAAATCTAAAATAATGAGAATATAGATATTTTCTGAATACTCATATTATTTAGTTATTTGTTACTGAAAAGTAGTTAATTTTAGAAAGATTTATAAATAAAAGGCACTTTTAGAGCACATATAAGCATAAATGGTGTAATGAGATGATAAAATTAGGACTTTTGGGATTATTGGGAATTGGATCAGCTTTTGCAGAGCCAGAGATTAATAAATATTCTAACCTATTTGGCTCAGAAAAACAAGTTGAAGAGGGACCAAGAATTAATGATTTAAAGTCATTAAATTACGAGTTTATGTCTTGTGCTTCTGACTTTTTTGATAACGGAGGCAGTTTAGAATTAGCTAGAGATGCTTCTAAAATAAAAATTAATGGAACTAGAAATAATCAATTAAATCTTTGTCAATTAAAAGATCTTTTAGAGAGTGGTGCTGTCAATCCAAGAGATTATTCCTCAGATTTAGAGAAGTTACAAGAAAAAATCAATATTGTTGGAAGTATGATTGATGTAAATGGAAACCCATTATCAATTATCTCCCCAGAAGAATACATTTCAGATATACCAATAGAATATATTGATTTTTTGAAAACATTAAGTTTTGTTAATTATGATGGTGAAGAAGTTGGCTTTTTTAGAACTGATCTAGAAATAATGCTAATGTATAATGGAGTTAAAGAAGTTGATGATTTAAAAAAACTCATTGATTTAAAAAATAGTGAAGGAGAACCATTATTTAAACAAGATTATGTGAAAAATGCTACACTTACATCTGGAAATATTGCTAACCCATGGAACCAATTAGTAAATTATTGTTTATCTGGTGGGAGCTTTGATGAAGCTAAAAAATTTGCTCAAAAAGGTTTAGATGGAGTTGAAATAAATAAGTATAAAAATTTTGGTTTTTCAGTTGATGATTTTGATGAAAATGGAAAATTGATCTGGGAAGATACAGAAAAACCAAACCTACTAGTTGTTTTTCCTTATGGAGACCATAACGGAGCATTAGATAATACTAAGTTTTCAAAATTAAGAGATACTTATGATACAGATTTTCATATTGTTTCAACAAAAACAGAATTATATGATGCTTTGGAAAATTCAATTGATGCTTCAACAGTGATTATTTCAGGACATGGAACTAACAATGACATTACGTTCTCTTTTGGAATCAGAGCTGAAAGTGAATCTGAAAGAAAAGAAGGGATCTTAAGAACAGAAGACATCCCTAATTTACAACCATATTTAAAGATGCTACCAGAAGATGCTAGAATTTTATTGTATTCTTGTTCTACTGCAAAAGGACCAAATAGCTTTGCAGAAAATTTTGCAATAGCTGCTGATGGAAGAGTTGTTTTTGCAGCAGACGACCTATTAGCTGCTAGAGAAGACATAAGGCAAGCTTACCCATTAGAGATTGAATTACATGGAAAAGAAAGAACTAGGGAAGGACCATATGTTAATAGATCCGTTACTTGGGATAGTAGAATTAATTTAGATGCTTATTCTCAGTAAATCTCTGAGTTTCAATAGAGACTAGTTTCTTTTGATTCTGCTGTTTCTGGTGGCAGATGGTATGATTTGGTACCGTTTGGTACCAGGTGGTACCTTTTGAGTACATTTGCGTACGATTGTGTACGATTATGTACGTATTTGTACGTTATTGTATGTGTCCGTATAATGTAAAGTGAATTTTGGGCGAAACATTTATAAATATTCATTAAAATTGAATAGTTATTCACTTATTTCGAATATGATCCCAACTAACACAATAAAGATAGTAATGTATTTACTAAAGAACATTAATGAGTTTGGCTTTAATATAAATCAAATTGCTAAATTGAATAATATTAGTGTTGGAAGTGCATTTAAGATTCTTAAAAATCTTGAGAAAAATAGCATTTTATTGAATAAAAATATAAGTAATGCATCACATTTTAAGTTGAATTTTGATAATCCTGAAACAAATAAGTTGTGTGAACTTTTACTGTTAATGGAAAAAAGATCACTTAAAGGTTATGCGAAGATTTATGCAAAAGACATTGTTAAGTTTGAAGAAGCCAAGATGATAATTATTTTTGGTTCAGTCTTAAAAAATCAGAGATTTAATGATGTAGATGTGTTGTTTCTGACAAATAAAACTAAAAAAGTTAATGATTTTTGTTTAAATTTGTCTAAGATTAGAACTAAGCCAGTTGTTCCCTTAATTTTGCAGCAGAAAGATTTAATAAAAGCAATTAAAGTGAAAAATGAGGCCATTTTAGACCTTATAAAAAAAGGAATAATACTAAAAGGGGAATCTGTATTTGTAAGGGTTATTAAACATGTCAATTCATAAGAAAAAACTTGATTGGTGTTTAGCAAGAGAAAGTAGAATGAAAAAGATTGAAGCTAGTGATTCACTTTCTGAAAAACACATTTTTAAAGCAAAACATAATCTTCGTGCAGCTGATTACAACATCAAAGGTGGTTTTAGTGATTGGGGAGTCTCGCAATTCTATTATTCAATGTACCATGCATTGCTTGCTGTTTTATATAAACTTGGGTATGAATCAAAAAATCATGAGTGTACAATTAATGCAGTTGAATACCTTATTGAAGAAGGCAAAATCAAACTTGATTTAAGAGATATTGCTTTTATCAGAACTACAGAACAAATGACTCCAAAAGATGCAAAATCACTAAGAGAAGAATTTCAATATGGAGCAGAAACATCAGTGAATGATAAACTTTTGAAAGAGTTATTGGAAAATACAAAAAAAGTTGTTGAAAAGGTTGAATTAGCATTAAATGAATTATGACTTTTGGTTCTATTTACTATTGTTTAAATTGGTAATAGTTTCTTTTAGATCCAAGTATTTCTGGTGGCAGATGGTAGCAAATGGTACCGTTTGGTATCAATTAGTCTGTACCAATATCCCATAAACCTTCGAAAAAGGAAGAAAATGATTTTGCAATTGCAGGAGAGGTAGAATGGACACAAGTAAGTTCACTATTTTCATAAGTAAATATGAAACTGTGCCGATTGATTACCATTATAGCGCTTGGACTTACTTGAGTTACCGTTTTTACCTTTGTATGTTTTAAGTTTTTAAAGAATCTCCAGTAATCTGTATCTTTGTCGGTAAAAATCAATCTTGCCTTTACTTTTAACCTAACTCTTTCATTGTGCCAGTGCTGCCAGAAAATGTTAAACTTTGGGTCTTTGCTTGATCTGACACCCATAACTTTGACTTCATCTTTGCAATGCTTTAGCGGTCTATATACAATAGGTTTTATACCTCTAAAACCCTTAATTAGATAGACTGATTCTGGTTCAAACTGAGTTCTTTGCAACTTTTGCAATTTTGGAATGATTTCTTTGATCTTTTCTGTCTGTTTTGTTACTCTTTCTTGCCTTTCTTTCATGAGAAGAAGAAGACTTTCAGGGTTTGTGGCAGAGAATTGTTTGACATTGTTCTCTATAACTACCTCAACTAGACCTTTTTCAATCAATTTTGTTAGAGTTTCATAGACTTTACCACTAGAGATCTTAGAATGTTTGATAATATGCCCTGTTTGAGACTTACCTGTTTTTAGTAGTGTAATATAGGCTTTTATCTCATTTTGAGTAAGTCCAGCATCTTGAAGCAAAGTTTCTTGCATACTTCCCACTAAGGTGGATGTACTATTTAAGTGTTTCTTTAGATATTGTGTATCTATTGAAGGTGAAATGAGGAGGAGGCAAAGAAAATGGTAGTAAGACCAGATGAAATACATGACAGAGTGATGAGAAAGGAAGCAGCTGGATTAGAGGCACTTGAAGGAAGAATAGATTCTGCTCTTGAGGATAGATATGATCCACGTTCAGGAGTTACTATTGATGAAGACATAATGGGTGAAATAAATCCAATTGCAAGAGATAGCTTACTTGATAGATATCGTAGTGCAGGATGGAATGTTAAGTACACTCCTTGTCAAAAAGATGGATCATTTTACACATTTAGGAAGGCTGTTTCAGCGTCTGCATATTACAATAAATGAGGCATACAAATGGAATACATTGAAGCACCCACAAACTATGAAATTGGACTATTTGGAAACTCTAAAAGTTTGTTTTTGGCTGGAGGAATCAGTAACTGTAGAGACTGGCAAAGAGATTTGTCCAACCTTTTAGTTGCTGAAGACCTAGTATTGCTTAACCCTAGGAGAGCTAATTTCCCCATGCATGATCCTAGTGCAGCCATGGAACAAATCGTTTGGGAATACCAACACATGAGAAGAGCAGATGCAATCTCATTTTGGTTTTCTTCTGAAACTATAAATCCAATTGTGTTGTATGAGTTGGGAGCACATTCTATGACAGATAAAACGTTGTTTGTGGGTGTTGAGAGAGGTTATGTGAGAAGAAGTGATGTAGAAATTCAAACTCAGTTAGTTAGACCAGATGTGAAAATAGTGTATGGTTTGGAAGATTTGTCAATGCAAGTTAAAGATTGGGCTAGAGGATGAGATAGGAATAGGAGGCAAAGAAAATGGTAGGATTAGAAGCAGTGTTACAAGACTTTGGAGAAATATCTAGAAATGCTTTTGCTTTAGCTGAAGAGGAAAAAGCTTCCAGAGGAGATGCTACTAGAAGACTTGTTTACTCAATGAACTTACATGATCTAATGTTTTTTGAAGAAGAAGGTCTTGTTTGGTGGGGAGGTAAAGAGGGCTTTATGCCAGAGATACCTATTGGTAAACCAGAAGATTACGTTCCAATTAGAGAAGATTATTCTGCTTTGAAATCATTCATAGAAAGAACACTTGATAGAGGGAGAGTACATGCTGGTGGAGGGACCCATGGCGATAGCTCAAGAGAAACTAATTGTGCCGAATATGTAGCTTGGATGTATAACAACAGTGAGAATAAAATATTTAAAAGAAATGTAGAAAGAGCAGTTAATGAGCTACTAGTTGAAGAGTTCGGAAGAAAATTTGTAGAACCAGACATTGGAACTGCCCTGCGACAAGGAAGAAGTTGGTTTGAAAAAGCCTGGTATGAAGGAGACGTTGATAAATTACTTAGTACAATTAGTGGAACAAGTCTTAGAGAAACAGTTTGGAGGTTAGGTTTTGATAAGCCCATTACAAAAGAAGATGAAGATTTCGTAAATAGATATACTGCAGAAGTAAGAAAGACAGAAAGGCCAGTAACGCTTAATGAAGTATTAAGAACTTATGCAGGGGGAAAAGAAAAATTAACTAGAAGCTTCGAAGAGGGCCGCTTTTCAGAAAAAACTATGTTTCACTGTGATGAAATTCCAGATGACCTCAAGGAAGAGTTGAAAGAAAGATATATTGGTATTAAAGCTACAAAAAAAGCAGTTGCAGAAGCTTCTCCACAATTTAATAAATTGATTGGTTTATTAGATGTTGTTGCTGGAATTGGTGATAAAAGTGAAAATTTTACTAAGACCTATGAAATTCTTAGAGAAAAAGCAGAGTCTAAATTTAGAGCAGATTCATTTTTGATCAAACATTTTTACTCAGTAAGTGATATTTTTAGAATAACCATTGGTGCATTAGCTTCTGTTCAGAAAGGAAAAAAATTAGAAGAATTTTGGCTGGGAAATATTCGTGATGATAATAGAAATAGAAGAGCTATTTCGTTTGTTTATGGTGCTTTGATGATGTATTCTTCTTCAGAAGAAAGAAGAGATGCTATCCCTAAGATATTAGTAAATCTGGGACCTAGAATCTCTGAAGTTGATCAGGATTATGATAGACAAACTGCGCTTGGATTTATTAAGAAAGAAAATATATTAGATGATGTTGTAGGATATCTTACAGAAGAATGTTTTGAGTATGGTACTTTTAGTCATTTAGATAAAGAAAATGTGTCAATTGATGTTCTTGAAAGAGAAGAAATTGGCTTAGGAGAATATTCCTTTAAGTTTATTCGTTATTCTAGGGATGGTGTTGAAGAACTTGATGCTTCTTTTGATATCGAATCTGATCTTGTTTTGGGAGATGCTCGTTTGGAGAAAGCAGTTAGAGAATATCTTAAAAGAGGATATGAATTGCCTGGTGGACTTAGAGTTAGTTCACTTGCGGGAAGAAAAGTAGATTCTGGAGATTCTAAAGTTGTTGATGCTGCTGGTAATGACATTGATGGACAATACGAAGGAGTTATTGGGATAAATTCTTCCAAATTTGGATTTTTGTATGATTCTGAGTCTGACCTAGTTTTGCTTTCAGAACCAATTAGTTCAAGATGTATGCTTTTTGGTGGTTTTGGAGATTGGGAATCAAGCAGAGCTGACCTTGGTGAAATTGAAGAGAAAATGCCTTATTCACAATTTTTGCCATTAGGTTTAGCTGGCCAGAGAGTTGATAAAGCTGTTGCTGAGAAAAGAGGTCGTGTGATTGGAGACTCTTTGTATTCAATTGAAGGAAAGCTTTGTGATGAAATTGCTCCTTATGTTGCTAAAGTGATTAGTGGAAGACTAGTGCAAAATGCAGATGGGTTAGTTCAGTGAGGTGAAAATAAAATGTGGGATGATGGAGATTTAGGTTATAGGGCAGTTTTTAGAGATGAAAGAAGATACACAAGTATTGATGGAGTTTGTCAAGAAGGATCTTTTGGAACTAATGGTTCTAGGGGCTTTGGAGTTCGAAGAGATTCTGGACTTTTAGATACTAGGCAAAGATATGATCAAAGAAATGGACTTGAGTGGCCGTCTTTTGAGAGTGGAAGAGAGATTGCTTATGACTTTTTTGATCCGACACTTGATCCTAGCGATTTTTTAGGTGACTGAAGTTTCTTTTGAAGCTTGAAGTTGCTTTGTTTCTGGTGGTGGATGGTATGATTTGGTACCGAGTGGTACCAAATCGTACCTTTTGGATACGTTTGCGTACGATTATGTACGTATTTGTACGTTATTGTATTCATTTTAATATTCTTTTTTTACGCAGCAGCGAAAAATTGACAAGCAATTTTTGAGCTTGGTTTGCACCAAGTATCAGAGCAGAGCGAAGTCAAAGTACGGCTTTTGAATTTTCCTGATTGTTGTCAGAAAAATAGCCGACTTCATTTTTATGTGTGTATGTTCCCGTCCCGCCCGCCAACCCCTTATTTGGATGCTGCTGTTCTTGCTTTTTGTGATGATTTTTTATGTGTTTTTTGTAATGTTTTGAGTTTTTTATGTAGTGATTTTTGTTGTAGTTTTTGTCTTTTTATTGAGTGAGTTGTTGTATTAGAAAAGGTAAGCTTTTAAAGGTTAGTTGACTTTGTTTTTTTAGAGTTTGATTATGATTGATTTGTAGTTGTTTAGTTAGGTGATGATGTGGCTGAGGATGAATATCAGGATCTGCTGGTGAAGTATAAAGAAAAGATCAAAGCAGAGTTTGGAGATGTGAAAGGTGGCGTTAGTAGTGACGGAGCTGGAGCTAGTAAAATTGATTCTCAAGATTATCTTCAGTTTAAAAAGGAACTTTACCCCACACATTTTGGATATTATGAAAAGGCATGTAACTTTGCTGAAGGAATCTTTAAGTTAAAAGTTGATAAGAAGCAAGCAGCTGACTTGCAAAAACAAATAGATACATGTCATTTGAATGTGAATCCTAGTGGTGTTGTAGCACTTAGTTTCTTGTTTCCGCTGGTGTTTATCTTCTTTGTATCATTTATTGCATTTGCAATCTTTCAAATGGTGGGACTTGTGTTTTTTACAATCATTGCAGGGCTAATTATGATTTTTGCACTTCAGAAGTTGCCTAGTATGATGGCAGATTCATGGAGAATACAAGCGTCGAATCAGATGGTTCAGAGTATATTTTATCTTGTTACATATATGAGACATACATCTAACCTTGAACGTGCGATTGCGTTTGCAGCTGAACATTTAGAGCCGCCACTAAGCTTAGATTTTCGTAAAATGCTCTGGGACTTAGAAAACGGTAAATTTTCTACAATTCAAGAAAGTGCAGATTCATTTTTAGAGATTTGGAAAGAATGGAACAAAGATTTTGTTGAAAGTTTTCATATGATTGAATCCTCATTAATGGAACCTTCAGATGATCGTAGGTTGGCACTGCTTGATAAGTCACTTGATGTGATTTTAGATGGAACATATGAAGGAATGCTGCGTTATTCTCACAATTTGAAGGCACCTATGACTATGCTGAACATGCTGGGAATTATATTGCCTATTTTAGGTTTAGTTATTTTGCCACTAGTGGTGTCTTTTATGGCTTCAGGTGAAACTAGTGTAATATCAATGGCAGTTTATATTTCATTGATGTATAACATATCGCTTCCAGCTGGTGTTTATTATCTTGGTCGTGTGATACTTTCTAAGCGTCCTTCAGGTTATGGGAGCAGTGATCCTGTAAAAGCTCATCCTGGCCTTAAAAAGTATGAAGATGTAATGATCCCACTTGGAGGGAAAATGCAAATCCAAGTTAATCCACTTTATTTTAGTTTGTTTATTCTTGTTTTTGCTATGATTATTGGTTTTAGTCCCTTATATATCCATATGATTAGTCCTGACTTTGAAATTCAGAATGAAAAAGGTACTTTGCAAATGATGGGTTATGTTTGTCCACCAGGATCTTTAGAGTGTGATACTGAAGATAAAAAAGGACCTTATGGACTTGGTTCTGCTTTGTTATCACTTGTTGTAATCGCTGGGATAGGGGTCTCGTGGGGGATGTTTTATTCGTTGCGCTCGATGAATGTGATTAAAATACGTCAGCGTACCAAAAAGCTTGAAGATGAATTTTCTTCTGCGATGTTTCAATTAGGTAACAGACTTGGAGATGGACTTCCAGCAGAGATTGCGTTTGCTCGTGTGGCAGAAACTATGCGTGGGTCTACCTCAGGTGATTTTTTTAATATGACTGAGAAGAACATTACAAAGCTGGGAATGGGACTTGAAGAAGCTTTATTTGATGAAAAAGTGGGTTCTGTAGTACAATTTCCTAGCAAAGTTATTGAATCTTCTATGAAAGTGTTGGTTGAGTCAATCAAACGTGGACCTGTAATTGCAGCACAAGCATTACTTAATATGTCCCGTTATATCAAAGAGATACATCGTGTTGAAGAGAGACTTAAGGATTTGATGGCAGAAGTTATTTCTTCAATGAAAGCACAAGTCTCTTTTTTGACACCTGCAATTGCAGGAATTGTTGTTGGAATTACATCAATGATTTCAGTAGTACTAACTAAATTATCCTCTCAATTAAGTACGTTTTCTAGTGGAGGAGAGTCAGCAGGATTTGGTGGAATGATGGAGATATTTGGTCTTGGAATCCCTACCTTTTATTTCCAAGTAATTGTTGGATTTTATATCGTACAATTGGCGTTTATTTTGACTATTTTAGCTAATGGGATTGAGAATGGGACTGACAAACTTGGAGAGAGATATGCACTTGGAAAAGGTTTAGTGCGTAGTACCTTACTTTATACAGGAATTGCAGCTTTTGTGATTATATTGTTTAACTTGTTTGCAGGAACTGTGCTTACTAATACTCTTGGATAGGTAGGTAGATCGGTAGGTGGGTTAAGGAGATTTGGTTTCTAGTTGCTGGTTTATTTTGTTGTATTTGGTTCTTTTCTTTGCTTGGGTATATACATTGTGGTCTGGAGTAGATATTGTGTTTTTAAACCACTGTGTTATTTTGCGTTTATGGTTAGTATTTTTGGGTATATTTTGAGTAAAATAGATCTTGTTTGGAATAATCTTAGAACATTTTCATTTAGAAATAAGACTTTTTTAGAGATGTTCTTTGTTCTTGTTTACTCTTTTGAGCAACTAATTTTATTGATACTTACATTTACTGCTGAGACTGTCTTGGAGATTAGTTTGTACGTCTCTATATTTGCAATTGTTGTATTGATTACATTTAGTTTACATTCTTTTGTAAAAGAGTCTAGAATTAAGATACTTGAGAATAAATTATCCATTATTGAAGCTGAAAAGAACTCTTTTAAGAAGAAATTTATTGTGGTAAATGAAAGGTATGAAGATTTTCTTTTGAGCGTTTCAAAAGATTTAAATAAAAATAAATGAAGGTGTTTTTATGAGAAAAAAAGAAAGAGAAGAGTTGCTCAGGAAAGTAGAGATACATAAAGTTAAGATGGATGTTCATTTTAAAGATTTAGAATATCATTTAGATAGGATGGATAAGGCAATTCAAGAAGCTAGGCTTTTTTTTAGATGAAAGGATTTACATTTCTTTTAAATCTAATTTTGAAAATAAGTTATTAAGAAGAAAGTGGGACCGGAGGGATTTGTAACGAACTGGAAGGCTCGGTTCACATACTCAAGCTGAGCTTTCGTAGCTAATTTTTAGTGAAAAATAAGCACGCCGAAAGGGTGCACTCACGCCACTATTTTAAAAAAAGCCACTTCCCACTGGACAAGTGCGGACAGAGCTTATAAATAGGTAATTTCTAAAATTAATATGATCTCTGCTAAGATAGATATGAGCAAATATGAAATTAAAAGGAAGTTGATTACTCCAAAAAAATATTCTAAAGATTTAGCTGAATTTTTTGAGCAGCATTTGGTAGTGCATGAGTTTCACAAGTTCAAGCTCAGAAAAAGAGTGGGATCGCAGGGATTT
>CAZGQD010000029.1:0-4564 GCA_964527395.1 uncultured Methanosarcinales archaeon
ATACCAGAAAGAGAGCAAACTTCTTTTAAAGTAGGTTTTCTTGTTTGATTTCTTCTAGGTATAACTCTTATCCCATTGTTAGTTCCTATATATCTTGATACCTCTAAATCTAAACCAATGGAGCCAGAATAATCTGTTTCTTCACCTCTTTTGAAAATAGTGTAATCAAGTGAAGTTGAACCATAAGCTAGAAATGTAGGGTGCTCCCAACCTTCTCTTGGAATGAGATTTAGAGTATCTGGATCAAATTTGTGAGATAGGTCTACTCCGAATTTCCATCCGTCTGGTTGATATAACATAAAGCTGCTTTTTAGTGTTTATTTAAAAATAGTTGCTTCATTTTTGTGGAAGAAAGATAGAAATGAAAGAAATAAGCTTACCATTACCAACTATTAACAAACTCTGACATTCTCAGCTGTTAGTGCTTGCTCTTGGCAAATTACTTCCTCGTCAAAAGGAACTATTTTTGGAATAATCCTTACCTGTCTGATCTCACCATTTGAGTCAGTGTTATAACCTACATCACCTAGATAAATACCTGCTTTGAGCATTTGTGCATCTGTGAGGTCGAAACTTTCTGCTTTATTTGTTCCAATTACGTTGACCATCAAAGCTGAAATGTCAATGTTTGCACCATTTTCAACTGTGAATCTTAAGATTTCTTTGCTTTGATCAAAGCAAATCTCTTGTTGTCCCCCAATTTCTGAGAAATCTAGGTCTATGTCAATTGTACAAGTAGCCTCTTGTTGCACTGCTGCTCTACCAAAACTCATGATAATAATACCAAATGTTACTGCGAAAACTACTAGAACCAGAGTTGCAACTATTGGAGCTATTGCTTTTTTATCGTGCATAGGTTGTTGTATGTTTTTTTGGTATAAAAATGTATTGAGTTGAGACTTGGCTGATCCAAATTCTTAATAATGTGTTTATTTATGGTAAATTTATAAAAAAGAGTGCTTTTGAAAGTATTAGTGAAACAGATGTATTATTAGAAGGAAATATTGATTCTTTGAATGGTACTGTTGAGGAATTAGAAGGCTATTTAAGAGAGTGTATTGAGGCAGTTCCTGGTTATAAAAAGAATTGATCAAGTGATTACATAAATCATGTATGCACCTAGGGCTACTAAAAACAAACCTATTGAAAGTCTCATAAGGCCACGATGTTTCTTTCTCCATTCTTCCAACACCTCTGAAGATTTTCCAAAATAAGCTATGAAAATCATTACAATCAATGGTAAGATGAAGATTAGATTATAAATCATTAGCAAAGGGATACCATTTGCATAGTCACCTTTACCGATTATAGCTAAAACTGCCAAATATGGAGCTCCAGTACAAGGTAATTCTACCAAAGTTACGAATATTCCCAAAGGAATTGCAGCTAAATAACAATAAATGATACCTTTCTTGTGTAATTTTTTGATTTTTTCAGTATAATACTTTATTCTCTTTGCTGCGCCAGGAATTAGTTGAAGTGTTAAACCTTTACCATACCAGAAAAAGTCTTTAATTTCAAGTATACCTGCTGCTATAGCGATAATTGCAGCTATCCAATAAATTGTTTGTGAAAAACCAAAAGATACTGTGAATTTTAAGAAACCAATTCCAATTAATAGATAGCTCAGATAAACTACAGATGTATAAATCAAACCACCAATTAACATTCGTTTAGGATCTTTGAACAGTTTTGTCATAAACATAATTAGAAAGATTAGTACCCCAAATACACAAGGATTAATACTATCAACTAATGCTGCTCCAATTAATATTGGAAGAGTTAGACCTTCTGGAAATACCATATTTATTCTAAACACTCCGAAAATTCTTTTAATTCATCAATAGAAAGAAATCCAGTATGCCTTTTTATTTCTTTTCCATCTTCCTCTTTAATCCAAGTTGGAGTTCCTGTAATTTCTTTTTCTTGGCATAGTTCCCACTGATTATCTTCTCCTTGTGGATGACATTCAATTTCAACAATATGTTCAAAAGCATCGTCAAACATTGCTCTTGTTTTAGCACAAATTCCACATCTAAATGAACCGTACATAGTTACTTCGTTTTCTGTAATACATTTGGCTAATTCCGTATAATCTTCTGTCTCGCCTGTTGGAAGATTGAAAAGGACTAGAAGGATTATGTTAATGATTACAATTAATAAAATCCAACCTCTTAAGTTAAGTAATGAACTTTTTGCTTGATTTATAAATGATGATTTGATGTCGTTTTTATTGTTTTTGTTATTCAAATTTATTCTTGTTTTGTATATTTTTATTGATATTAGTAAAATTATGAATACAATTAGATGAACTATTGTACAAAATGGACATATTGCTTTTAGAATTACTTCTGCAACTATGAAATAGATTACGGAAAGTAAACCTATTATGCTCCATAATACTGTAAATGTATCTAAGTCTGAGTCTTTTGGATCGTAATTTTGATTATTTGTGTTTTTTGCTTGATTATTAGCGTTATTGTTATTATTATTATTATTGTTATTGTCATTATTGTTGTTGTTATTGCTATTTTGTTTTAAATTAGCTAAAACTATGAAAATTAGGATTAAAAACCATAAAACACCAAAAATTGATACAGGAACATTCAAAAGTTTAGAAAATTCGCTTGCGTTAACTAGTGAACAAGAAATTGCTTCTGAAAAATCGCATGCAGAACCATCTTCAACTGTTGAATAATGATTTTGAACTAGATATAGGGATGTAAGTAGACCAAGGATTGAAAGGACTAAGATTATTTTTAGCAGAAAAGGCTTGTTTGACAATTTTGAGGCTTTTGAATTTGAATTTTTATTTTTGCCATTTATTGGAGTTGATTTAGTTAATCTATCTTTGCTTTTTGCTTGTTTTTTCTTTTTGGCCATCCTTGGTTAATTAAGTTGTTTGTTGTATATAAAATTGTCTTTTTGATGTATGTACTAAGTTGCATTTTATGTAAAATAAGTGATGCTTGTTTTTTCTGGTTTTTTATTTCTTTTTTAGCATGTTCTTTATGTTAATGATTACATACAAAGAAGCTGAAACTAAGATGATTTTTATCCAATCATATGGGCCCAGAGGTACAATTTTGAAGATTGTGTTCAAAGGACTGTATAAAATAGCTATCTGAACTAAGATGGATGTTAGAACAGCAGCTAAGAGATATTTGCTTTCTTTAAGATTAATTTTGAAGTCTTTACTTTTGTATGTCAAAACGTTGAATAGTTGGAACATGATTAAAGTTGTAAAAGCTACTGATTTAGCTTTTAAAGTGTCGACACCATAATGCCAGAATAAGAATAAAGTCCCAAAAGTCATGATTAAACCTGTTAGGATAATATTGTGGACAACTTGTTTTGAGATGATTTGTTCTGATTTTTTTCTTGGTTTTTGTAGCATTAAATCTTTTTCATGTCTGTCTAAACCCAATGCAAGAGCAGGAAACCCGTCAGTTATAAGGTTCATTAAAAGTATTTGAATTGCAATTAATGGTAGTGGCCAACCTATAATTATAGCTAAAGCAACTACAAAAACTTCACCAGCATTACAAGATAAAAGGTATTCTACAAATCTTTTGATATTATTGTAAATGCCTCTTCCTTCTTCTATGGCATTAACTATTGAAGAAAAATTGTCATCTGTTAAAATTAAATCTGAGGATTCTTTTGCAACATCTGTACCTGTTATTCCCATAGCAATTCCAATATCTGATTTTTTTAAGGCTGGAGCATCATTTACACCATCACCAGTCATTGCAACAATATTGCCCTTTTTTTGTAGAGCACTAAGAATTCTAGCTTTATGAGCAGGGGTTGCTCTTGCGTAAATAGTTATTTTGTTCACAACTTTGGTGAAATCCTTTTGAGAAAGTTTGTCTAATTCTGTACCTGTAATTCCAATGTCACCTTTTTTGAAGATATTTAGCTTTTTGGCAATAGCAGTTGCTGTTAATTTGTGATCACCAGTAATTACTACAGTTTTGATCCCAGCAGTGTCACATTTTTCTATGACTTGCTTTACTTCTTCTCTTGGTGGATCTAACATTGCTTGAAGACCAACAAAAATTAGCTTAGATTCAATATTTTTTGGGTTGATAGCAGATTTGCTTTTTAAATTAAAAGTCTTTGAAAGTGGTTTATAAGCGAAAGCTAGGACTCTTAGAGCAGACTTAGTCATATTATCATTTTCTTTGAGAATTTTCTTCTTTTGAGCATTTGTCAATTTGCTTATTTTACCATTTATAGAAACATGGCTACATCTTAGCAACAACATATCAGGAGCACCTTTGACATAAGCCATCTTTTTATTTTCAATATTGTGAATAGTAGTCATCAACTTTCTAGAAGAATCAAAGGGGATCTCAGCAATTCTAGGATACTTTTTTCTAAAACTTTTTGTGTTATATTTTGCCTTTTGAGCCGAAACTAGAAGAGCAGCTTCAGTGGGATCACCAAATATTTTTGCCTTAGTTCCATTATGATTGTTATTTCTGTTATTATTGTGGTTATTATTGGTGTTATTGTGATTATTATTGGTGTTATTGTGGTTATTATTGGTGTTATTGTG
>CAZGQD010000029.1:4664-18616 GCA_964527395.1 uncultured Methanosarcinales archaeon
TTATTATTGGTGTTATTGTGGTTATTATTGGTGTTATTGTGATTATTATTGGTGTGGTTGTTATTTGATATCTTTGAATCATTACATAAAATACCTATTTCAAGTAGCCTATTTAGATCTTTAACTATCTCTTTTCTTCTTTTTTTTGTTAATAAGTCTAAAAGAAGTTTTCCTTTAGAAGAATAACCATCACCGGTTAGTTCAATTATAGTATTGCTTGTGTATAATTTTTTCACAGTCATCTCATTTTTTGTTAAGGTACCAGTTTTGTCTGAACAAATAACGTTAACTGAACCTAAAGTCTCTACTGCAGGAAGTCTTTTTATGAGGGCATTTTTCTTAACCATACGTTGAACACCCATAGCTAAAGAGACTGTAACTATTGCAGGAAGACCTTCAGGGATTACAGCTACAGCAAGTGCTACAGCTACCAAAAATGATTCACCTATGAATTCTTGAGTAAGTAAACCAGAACTAAATGATTCTCTAAATATTCTTATTAAAAAAATACCAATGCACACAAAAATTGTTGCAATACCTAAAGTTTTTCCTAATTCTTTGAATTTTACTTGAAGTGGTGTTAAGGTTTTCTTAGTCTCTTGGACCATTTGAGCAATGTTGCCTATTTGAGTTTGCATTCCAGTACTAGTTACAATCGCCTTAGCACGCCCTTTACTAACAATTGTACCCATAAAAAGCATGTTTTTTTGATCTGCTATTGCTGAATCTTTTGAGATTATGTCTGTAAATTTACTTACAGGATTAGATTCACCAGTTAAAGAAGCTTCATTTGCCTGAAGAGAAGATTGTTCTAGGATTCTAGAATCAGCAGGTACTTTTTTTCCAGTTTCAAGAATGATAATATCGCCAGGAACTAATAATTTAGAGTCAATTTCTTGAAATTTTTTATCTCTAAGTACTTTTGCTTTTAAAGTGCTGATTTTTTCTAAAGCCTCTATTGCTTTTTCAGCACGGTATTCTTGAATAAAACCAAAAATGGCATTGATAAGAATAATTATTGCTATCACTATGGCATCTATTGTTTCTCCAACAAAAATGGAGATCATTACAGCAAAAAGTAAGATTATTACTACAAAAGATTGAAATTGTCTTAAGAAAATTTGGAGAGCAGTTGTTTTATTTACCTTTTTAAACTCATTTTTTCCGAATTTGTTTAAACGTTTTTTAGCTTCATTACTAGATAAACCTTGCTTATTGCTTTTGAAATTAGTGAAAAGTTCTTTTTGACTTTGTGAATGATAGTTTTTTTCCATGTTTTGTAGGATTATAGTTTTTTTTGGTGATTTTTTGTGAAATATTTGCTCTGAAGATTTTTTTTATAAATAAACAGGGAAATATAAAATTCTAATAATCAAATAAAGTATAAAAATTCCTACTATTAGAAGTCCTTCTTTTTTGTGTAATTTTCCATGTTTATGAAGCAAAAATAAGATTAGTAAAGCGCTAAGTATTTTTATGGGAAGATCATAGAGGATTATTGCTTTTGGAACAAAATAGCTTGAGATTAATGCACCAAGACCCAATGCCAGAGTAGGGTTTGTGATATTACTTCCAATTAATACTCCCACTGACATGCCTTTTTGTTTATGCTTTAAGGCCAAAAGAGCAGTTGTAAACTCAGGAAGAGCTACAGCAAAACCAATTATTATTATCCCAAAAAATGATGCACTGATAGAAAAAGATGAAACTATTGCTTCTGAAGCAGTCAATACTTTGTTTGCAACAATAGCTAAAAATACAAAGCAAATTATAATCACAAAAAAGTCGCTAGCAAGCTGTTTTTTGAATAATTTTTTTGACTTTATTGAAGTAAACTTTGCTTTGGGTTTTTTTTCTTGTTTTGAATTGTGATATAAATAAAATAAGTAAAATAAGTAAGATAGAATTAGAACTGTTCCTTCCCACCTATAAATGAAACCATCAAAACTAAGAAGAAAAAGAAGGATAGCAGATCCAATAAGGCCACTAAATAAAGGGAAAATTTGTTTTTTTCTAAGGGTAACTATAGATAAAATTGCAATAACGCCTAGAATAAAATTTTGTTGAAAAATATCAGAACCTATATTAGTTCCAACTACCAATGCAGAACTAGTATTATAAAGAGAGGAATCATTTAGAATATGTAAACTCCCGACAATATGAGTAATAATCTCTGGTAAAGAGGTGCCAATTGATAAAATAGTCATTCCGATAAAAGTTCCAGAAAGGTTAATACTTTCGCAAAGAGAGATATTACGTTTGATTATAATGTTTGCCAAAATAACTATTGCTAAAAGTCCAAAAATAATTATTAGAATTTCAAAAAATAACCCAGCCATACTGAATGTTTATATGTTTCACATAGATAAACGTTGCTATTGGTTGCTTTTTTATGCCTTTGGAAAAGATGCTGGGTACTTAAGCTGGCCTTTATGGAAAAATCATTTTCCAGACGCTGAATTTTAGCAAATTCATCATTTTGCGATTTTATAATAAAAGTCCTATGGCGCTTGGCCAGACTTACCGCAGGTCTAAACAACTACGCAATAATTTTTGTTCTATTTCATGAACAAAAATGCTTGTTGTTGGTGTAATTTCATAATGTAATTGCCAGTGAGGAGGCAAGCGCGCCAAAGACTTTTTACCAATTATCGCAAAAGGCCAGAACAAAGACCCAACATCTTTGGAAAAGGAAGGTTTATATTTGTGTGAATCGGTTTTTTTATTATGGTAGGTCATAAGAGATGTGATAATTGTGGAGTTTTACTTAAAAAAGAAGAAAAAAAGTACTGTTCTAAATGTATCAAAAAGTGTCAGGATGATTCAGATGTGTGTGAATTTTGTTGATTTTTATTTTGATTATTGACTTTTTTGTTTATATTAGTGTTTTTTTGCTGATATTATTGTTTTTTGAATGATTTTTTTAGTTTTTTTAGTTTTTTTAGTTTTTTTAGTTTTTTTTACTGATTTTGTTGGTTTTGTTGATTTTATTGAATTTACTAATATTGGTGTTGATCCTTTATGTGAAGTATCACGTACCATTGCTAAAAACAATTCTTTGCCATCGTGTTTTATTAATTTAGCATTTACTTCTACTGGGAAAATTGTTTTATTCTTCTTTTTGTGAGAAGTTTTTAAAATTGATGGGCCTGGTTTTTTAATTATTTTTACGATTTCAGACCAAGTGTTTTTACCCATCTTTATTCCAATTATATCTCTAACATATAGATCTTTTAACTCATCCATACTGTATCCTAAACGTTTAGAAGCAGTTTTATTGGTTTCAATGATCTTTCCGTCTTTTGGATCAACTAAATAAATTGAATCATCAGATTCATCTATTAATTTTTGTAACAATGTTATTTTTTCCTTTGCTTCACCTAATTGTAACTCTTCTTTTGTTAACCCTACTTTTTTAATTGCTATTTTTAGACTTACAAGAACCCTATCAAATGCTGAAGCTAGTGCGCCTAATTCATCTTTTCTTGATTTTAGGTCTTTTGGTATCTTCTCAGTTAATTTACCATGACTGATGTTGTTAATGATATTAGTTAGTTTATTCACAGGATAAATCAATGAATGAGATAGCTTTATTGATATGAAAATAATGATAATGATTAGGATTAATGAAGAGAAGATGATCTTATTTATTGCCTTTGTGATTGGTGCAAAAGCCTCTTTTGTTTGAATCTCAGTTAAAAGTACCCATTCTTGATCTGGAAAACACATTGAAGAACCAATTACTTCAATTCCAGCATAGTTTTCATAGATTCCGACAGTTTCAATGTTTTGTTCTAGGCAATTTGTTACAGGAAGAGTATTTACAGGCATCCCAGAGTAATGCTCTTCACTACTATTATTATTATTATTATTTGAAGGGTGAACAATCATTGTTTTTTGCTTGTTTACAAGATAATTTTCAGTAGAATTGAAGCCTCCTTTTGATGAAAGAGCACCTTGATCTAATTGAAATTGTCCGGAAATAACGTCAGTTAGAAGAGATGTTGAGAAGAAGTTGGAAATAACACCTATAATTTCACCACTTTCTTTGTTGAATATAGGAGTTGTTACTACAAATTGATTTGAATTGTTGTGTTCATTTTGATTATTAGCTGAAAAATGGATATGTCCGCCTTCAGAAGTGAAGCTAGTAAAGTAAGTTGTTTTTAAACCTTCAATGAAATAATCGTCAGTGGATTCATCTTTACCTATTTCCGATGAATCTGTTGATCCAACAACCACTCCTTTTTTATTAATAACTAAAATGCCAACAATTGTTTCATCTAGTGACTTTTTGTTATTTAAAAGGTGATTTGATAATTCCAAAGAGAGATCTTCTTTTTTGGTATCAGATTGATCTTTATTTGATATCTCTTTAAGGCTATCTCTGATAAATCCGTCTGAAGCGAAATCAATTGTTCTTGATTGAATATTATCTAAATAAGCGTATACTTGGCCCTCTTTTGCCTCTGACAAACTTAGTACGCCATTAGAGATCTCGTTTTTTAAACCAGGTTCAGTTGTGTAAAGAAGAATGGAACCAATTAGTAATAATGGAACTATACTTATAACTAAAAGAATTATAGTTGCTTTTGACTGTAAACTTTTTTTAGGATCCATTTTATTTTTTCTTGATTATTTTTTTAATTAAAATGAGTGTTTTTTGGTATTTAATTTCTTCTAAATTGAGATGGAAATTGTGAGTGGTTAAATTATGAGGAGTTCAGTTTTGGGAGTTAATCATGAAAGATTAATTGAATTTATTTATTTGTTTTAACATACTATTTGATTGCATTTTTGTTAAAACACCAATACTAACTAATTTAGATAAGTAAATTTTTATCTCTTCTGAACCTAAATTATGTTTTTGAAGTAATGATATGAACTCTGATTCTCCAATTGGGCCCAAAAAGTCTTTGAAAATCTCTTTAATTTGGTCTTGTTTTTGTTCTTTCTCAGAGATTAGTAAGAGGATTGGAAGAGGATCTTTTGGAGGAATTAAAGGGATTGTAAAAGTGAATGTAGAACCTTTGTTTGGCTCACTGTTAAGAGTGATATCGCCACCCTGCATTTTGATTATCCCTTTACAAATTGAAAGTCCTAGGCCTGTACCGCCCCTTTCACGGTAGATTGTTTGTTCGGCTTGAAAAAATGGTTCGAAAATTGCTACTTGATCTTCTTTTTTGATACCAATACCTTGGTCTTTTACTGAAACTTCTATGAAATTTGAGATCTTTTTCGCTGTAATAGTTATTTTGCTGTTATTTTTTGAGAATTTGATAGCGTTTGAAAGGAAATTTTTAAGCACTTGAGCAAACCTTACTGGATCTAAATCAAAATCAGGTAATTGCTCTACTTTTGTTTCAATTGTGATATTTTTACTATTTCTCTTGAATAAAGAAACTGCTTTTTTTATTTCTGCATTTATATTAGACTTTGAAAACCTGAACTTTAGTCTAGCTGCTTCGATTCTGGAAACTTCTAACAAATCTTTGATTATTTCGTCCAAATGGTTAGCATTACGAATAACAACTTTAACAGCATTTTTTTGCTTATTATTTAAAGTGCCAAAATAACCTTTTTCAAGCATTTGAAGCTGCGCTTTCATAGGCGTCATTGGGCTTCTTAATTCGTGACTAGTTATTGAAAGAAATCTAGTTTTACTTTTATCTATTTGTTCATGAGACTCTTTGATGAATTTTGCTTGTGAATGCTTTTCAAACAAAAAATTGCTAATGTCACTAAGAGGACTATCTTTTAATTGAAGAGGGATTTTTTTTACTTTTTTGTTGATACTTAGATCTTTTGTTAGCTTTTTTAAGCTTTTTAAAGGGTAAAAAACCTTATTTTGTATGGTTTTAGCTAATACAAATGTTGTTATTAAAGTTAAAATTGAAAAGAAAATAGTTATTTTGTTGAATAAATTGTTGTTTAGATTAAGAAAATTGCTCAAAATTATGATGGAAATTGATGAAATTATTATGAATACTGAAAGGTAGAATACTAATTCAAGCTCATTTTGAGAATTTTTAGAGAATATCATTTTTTCTCTATACAAATGTCCACTGAAGTTTCTAGTTTGTTTAAAAAGTCTTGATATTCATCTATTTTTGCTGCCAAGAAAATTGCTTTTTTGTTGGCATTTTTGATCTTGTTTGAGATACTCATGAAGAATTTTTCTATACTTTGCTTTTTATTGTAAATCCTAAGATTAGTTACTGAATCTATGATGATTAAGTCTATCTCTTTAATTAGAAGTTTGTTTAATACCAAAGATAACTTAGTTAATGAAGAAGGAGAGTTCAAAAACAAACATTGCTCATATGAGTCATCTACTTTGTATAATGTTTTTGAGATTAGATCAATAAAAAGGATGTTTTTTTGTTTAATTTTCTTCTTTTTAAGCTCTTCTATAAGTGAATTTACAGTTTTGTTGCAAGTCACGTAGATGATTTTTTTATCTTTTAGTTGCTTTAATAAAGCAATAGCTTGCTTATGAAGATTAACTGAGCTTGTCTTTAATAAGATCAGATCGTTATTTTTTAAATTTGATTTTATTGACATTTTTCTTAGCCAAATATTTATTTTACTGCTTTTTTTACCCTTTTAATTAAGTCTTTAATATCAAACGGTTTTTGGAAGAAGTCTATGATGTTTCTTGAGCCTAAGAGGAGTTCCTTTTCAGCCTCACTAGTTCTTACAACGCTTAAAAAGGCAATTTTGTGTTTTATTTTTGGAAGAACTCTCCTAACTGGAGTTCCTGGCATCATAATATCTAAGAGAATCAAATCTGGATCGAAAGATTTTAATTTCTTTAAGGCATCGTCAGCATTTATTGCTGTTTTTATTTTGTATCCTTCTGTTTTTAATATTTTTTTAACTGTGTCTCTGATGTCTTTTTCATCATCAACTACGAGGATCTTTTTAAATCCATTTTCAGTTTTAGAAGATTTAGAAATTTTGCTTGATTTGTTTGTTTTTGGAGATTTTTTTATACTCTTTTTTTTAACACTCTTTTTCTTCACCATCAAATCACCTGGGGAAAGTATGTTTTTTGCAAATATAAATCTTTCTTAATTTATTGAGTTTGTTGAATGGATTGCTTCGCTAAAATTGAGATAGATTTTAGAAAAAAAGGCGCCAGCACCCGGATTTGAACCGGGATATCCGTGAGGAAACTGGATCGCTTGGCTTAAAAAAAGTTTCAAGTCCAGCGCAATACCAGGTTATGCGATACTGGCAGGTATCTGTTAGGATCGCGACCAGGAAGCTTAGCTTACTGAGTATGCGATACTGACGTGATACAAGTAGTGCTTGAATCTTATTTATAAAGATTTAGCTTTGTTTTTAAAGAAAGTATTAAAAAGTTGGATTTTTGAGGAATTGTATGGAAAATTCAGAGATTATTTCTTCAATTAAAGAGATCTATGAGAGATTTAAGATTCCTAAGAACCTACAGGAACATATGCTTCGAGTTGCAGCTTCAGGAGAATTGATTTGTGACAATTGGGATGGTGTTGAGTTGGATAAGGACATGATTGTAGCTACACTTTTGATTCATGATTTAGGAAATTTGATGAAAATGGATTTGGATAGTGAGATCTGTTTGAAATTGATGGGTAATGAAGCTGACAGAATAAATTATTGGAAAGAAGTAAAGAAAGAAATCATGGAAAAGTATGGGAAGGATGACCATGAAGTTACTTTGAATATGGCAAATGAATTGGCTGTTAGTGAAAGAATGAAATTTCTTTTGATAAATAAGGCTTTTGAGAAAAATAAGGAAACATTTGAATCTGACGATTGGGAACTTAAAATATGTGCATACACTGATCAAAGAATTGGACCGTTTGGAGTCCTTAGTTTGAAAAAAAGAATGGATGATTTTAGAGAGAGGTATAAAAGTAGAATTTCTTTAGAATATATCAATAGCAGAATCGAATTTGGACAGAAGATTGAAGAACAATTGAAGGAGAAAATGTCTATTCTTCCAGAAGAAATTAATGATGGAAGTATTCAGAAATATATTGAGAAATATACAAAAAAAAGGTTGAAAGAAAAAAGTTATCAATAAAGAAGTGAATTTTTGTTAGTTATTATTCTAGGAGTTTTTGGAGTTCTCCTGATTCATAGAGCTGAATTGTGATGTCACAACCACCAATGAATTTTTGTTTGATGTATAACTGAGGTAGAGTTGGCCAGCTGCTGAATTCTTTAACTCCTTGACGGATACTGTCATCTTCTAAGATGTCGAAGGAGTTGAATTTTACCTTTAGTTTGTTTAAGATGAAGACTACTTGTGAGGAAAAACCGCACTGGGGCATATCTGGAGTTCCTTTCATGAAAAGGAATACGTCGTTGTTGTTGATCATTTCTTGAATCCTTGATTTAGTTTCATTTGTCATAATTTTCACCTGTTGTTCTATTATAGGCACTTTTGAACTCATTATTATGGGCAATTAGCGAATTGGCAGATCTTAGCAGCTTTCACCACAGTTTTCACCACAGTTTTCTCCACAGTGCCTTTTATAGAGTTTTCAATCTTATTGTAGTAAAATTCAATCTTGTAACTGTCAAAATCACCAGAGATGATGATTAAGTTATTCTATTTTAGTTTCGATTGCTAAAGCGTGTAACTCGCCGCTTGCTAATAAGTCATTTATGGTTTTGTAAACCATTTGGTGCTGTTCTACCAAAGATTTGTCTTTAAAATGTGGGCAAATTACTACTGCTTTTAAATGGACACCATCTTTTCTAGGGTCCAAGATTGTTACTTTAGAGTCTTTTAGGCCAGATTCTATTCTTTGTTTTATATCATCTAAGCTTAACATGGTTGTTTTTTTGTGACTGGGCTTTTTATGCTTTACTGTTGAAAAGTCACTGATGAAACCCTCAATTCGGGGCGAAAAGCAGATTGGCTCCTCTCCGCTCTCGCCTTACGGCTCGGGTCGTTTACTGTTGCTCTATCGAATATTGTCTCGTCTTGCACCCTACGCCCCCGAGATGGCTTAATCAGTGACTGTTGAAAACATTGAGTTCTTGGTTAAGTTGCTTTAAAAAGAGTTTAGTTAGAAAAAGATCGCTTGTTGTTTGAGTGTTTGTTTGGATGACCATAGAACTTGAATTTGGATTTAATCTGATGAGTGAGGCTTGGTTTGCGAAAGTTGTGTTGTTTAGTTGCATATAGTGATGTGCTACAATCTGGGTTTGTTTTGTTGCGTTTGTGAGAAGGAAATGGATAGAATCTAGGAACTTTTCGAAGCTATCGCTCGGGAGACCATACATCAGGTCTATTTTGTATCTTAAGTGATATTTGTTTAGATATTTTAAGGCATTTATTACTGCGTTTTTGTTAGTTGGTCTGTTTGCAGCCTTTAGAACTTCATCATTTGATGATTGGAAGCCTAACTCGCAGTTGATATTGAAGTTGTAATCTTTTAGTCTTTTTGCCATCTCTTCTGTAACTAATTCAGGCCTTAATTCAATATGAATAGCTGGTTTTTTTCCTGTGGAAGCGATTTGATCTTTTAAGTGATTGAGGATAAGGAACATTCTTTTGGAGTTTGTGTTGAAATTTGCATCTAAGAAAGTTAAGTATTTGAAATTGTAGTTTTGGAAGAGAAATGTTATTGCGTCTTTGATATAATCTATACTGAAAAATCTTAATGTTGGTTTGGCATAGTGGCAGAAGTTGCATGAGAAAGTGCAGCCTCTAGCTGTTTCCATCCTGATCACAGAATATTTTTGTTTTAGTGACAAATCTTTGTATGGGAAAGGAATTGTATCTAAATTGGATATTTCTGTGAGCTTTGTTTTGATATTGTTCTTTATGTGACTGTGGCTGATAAGGTTGTGGACTTCTTCTATTGGTTTCTTGTTTATAAGGTGGTCCAAAAGTTCTTTGAATGCAATCTCACCTTCACCTTGGATTACGTAGTCGATGTCTTTTGAGAGAGAAGTATTGTTCACTTCTACTCCGCCAACTAATATTTTTGTTTCTGGAAGAATCTTTTTTATGGCTGTTGCGAAATCTTTGGCCATATTATAACTCCAAATATAACAAGAGAAGGCTACCAAATCTGGTTTTGTTAATTCAATATATGAAAGGGCTGCTAATTGGGCATTTTTATTTGTTTCATATCCTGCTCTACTGGATATTTTGAACTCTTTTATTTTGATATTTATGTCTTTGTGGTGAGATTGTGCATATGATTTTAGATATGATAGGCCCAATGGGTAAATATCATCTTGCAGATTGAAGGCTAGGAGAAGGAAATTCATATTTTTAGCTCCAATTTATTGTTGTAATATTCTATTTTGTGTTTGTTGTTTATTGTGTTGTTTTGGAGACCCTTTGTGAAAGGAAAATAATTGTAAGAGATTAGTTCTGCGAATATGTTGTTTATATCTATGTCCATTTCTGCGCCTATATTTTCTTGGAAATTTGTGTTGTTTGTGAAGTCTAATATAATTCGGTTTATGCCTGTGAGGTTTTTTAGAATATTTGTGTTAAAAATATTTATTGGAATGATTAATTCTGTGAAAATATCTTTTGATTTGATTATTTGTATTTTTTGGAGTTCGTTTATATGAGAAATATCTGTGAGCGATATTGAGAAATATTTTATGTTTTTGAAGATATTTGTTTCTGTGATTGCTTTCTCTTTTGTTTCTTGATCAGTTAATGCTTGATCCAATAAGTTGCTGTTGATACTTATGCCTAGAAAATATTTGTTGTTTTGGTATTTGCTTGTGATAGTTTTTAGGTTATTTAATTGCTGTTTTGATTCTATATTTACTATAAAATGTTCGTTTGGAGCTTCTGTGTCTATTGAGATTATTTGTTTATTTAGCATGTTTGGATTGATTTGCTGCTTATTTAAAAAGGCTTTAGTTCCTTTGAGCGTGATATGCTTGATTTTGTTGTAGAACGTAATCTCTAAGCATGTTTGCTGTTTCTCCATTTACTTCATGTGGTTCTAGAATAGATTCTCTTGTCGGTAGTCTTCTTAAATGTGCAGAGACTTTTTTTAGTTTTAATTTTTCACCATCTCCTTTTTCTAGACTAGGTGCAAAACCACAAATGTAAAAACTATTATTTCTGTAAAAAGCTATTTTTGAGAGAGCATCTTGTTCTAAGAGATCTACTCCTACAATTCTGTTCCAAGTTATTGGGAGCTCGCAAGAATATTTAGGGTCAATTTCTGCATCTTGAAAATCAAAAGAGTCATTATTAAAGAATGGGCCTAAAATCCTATTTGCTATTTCTCTGTCTTGTTCTGGTAGATATAAAGATTCTGGGTTTGCTAAGGTTTTGATTCCAACTAATCTGGAAACTGAAAGATGAGAGACTAAATCCTCATATTCAGCTCTTTTATTGTGACCTAAGAGAAAACGTAGAGGATGAAAATTTCCACCACGATATAGGCTTTTTTCTAATGCTACTGAAGTACCTGTTAGTTCTATATCTGTTGCAAATTGACCTTGAAAACCAGATTCTTGGATATGGGAGACTACCCTTTCTATAAGTTGTCTGCCAATACCTAAGCCACGAGACTCTGGTGAAACTGCCAAAGATGTCAATAAGAATAAGTCGTCACGATAATGAGGTTTATCTTGTTCATCTCGCCACATGGCCATAGCTGCTTGGGAATATCCAACTACAGTTCCTTCATTAAGTGCTACAAAATCAGTATAATTGTCTCTTTTTGAGAGGCTGTCTAAATCTGTTTGATGATCCATATCTGGCCACATACTATTAAGTAGGTTTACTATTCCAGTTTTGTCTAATGGATGAAATGCTGGTACAACTATCATTTTAGTTTAAAATTGAAGCATATTTAAAAGGATTGAGGATGAAAATTATGATTATTTTTACTCAACAACTTCGCCTACAATGGATCTTAGCATATAATCTACTACTTTTACTTTGATCTTTTGTTTTAGTGGAAGTCTGCCTTTGATACCAATAACTAAAGGATATGTGCCCATCTGTCTACAAAAGGTGGTTTTGCCATCATACATCTCTGTGTAGACATCAGTTAGAATTGTACCTTTTGGAAGAAGGAGTTTTAGCATAGGATTGTCGATTTCTTGGCGGATTTGGTTACGCCATTTCCAGTAGAGATGTTTATTTTTTCTGAGATATTTATTTCCACCATGTTTTTCTAAGAAAGTATCAGGAAGAACAGCTACTTGTCTTACATTTATTCTTCGTAGGAGTAGGCCTTCTTTTATGCAGTTATTTAGGGCTTGCATATTTTGTTTTTGAGTGTCTTTTGATTCTTTTAGAAGGCCGAAAATGATATTTATGCCTGGAAGGAACTTATGTAGGCCGTTTTTGCCTCGTTTTGCTCCATATTTGTTGATTATTTTGATTGCTCGCATTGCAACTAATGGGCTTGTGTTTAAAAGGTTGGCTTTGACTACTTCCTTATCGAAAGATTCTACACCAAATGCAGCAATATTTCCTGCTGTACAATATTTTACTATGGCTTTTGTAATATCTTCTCCATTTGGTTTTAAAACTGAATTAGGATTTACATTATCTATATGAAGCATTTTTAGCTTGGGGCATGCTTTGTTGATTTCTTTTAGAAGTTCAATTGGTCTGTCGCTTGCGTAAAAATCTGCTTGTTTACCTAGTCTGAAGAACCTAGCACCTTTTTGATAATAGGCTTTGATTTCCTTTAGAACATCTTCCATCTTTCTGTTCTGGAACCTAGATTTAATTGGTTCTGTACAAAAAGAGCATTTTCCTACTTTGCAACCCCTACCTGTTTCAATTTCAATAACTCTTCTTTGTGGTATCTGGTCTAGAATGTCTGCGCCTTTGTCTGCGAATTCTTTTAGGTCTTCGAAATTTGTAGAGTAGTCTTTGATTTGAGTGAAATCTTTTTCGTTGATTTTTTCTGAGAATTTTCCGCCTTCTAGCTGGGTTCCAAATACAGCTGGACCAGTTAAGATTTTTTTGCATTTGATATCTTTGATTAGTTTTGTTATTTCTTTGATAGTTCCAGGATAGGCCGTTAGATATTTTCCTGGTACATGTACGCCAAGGATGATGATTAGAGTGTCTGTTTTGTTTATTGTTTCTTCTGCTTTGTTATTTGTTAAGTTGTAAATTTTGATATTAGTTTTTTGCTTAACTGTTGGTTCTTTGACTACATTGTTGTACTTTTTCCACAACCTTAGATCGTCAATGGTCAGATATGTTACTTCGTGGCCTTCTGACTTTAATTTGGCGAAGATATATCTAGGATATGTGCCAAAATATGGTGGAACTCCTAATCCAGAGGCTTCATCTGTATAACAGTCAAGGATTGTGTAATGCATTTATAATAGAATTATTGAGTGCTTTCTTAAATTTATGCTTTGGAATTGATGATTTAAGAGTTATTTTTGCTGTTTTTTGCTGATTTTAGTCTATTTTGGACCAGGATTTAGCGCTCCAGTATACCTTTAGGTAATATTTATATAACATTTTCCCATTTGTAGGCCTATGGTTATCCTATTTGATCTTTATAACATGCCTGAGGACATTTATAAAGTGATTTTTTCTACAGAACAACAGGAAATAGTGGCTAAGCTACTCTTGCAGCATATGGCTAAGAATGGAGGAGAGATCGGAAAGACAGAAATGAGCCTGTTTGCAACAAATTTGCATGATGGAAACGTGGTTCTTAACGAATCTAGGTCTCCAATCAAGAAAAACCAGAAGATCTCTTACAATAGAAGGCAATTTTATGATAGAATTTTGACTCCAATGAAAAGTTTAGGATTAATTGATTATGATATGTATAAGAAAACATATCGGATTTCTGATCGATTTAATAAAGTGATGATAAAGGTTGGTTTGATGTGGCTGCGTGAGTTTGATAGGCTGAAGAAAGAGAGTTGAGTGTTATTTTTTGGATTAGTAAGAGTGTGTGTTTCTAAGTGTATCTTATAGT
>CAZGQD010000030.1:0-4719 GCA_964527395.1 uncultured Methanosarcinales archaeon
GAACAAAATCAGGTCTGGTCATTGAAGTTACTAATATTTCTCCAGCTTGGAACTGATATAAAGCAGATTTATCTTTGATTATTCTTACAATACCTTTGGCATAACCTTTGTTTGCTACAGTTCCAGTAAATTCGTCTGTCTTTATGATGTCTTCTTTGCAATATTTTTGTTTGTAATCTTCAAAGACTTTGCCTGAAATGCAAGCTAAATGGTCTTTTGATCCGATATACATGAAAGCTTCTTGCCTTTGTTTTATTTCCTTTGTAAAATCAGTTTTTCCTGTAAGAAAATCGATTATTTCGTAGCTTAGAAGATAAATAATATCATTGTAAGTTAAGTTTAGTCTGCTTGCAATTTCTTTTAATAATGGCCTTGACAGGTATCCTGATTTGGTGTTGATATCCATTCGATATGTTCTAAAATCAACTATCTTTTTTACAAGTGTTACGAACTCTTTGAAATCTTCGTTTGCAGCTAAATTTATTAGGATCTCTTCTGATTTTTTGTTTGATTTTTGATACATACTGTTTAGGTGTTCAAGTTCAGCTTTACAGTCCTTTTTTAGAAACTTTGAAACCCTTTGTTTTAACTCTTCTACGGCCCATTTGTCGTCGAATAGTCCCTTTGTATTAATCCAACCATGTTGATTAGAATGAGCTTTTGCTAGATCAGTGAATTCTTGGCTATTAATGTCTAAAATTTTGTCTTGGACCTTTATTGCTATCTTTAACAAATCTTTTAGTTCCCTTGTACAGTTACTGTCAGCATAAGGACTAGTGAGAATATTGAAATATTCCTGCTCTAATTCTTTGTTGTTTAAATGATTTAGTCTGTTTTTGATCTTATTTTCTGCAAAATCACCTATGAAAAGAGGGAAATAAAGGGATGTTGCAAAAGTGTTGTATTTCTCTAGTAATATTTTGAAAGTGTTTATTATATCTTCATTTGTTTTATCTTTCCAATTTGTTTTTTGAATATTATTTGCTAGATCTAGGAGTTCCTTTGATTTTGGCATCCAGAAACTGAGCATTCTTTTTATGAAATTGTTTCCTTCTTTTGAGTAAATTTCTTCTATGAAAGCTTTTGCTCCTTCTTGTTCGTGGGTGGCGTAGCAAACATCATATTCTATTGATCTGAAGTTGTCGAAACCAATATTTAGATTTAGAAGCTTTTTCATATTCTGTTTTCTTTGACCACCGCTGATAATCTCATAGAAAAGTGGACTCATTCTTCTTCTAACTACATGGTTCCAGAATGGTTTTTTTGTTTTTTTAGTGAATGATGTCATTTTGTGATGGTTATGGTTATTCTGATAGTGATTGATTATTTTTTTATTATACAAGATTAGCGCTGTCAGACCTAGTGCAAGCGTGTCCACTTCGCTGTGATTTTTGACTTTTCAAGCCAAAAATGCTCGTTGTTTGGTTTATGCGTTGAATGTAATTGCCAGTGAGTAGACGGCGCTAATCTTTTATGTGTTCTTTGATGGGTATAATTTTGAGGATGTTTACCTTGTTCATATCTTGCCGGCGTCATTGTAGCCTTGCCTTTTACCTTGGCCAGCAGAGTTTGTTAAGGCAGTTTTGCTTTCTGTGAGCTTGATAGCGTTGATTGTGTGCTTTTGGACTCTGTCTGTACAGATCTCTTTTTGTCTTTCTTCATCATTTTCTGCCTCTTTTACATGGAAGAAGACCTTTAGAATATGTTTTGAACAGATAAGTTCACATTGAATTAGGCCTAAGTTAGCTTCATGGGCACATAATTCGTCAATCTCTTTATCGCCAACCCAACCTAAAGCTACAATTATGTCGCAATTGTACTTTTCGAAGAGGATTTTGCAGGCTGCAGGTAGGTCCTTGAAGCCAGGGACTGTGTATCTTTCTATTTCTATTGCTTCTTTTGGTTCATTTGATTCATTTGAAGCTGTTGTAGGTTGATCTGCTACTTGATTTTGGGCTACTTGTTCTTTTAGATAGTTTTTTACAGTATCTTTTGCTACTTGACCCATATTTACTCTGGCAAAACAAGTGTCAGCTATTCCAATTCGCATATTAATTCATCTCCTTTGTTTATTGGCAGCTTATTTTCCGCTATGATCTCTACAATATCATCAGGATGCTGCGTTTTTAGAGGTTTTATGATCCATACTTTATATGTATTATTGAGCTTGGCAGGATATAATAGAATATCACCGTATTTGTCTTTTTTAACTAAGATTGCCTTTTCTGCTGGGAAGAAAGGTAATTTTTGTACCTGAATATTGATTGTACCGGCAAAAGGTACTATTTTTATGGCTTTTCTGATCTCATTTTGGTATTCTTTAATGAAATTGGCAGCTTTACCAAAGCCAGTGATAACTAACCCAGTTGTAACTTTTCCGCAAAAATTGTCTTCCATTGTGATCATTTTTTATGTGATGTGGTTTTTATATAGTTTATTAATTAGGAAATGTTGGAAACGTTCAGAATTTTTTTCCTGTGCCATTTCTTATCCTATTTCTTACTTTTAATCTTGCTTGGATCCCTAACTCGTATGGACTAGTTAATTCTCTTACCCAAGTGATGTGGGGCCTTAAAATTCCATCTTGAAAAGACTCTAAACTCTCGCAGATGTCATCAATACCCACTTTTAGTTCTTGAATGTCTGTGAAACTCCTTCTTTGATCATATTTTCTGACAGTTCCATCATCTCTTAACCTTAGAATTCTATTGTTAATTAAATAAGAAATGTTTGATTCTGGCCTATAGCCTATGAAAACTCCTAACAATGGCATGCTATTTCTTCCAACAATAGCTTTTGTTCTAAAAAGAACTAAATCTCTGGAAGTTATACTTACTGTTTCATCTGAACCTACTAAAGGTACCTGATATGTTATTGGGTTGGTATTTGTCATAATATTCACTGTCTATCTTAGACAAAACACCTAGAACCTTGATACTAGATTTGATGGTTATTTATCTTATCTAGCTTCAATTACTGTAATATTCAAGCCATTTAAAAGGGTTTTTGAAGAATTTGGAAGAAAATGAAGAATTTTGGGGAAAATGAAAAGATCATGCTGATCTTAGAAGTGTTTGAGTTATGCTGCCAAGCTTCTTGCATCTTTCATAGCTTGTTGGTAAGCAGCAGCAGCTTTATCATTCCTATTATTTAATTGAGTGTGGAAGGCTTCTGCTTTTGCTTGATATTTAGCTGAGCTTTGCACTTTTTGACCTACCATAATTGCTGCACTTGATCCAAGATGTTGGTTTTGCTCTTTTTCTAAAGCTTGATTTGTTGCAATGGTTTTTTCTTCTCTTGCAATTAATTCATTTGCTGTTTTTACCATAGCAATTGATCTTTCTTCAATTTCTTTGTCAACTCCTTTTAACCATTCTACAATGTTTGAGTCTTCTTGTAATATAGCAGTCTCATCTTTGATATTTTTCCATTCTCTTTGTAGATCTCTTGCAACATTTTCTTTAGTCATAGCTGAAAGGATGCTTAAAATTGCACCAGTGCCGTTTTCAATAGCTATTTCAGAAAAATTCAAGCTATCTTCCAATTGAACGAAAGTTTTTAGATTCTTTTCTATCAAAATTAATCTTGTGAGTGTTTCTTTTACAACTTTGTTAAAGTCAAGATTCTCTTTTAAAACTGGAATGTAAAATTCGAAGTAATCTTTCATCTTTTCTGAAAATGTTAAAATTATCCTGTGAGTGTTTGTGCTTGATTTAAAATTGTCAACAGCCTGAGATAAAGCACGTTGTTTAGAGATTAATTTTGCTAGTCTACCCTTAATTGAATTTTCTCTTTTGCTTAATTTTGGAGCAGTTTTTCTCTTTAAAGTGGTTGATCCAGAGATTAAAGCCTTTATTATCTCTTGAAGTTTAAGAATTTCTTGATCTAGTATAGCATGAGTCTTGATCAATTCAGCTTGAACTTTTTTAGTTTGTACTAAATTGTTTTCTAAAATAAGTATTTGTCTTCTTAACTGAGCAATTACTTGTGGGTTTGCTTTAGATTTTCTTAATAACTGAGCCAAAGCAGCTTTTTTTAATCTAATCGTGTTTTTTAATGCAGTGATTTCTCTTTTGAAGCTTGCTCTTTCTTTTCTAGCTTTTTGTCTTAACTTTCTTAATTCTAATCTTGAAAATTTTAGAAGTTGTTCTAAATCTTTTAATGATTGTTTTAGACCATCTATCATATTTGTATGAGATTCGTGACGTCTTGCTTCATTCATAGCACTTTCTTCTGTTTTTTTAGCTAATTGTGAAAAAAATTCATGCATATATTGAGAAGTTGCTTGATTTATTTCAGAATATTGAAACATCTCTTTTAGTTTGCCTTCTAAAGCTGCTATTTGTTTAATTTCTAATTCTTCTACAGGTTCTGTTTTTGCTTCTGTTACTAGTTCAGCCATAACTGCGTCTACAGTATTAGTTACTGCAGCTAATTCAGCTACAGTTTGTTCTTCAAGTTCTGTTGTTTCATCTTCTACTGCTTCTACTGCTGTTTGAGCTTTGTTTGTATCTTTTACAGTTGTTGCTTCCTTATTGTCTGCTTTTTTTTGTTTTGGAGGCTCGTTAGTGCTTTCATTAGTGCTTTCATTAGTTTGAGCTGCTGCAGCTGCTGCTTGTCTTTTGGCTTTTTTTGTTTTTGCTTTTTTTCTATTGGCCATAAATGCAGCAAAAGCATCCTTTAATCTTCTTGATTTAGAAGTACCTTTTGAATCACTTG
>CAZGQD010000030.1:4819-17494 GCA_964527395.1 uncultured Methanosarcinales archaeon
ATTTTTATTAATTATGATTTTTATTAATTATTATGAATGATGATGATTCTTGATTATAATTATTCTAAGAGTAGATTTATAAAGCAAAGTAGTGTTATTTTGTTTTGCTATGATTAGTTATGCCAAAAAGATGTTTGAGCGTAGAAGTTTGATTACGCTTTTGTTTGTAGTATTTTTAGATTTATTCGGAATGGGACTTGTTTTACCCATACTTCCTTTGGTCTTTTTAGGAAACTCTAACTTCGTAGCATCATTTACTTCTGGACAAATTGAACTTTTGCTTGGATTTTTAGTAGCATCATATCCGCTTGCACAATTTTTTGGAGCTCCAATTCTTGGTAAATTGTCAGACAAATATGGACGTCGAAAGGTTTTAGCTGTTTCGCTTGCAGGGAGTGCTATTGGTTATGCATTATTTGCAGTGGGATTAATATTTGGGCAGATCTGGCTATTGTTTGTTAGTCGTATTCTTGATGGTTTTACAGGTGGAAACATATCTGTAGCATATTCAGCTATCGCAGATATCAGTCATGAAGATAAGGATAAGACAAAGAACTATGGGCTTCTTGGTGCTGCATTTGGACTTGGACTAATAATGGGGCCATTTTTTGGAGGAATACTAAGTGATTCCTCTGTACATTCATGGTTTGGACCAACAGTACCGTTTTGGCTTGCATTCGTACTTGTTTCATTGACTACACTCTTTACCGTTATGTTCTTTAAAGAAACATTAATTAATCCGATCCATCGTAAAATTAATCCTTTTTCAGGCGTACTTGATGTGGTTCGAACACTTAAGATTCCACGGCTTCGAAGTATTTTGTTGACAGTATTGTTTTTGAATACTGGATGGGCCTTTTTTAGTATGTTCTTTCAAATATTTTTAGCTGAGAAATTTAGTCTTGGAACTGCAGCAATCGGAGTATTGTTTGGCTATATCGGGATATGGATTGCAATTTCACAAGGACTTGTTATTCGTCCTGTCGCAAATAGGTTTTCAGCTGCTTCAATGCTTAAATTTTCATTATTTGCTTCATCTTTTGTGATTATATTTATTATATTTGCTCCTGCAGTATGGATCTTGTATATTGTGCTTGCTTTGATGGCACTCGTATTTGGGTTTGCACAACCTACTGTTTCTACACTGCTTTCTGATGCTGTTGGACCACATAGCCAAGGTGAAGTTATGGGGATTAGACAATCATATGTTTCAATTGCACAAGTGATCCCACCTATAATTGCTGGATATAGTTTACGTTTTGGTGTATCTACCCCACTTGTACTTGCATTTTTTAGTGTACTTTTTGCTGGGATCTTGTTTACTGTTCTTTATAAAGAAAGAAATGGGATTGTTGAGCTTTAGATTGGATTTGCTTATTCTCCTTATACTAGCTAACCAGCTTCTTCTACTGAATCTAAATAACAAAAAGCGACTACAGAAACTATTGCTACTTCAAAAATAATCTCCTCATAAACTCCACCAAGATAATTGTTAGTACCTTCACAGGGGATGGTGGGTGGGACGGGAACATATATAGAGGAGTATTAAAATCGGCTATTTTTGGAGCTTGACTTCAAAAATTCAAAAGCCGTATTTTGTCTGGAGTTCTGCTCTGGTACTAACAACTATCTGCTTAAAAAAGAGAAAATCTTTTTATAAGTCTCCTATTTTTTTGAAATATGGCTACAAATGTAAGAGCTGAAGATCTTAATTATGATAGATATGAGAATGAAAAATATGATCAAGATATCTTAAGAGTAATTCCAGGATATGAAAAATTACATAAAAAGATAGAAAATATCTTTTCAAACTATAATCAGGATAATCATGTAGAGAAAATTGCAGAATTAGGGGTTGGCACAGGAATCAGTTCTGAAAGAATACTAAGACTTGCACCCAAAGCAACTTTAACTGCAATTGATTTTTCTGAAGTTATGCTTTCTGGTGCTAAAAATAGATTAGAAAAATACAATGTTAAGTTTATTTTAGGTGATTACGCCATAGTTGAATATGGAAATGAATTTGATATTGTATTGTCTGTGATTGGAATTCACCACCAAAATCATGAAGGGAAAAGAAAATTATTCGAAAAAATATATCGCTCTCTTAAATCAAGAGGAATTTTCATATTTGGTGATCTTGTTACCTACAAAGATGAAGAAAAAGCGAAGCTTAATGATGAAAAACATTATGATTTCTTAGTCAAAAATGCTGCTGATGAAAAAACACTTCAAGAATGGACATACCATCATAAATATTTGAATGATCTTGCACCAATAGAAGAACAGGTTGATTGGCTTAAAAAATCTGGATTTAAAGAAGTTGAAGTGAAATTTTTACATTTTAACACTGCATTAATCTTAGCAAAGAAATAATTTTTTATACATTCTAGGAGAGATATAAAAATAAGGTCTTTTGCATCATTTTGTTTGATTTTTATTTGGTGTTGATAGATAATTTTATAATCTAAAAAAGTATCATTTCTTCTATGAAATTAAGATTAATGAAAGGATATAATGAAAGAAGTTTGAGAATTGAAGTGCCTATGAGTAGAAATGCAGATGATAAGTTTCAAACAATTGTGAATACAGTGGTTGCAAATGTAGGTAATAAGAAGGTTGAAGTTTTTGTAGTTCCAATGCAGCCAAATGTTCCTGATAAGAAGAACTTCACTGCTTCAATTTGTGTTTGGGACAGAAAGTTGGTGATTTTTAAGAAGACTAAGAAGCCTAAATTGGTTTATGGAATTCAATTAGTATCAGAGGGAAACGATTTCTTTTCTTTTAATAACAGACAAGCAGTTAGTTACAAAGGAGATGAAGAGATCGCAGAAACAGTGAATAATGCATTAAAAAATGCAGGTTTTACTGTTAGAAAAATGCGAAAGACAAATATGTTTTTTAAGGCTAACTGAATTTCTTTTTTTTATTTTTGTTGTTTTTTTATTAATGGTTTTTTCTTGGAAAGATATAAAAAAGAGAGTCTTTTGCTTTGAATTACTATGAAAAAAATGCTCACACGGGACGGATCCTATACTTTTGTTAATGAAGAACTTGAACAGTCATACCACTCATTTACAGGTGCTGTTGAAGAAGCTTTAGAAAAGTATGCTAAACCTTGCAAGATTGCTGAATTGGCTAAGAAGACTGGTGAATCAGGTGGGTCAGGAGTTATTAAGATTCTAGATGTAGCTTTTGGAATGGGATACAACAGTGCAATGGCAATTAGTGTTGCACTTGCTGCAAATCCAGATGTTAAGGTTGAGATCGTTGGGCTTGAGATTGATCCTGAGATCCTTGACAAAATAGGTTCTCTTTCTCCTAAGATTGCTGGTTATGAAAAATTTCATGTGTTGAATTCAAAGGACCTTTCTTTTTCTTCTGAGAATCTTAAAGTTTCTGTGCTACTTGGAGATGCCCATGAAACTGTTAAAGGACTTGATGATTTTTCTTTTGATGTATGTTTTTTTGATATGTTTAGCCCTTCAGTACAACCGCAAATGTGGAGTGAAGAATTGTTTGCATCTGTTTTTAGGGTTTTGAAGAAAGGTGCTGTTCTTTCTACATATAGTTGTGCCAGATTGGTGCGTGACAATCTTAAGAAAGTTGGCTTTTCATATGATGATGGGCCTAAGGTTGGGCGTAGAGGGCCTGGGACGCTTGCTTGGAAAGATTGATAAAGAATTATTTTGTTGCTTAGATCTCTAACAGCTTCTGAACCTACTGTTTCCGTTTCTTCTTCTTTTAGATGATTTTTTTCTTTTTACTTTTGCAATTTTATTTATATCTTTGAACTCTTCAACTTTTTGATCAAGCATTTCTGAAGAATGGTTCATATATACAAAATTAACAAAAGGAAAGGAAGTTCCTAAAGTATCAGCGGCTTCTTTTATTTGCCTATTTCTACGTTTTAAGAAGACAATTAAATTTGGATCATAAGCAGGATAAACTTGTCTTAAATATCCATGCTTAACTTCTCTTTCAATTTGTTTTCTGATTCTATCTATTCCACTTGCTTTTACTTGTGTAGCTAAGCTTATTTCTCTATAGCCCTTTTCTTTGAAACTAAATAGTCCATCATATTCAGATAAAGGTTTATTTTTGTTGTTATATAAACATGGACCTTTACTACTCATTCTTAACTCCAAACCAGAAGCTAAGGTTCTAGGAATATCTGTATCTATTGTTGCACCAGATCTTACTAACCACATCCTTGCATGGTATTCCATGATATGGCCACGAATTGCATCGTCTGGACCAATTAAAAGTGGTATTTTTCTTACATCTAATTCGCTTAAAGATTGATATGTAATTGAATTTGGAGTTAGATATGATAGTAATCTGTTTATTGTCATTTTGTAGTGCTTTGTTTTGTGCTCTTGGTTTCTAGAAGCTTAGCGTCTTCTGCGTTTGTTCTTTGAAATTATTTTTGTTTTTACTTTTTTTTGCCTTAACTTGTATCGCTTGTATTCATTAACTTTACCAAGTAAATCTTTTTTTAGGTAATTTGTATTTACAAACCTTAGAAAAGGAAATTCTCTTTCCAATTGACCTAATTGTTCTCTCTTCTTTGGAAAAGTTGCAGGAATGAAAAGAAACATAAGTGGATCATGGCCTGGATACAAGTTCTGAAGAAAACCATTTTCAGCTTCTTGCCTTAATTTACCAGCAATTCCATTCAATTTCCATGATTTTACTTCCACTGCAAATGGAGTACCATCAAAATAAAATAATCCGTCGTATTCTCGTAATACTTCAGATCCACGGTAGATCCCTGGGCCTTTTCCAGTTTCTCTTAACCTTAGGTCATCGCCCAAGTCCCTTGGTATATCCACATCTAAATTTGCTCCTGCTCTTTCAAGCCAAGAATGTACATAGAATTCAGCTATTTCTCCTTTAACAACAGAAAGATCTGTTCTCATATCTGGGAGATCTCTTACATCAAGATTTCTTAAAGGGTGATAAGTTCTAGAACTAGGAGTCAACCTTTGTAATAATGTATCTATAGCCATCACTTAAGCACTTTTGGCTCTAAATGAAGGTCATTTATAAATGTATATACATCATATGTATTAGATTCAAGATACATTAATAATTGTTTATTAATTCTAAAAGAACATGGGAAATTTTGAAGGATTTGAAGAACTTTTGGAAAGAACTAGGAAATTTGTTAGAGACAAAAATATTAGTGAAACTGATGTTAAAGAAGCAATAGAAAGATTCAGAAAAAGAAAGAAACTTTAGGTCTACTTCTTATTTCTGCCACGCTTTTGGACCTTTTTTAGTCTGTCTAGAACTTGCAATGCGTTTGGATTGGAAATTTTGTAGCCACTTATTGCTTCTTTGAAAAGTTCAGGATAATGGTCATTGTGCTTGCTTTCTAAAGCTCTGTCTAGAAGATGCAAATCTACAGCTTTGTCTTCATCTTTGTTTGTGAATTTGGATAGGCCAAAATCAATGAATTTTACAGCCGGATGATCATTGCTGTTGTTTGTGTTAGTTGTATTGATCATGTTTGATGTAGTCAAGTCACCGTGAATTATGTCGTTCTTGTGAAGTTCTCCAATGTTCTTGCCAATTCTGTTAGCTAGTTCTTTATATTCGTCGCTACTGTTTTTATCTTCTAAAGTTTCTCTTAAAGTTTTACCTTCTAAGAAATCCATAGTGATAGTCATTCTTTTGTCACAGAAATCGTGGAACCTTGGTGCAGGGAAGTTTAAGTCGTTTAGTTTACTAAGTACTTTTGCTTCACGTCTGGTTCTAAACCTTCTTAAAGATTGGTCAATTTGTGGATGTCTGTAGAGCTTTTGTACTCGCTCTTTGATGACTTTGTCTTTGTCTCTGAAAAGTTTTGCTTCTGCACCTTGCTCGATTAGTTTCATAGTTTGCTGGTTGTGAGCTTTCTTTATTAAGGGTTTTGGTTGGATCTTGGGAAATCATGTGTTTCTAGGGTATATATTCTGATAGTGCTTTTATGGTTTAGAAAAGTAAATTATAAGTTAAGCTGATTGGATTTTGTGGCAAACCCATTTTTAGAAGAATTAAAAAAGAAAAGAGTACTTTATGGATTGATAATTAGTTTATTTAGTACAGTTGCATTAATTATCGGATTTGTTGGGATAGCAGATTTGATTAGAGAAGATATTACCTGGCTACCAGTAGCAGGATTAACTTATCTTATGTTGTTTTGGTGGTTTGTGAGTATAGAAGTGAGGTTGAGAAAAAATGGGAAAAAATAATGATGGACCTGATCCAGTAGTATTTGTATATTTGATTTTAGCAATGCTTTTTTTTATAGTGATCGCAAGGATTGCTGGTTGGATTTAGAAAGATCTTCTGAATATTTTCTTTCTTCTTCCTTAAAACGGCCAAAATGGACTTCTTTTGCTCTAAATCGGTAATTTTGGCTTTCTTTTGGTGTTTAACAGTCAAAATGGACTTTATTTCTTATTTAAAGGCTATTTTGACCTCCTTTTGGCTTGAATCGGTAGAAACAGGCTCCTTTTAGCTTCTAACGGTCAAAATGGGCTTCTTTTGGTGTTTAGTGGTCATTTTGGGCGTTATTTTGGATTTAGGGGCTGTTTTTGGCTTCTTTTGGCTTAAATCGACTAAAATTGTCTTCTTTTTGGATTTAGAAGGAAGTATTTTATTCCTTTCTTCGCACTGTCAGACTTAATTTCGAGCAAAGCTCTCGTTACTTGGTTCATGCTTCACCAAGTATCGCAGGCGTGACCACTTCGCTGTGATTTTTGCTCCCGTTGGTCACAAAAATGCTCGTTATTAGTTAGATTCTTTTAGTGTAATTGCCAGTGAGGAGACAGTGCTGTTAATGCTTTTTGCTTTTGAAACAACGAAATCTTTATTAGTTTCTGAATTGATTTTTTTAGTATGGGATTAGTAGATAGACTTTCTGTTGGATATGATCATGGTTTAGAGGATTCTAGAGCTTTGGGAGCATATAGGAGAGATTGGGCGATTAGCTTTAATGATAGAACTTCGCTTGCTTACTTAGGAATGAAACGTCCAGAATTTAGTCAGCCTTCTGAGTTTGTTGAGAGAGTTGGATATGAAACTTGTCGCTTTTTGTATGGAGCTTTTCTTGTTTCTTGATCTGCTGTTGTTGCTTTTTGGCTTGTGCATTGTTAGTTGCAAGCATTTATATACAGATTTATCTATTCTACTGTTAATAAATACTTAAAAGTAAGATGAATCCTGGAAAGTGGAGTAACAATGGTAGAGCTTGTAAGTTTAAAAAATGTTAGGACTGAAGATAAGTTAATTCTTCTAAGAGAATTAGGGTATGATTCTGATGGCACTTTTGTTACTGACAAAGAAGGGGAAAAAGTTCACGATAGGTATATTGATGAACCAGTTAGAGTTAATAATATGTTAATTCTTCCAGGAAGTACTGTTATTTTAGATGATAACCCCTTAAGTGTAGTTAGCTATCTTGAGGATTTTCCAAATGTCTTCTAATGACCAAAGTCCAATAACAGATGTAGCTGAAGGAATTACTAAAGGACTTATTTCTTGGAGTGAAGAAAAAATAAAGAACTTTGCACAAAATTTTCTTGATAGAAAGTTAGTATTCATTAATCATCAAGAGACTATTGATCTAGTTAAAGAGCAGCTGAAAAGTGGAGATTGGTCACTTGTTAAACAATATTTGAAAGATTCTGAATTGAAAATTCTAGTTCAAATTGGATTAGCACTAAGAAAACTTGAGGCAAAACCAGATAAAGTTCAGGATTTAAGAACAAAAGTGCTTAATAAATATGGTTCTAGAGGATTGCATATAGCTCAAGTTGTGCAAAATGGAATTTTAACAGAATTTATTGGGACTATTGCAAGTAAGGTCCACTCTGGTTCAGAAATAATTGAGAGAGTAGAAAATCTTTTGTTAAATGTTGATAAATTTATTTTGTTTATTAAAAAGGATGATTTAGTGGATAAGAAAATTAGTGAAATCAAGATCAGACTTCAAGCAAATAACCCTGATGCAATAATATTATTTAGTTTTAAATCAGCTGTAGGGATATGTAAAAAGATAAAAGAAACACTTGAAGATGATTTGATCGATTACTCTATTGAATCTAAAGAAGAAAAGAATAGATATTTAGTTTTTATTTTTAGAAGAGTTGTTGATATTTTTTGTGAAAAAGAAGGGAATTATTAAAATGGCAAGTTATACTACTTACAGAGTTGAGATACTACATGGTTCTGAACAAAGTCAGGAGATTTATAATGGTAGATCTCTTGATGATGCTAGATCTGCTATTGGTGCTTCTGGAACCTATAGACTGAGTACTTATACAATTGAAGCTGCTGATGGACCACTACGAATGAAGTCTGCTTTGCATGTTGATGGAAGAATTATTTCTACAGATGACGATGTTTTAAGTATGGGTGACTATAGAGCTCTAGAAAAGTTAGTTAATGAACATGGGAATTGATCTGCTCACAAATGCTTTTTGCTACCTTTCTTTTTAGAGAACCATAGCAAACTTAGAATCGCTGCACCTAGACCTGCGCAAACTCCGTAGATTGCTAGGATGGGACCTATGATTGGTAATTTGATCAATATTGTGAACAAAACTACACCTAAAAGGAGTTCTAAGAAGTTTGATACTTTCCAATTTAGGAGTTTGTATAAAATAACGTGACCAATTGTTAAGGATGTGAATACTACACTTAAGAATACAGTTAATGCTGTTGCTATTGCTAAGAAAAGGGCTATTGGGATACCTACAACTGTCAAAACTAAGATGATTATTGCAATTGGGATTAGGATGAAAAATAGGATACCAAAACCAAAGGATAGGAATGGACTATTTGCCATCTTTTGGGCTACAGATTCACTGTATGAGCCGAAAACAAGCAGAGTTAAGATTCCGATGATAAACAAGATTAGACTGTGTAAAGCTATTTGTCCAACTGAGCTGATTGCCTTTTGTGGGACTGATTTTTCTGTTGTGATTGTTATTTCACCTTGAACTATATCTGTTGTTATAAGTTCTTGATTTGTTTCTAAGTCACCTGTGATTAAAGTTGATTCTGATGTAGCTAAAGTCTCAATGTCAAGATTAGCGTCACCATTGATTGTTCCTTCCAAAAGTAATTGGTTACCTGAAACAGTTAAGTCTCCTGTAATTGTTGAATCACTTGTGATGCTTGTTGATCCGCCAGAAACAGTTGTGTCACCAGTTATTTGACTATTGATAGTTGTTTTACCTGAAGCTATTGTGACTTGACCAGTGATTGGAGCGTTTATTTGTACGTCTCCGGAAGTTATTACTAGATTTCCTGTGATTGGGGCATCTATACTAACAGAACCTGCTGCGATAATTACATCTTTATCTACTGCTTCATCAATTATAACTTCTCCACCCGTAAGGTAAAGGCTGTCTTTTAAGGAAGTTATTGATAAATCGCTAGCTGCTAGAGCTATTGGTAACAAAAGTAGTAGAATTAATGGTATTGTTAGTAGTTTTAGCTTGTTTTTGACCATGATACTTATTGGAAAGACTTTTTAGTTAATAATACTTGTGGATTAATATGTATGTGATGATGTAGGATTTATAAAGTGGGAAAGTGTTTTAGTTTGATTGGAAGTGTTTTAATTTTGGGAATAGTGGAAAATTTAAGGGATAAAAGTTGGCAAAAGGATTTACTTACTAAAATGAAAGTAGCTAAACATCTTAGCTCATACCATAAAGATAAAAAAGATGTTGTGAGAGTTCTTGGATTATATCAAGTTTTTTTAAGAGAAGTTATTTTTGTTTCTGCGAACGCTAAAAAAGTTAATTTTAGAGGAGTGTTAAAGAAAAAAAGTCATTAGTTCTCCATCATGACGTAGTTTTGAAAAAAGTTAATAAGATCATTTCAGGGAAAAAATACAATAATGTCACTTTTCTTTTTACTGTTAGAGATGATTTATTAGCAATGTTGCCAAAAGTAGAAATAATTGATAGGAGAATTCAAGAGGCAGTTGCAAAATAACCCAATATGTGTATGGAGAGCAATTAACAAAAAATGGTTATGAAAGATGATGGATATGGTTCTGGGTTTTTCTTTTCAAGACCTATGTGGCAAAAAAAGCTTGCTAGTATGATACTTAGGGCAAATGAATATGCACATAGATATAGAAATGATATTATCTTAACAGAAGTTGTAAGGGCTTATGAGAGCTTTTTGAAGAAGTTATTAAATATTTTTATTAGCATTGGGACAAATGATTATTCTGAACTATTTAAAAAAGATCCAAAACTGAAAATTGAGTTTGGTCTTTTGATTAGAGACTTTGGGGATGTAATTAAAAAAAGGCCAGAGCATGAATTTCATTTTTTAAGTGAGATGAGAGATCATCTACTTAAGATAAAGTTGTATGTTGAAGTCTCTGAAAGAGATAGTTTAGCAAATGCAGCGAAATAAAGTTAGATTTAAATATCAGTAAAATAATGTTTAGAGTATAAAGAGGTGTTTATAATGAGTAGATTATCAAGAAGAAAAACTAGTAAGAAAGTGGCACAAAGTTTTTTACATCAAGGATGGAACTTTGTTTTTAATAGAGGACCTAGTCATGCCAAACTTAGAAGAGACATACCAAGTAACCAAGCAGTACTGAAAGGAGAAATTAAAAAAAATAAACATATTGCGTTTATTTCAAAAGAATATTCAGAGATTATGGTCAGAATAGCAAATTTGTCAGGGAGTGGCAGAGCAGATTTTAAAGGGGCAGTGGAACAAGAACCAGAACTTGCAGAAAGAGCAGGAAGATTGTCTATCACTATAGAATTGGTTCTTAAAGGACAAGTTAATTTAGCAGCAAATAAAGTTTTATCTACAAGAGCAACACAGATTCTACAAGGGATTAATAAAGAGATGATATTGATATATTCGAAAGCACCACTAAAGATTCAAAGTGGTAAGAAACCTAGGCGTCTTAGGGCTTAAATTTCTTCTTTTTTCATAATTTTAATTTTTCTTTTAGATTATTTAGTTCTTTTTTATCTATATTTGATAAGAATGTATACCTTAAGAGTTTATCACGCCAGTTGTCTTTTGTTAAGTAGATAGGAAGGTCTTTGAAGTTGATTTCGTGGATTTCTATCTTCTCTCCAGGATCGTTTGTCTTGTTTTCTTTGCTTCTTGTTGTTGCTTGGCAGTCTCTTGCAGCATAATAAGTTAAACGCCATTGCATACCAGGCATGTCGTAGTGGAAAAGTTTCTCCCAGTCTTTTGATTCTAAACCAGTTTCTTCTTGGAGTTCTCGTTTTGCTGCATTTAATGGTGTTTCGCCTTCTTCTATTTGTCCACCGAAAAATCCCCAGAAAGTTCCTTTGAAAGGCTGAGTTTCTTTGGCAATTAGAAGTTTATTGTTTCTTGTAGGAAGAACTATAACAGAATTAGGCCTATCAACTGCTTCAAATGTTTGAAAAGAACCATCAAGCATCTTTTGTTGCCACTGGTAGACATTGTAGATTACGCCTTTAAATACTAGTTTTGCTTCTTTTGGGATTTTCATTTTAGAACCACCCCTGAGCAAAGCCAACTATGATTACAATGAACATTATAAATAGAAAAAGTAATAATGTACCAGTTAAATTTTGCCAGGTTTCTTCAATATTTCTTTTTGCCATTGTTTATTTATAACCAACCTAAAGCTCCACCGATTATCACTACAATTATTATGATTAATAGAAATAAGGTTGCAAGCCCCATTAAATTCTGCCAAGTTTCTTCAATATTTCTTTTTGCCATAATTTAACACCTTTCCTCTATATGTGAAAATAACTATGTATGTGAATATGAATACAATATAAGTAATTATTCTCCATTTATAATCTTTTAGGAGGTTGCTGAAATCATGTAGAGCAATAATTATTGAAATGGTTAGAACTGTGACTACCAAATTTAGCGCGATATCTTGCCACTTGCCAAAGAGCCTTAAAAGTAAATCCATTGTGCTTTTTTGCTTAAAATGCTTGTTTAAATTGATTTATGTGATGGAAAAAGTGTTATTGATTTTAATACTTTAAATTAGATAAGGTTCTTTGAGTGTTATCGTCTAAATTAGTACATTCACTAGAATAACGTCTAGGATCATATGCAGAACCGCCTGTTTTAAATCCATTATAGGCATCAATTCCGGGACTGATGTCAAAATATTCTATTTTTTGTGTGTTTGGAAATAAATCCGTTATGTCTACTGGACTATATGCTCTAACTGGTGGAGAGGATAGATTAAGGTCTAAGTTTGGAGAAGCTAAATAATGCATACTTGCTAAATTTGTGTAAAAATTATGATCACTCTCAGGAGCAGAGATCTGTTTTCTTTTGTGGTACATAGTTTGTAATGTATATACTTTTACTTATAAAGAAACTTTGAATCTTAATGAGACGTTTGTGTCAATTTGTTTTAAAGATTGAAATTGTTGTATTTAGATTTAGGTATATTCTTGTTTTGATTGGCATTTACCCAAACTGGCCTATATATGGATTCTATGTGTTAAGTATTTAAGCTGCTTTCTTGATGCTCTTGTTTATGAGATGGCATGGAATTTTGTTTTATGAAATTGAGTTGTTGGTTAAAAACATTTTAGGCTTTTTTTGTGAACTATCTCGGACCTCCCTTCGCTCGATCCGAAGCGTCACAAAACATTTCTTCATCCCACA
>CAZGQD010000031.1:0-17481 GCA_964527395.1 uncultured Methanosarcinales archaeon
TTCTGCAATCGACGCCCCCGAGAGGATTTCTACTGTGTATTTTGTTGTTTCTTTTGTTGTTTCTTTTGCTGTGTCTTTTGTTGTTTCTTTTGCTGTGTCTTTTGCTGTGTCTTTTGCTGTGTCTTTTGTTGCATCTTTTGTTTATTCTAATGCTTTTTTTAAGGTTTTTAATGATAATAAGGCGCATTTGCTTCTAGTGTGGCTAATGGGGATGCCTAACATTTCGTAGATGTCATCTTTTGTTAGCTGCTTTGCTTTTGTTGTTGTTTTGTTTTCTATTTTTTCAGTTAGCATTGAGATTGATGCTTGGCTGATTGCGCATCCAGTGCCTTGGAATGTTGCTTTTTTTATTGTTTTGTCTTTGTTATTTTCTTCTATCTTTAAGTGAAGAGTTATTTTGTCACCGCACAAAGGGTTGCTGCCTTTAGTTGAAACAGTTGCATCTTTTAGTTCCTCTTTGTTCTTAGGATTCTTGTAATAGTCAATTATGTTCTCTTTGTAGATCTCTTCCTCTTCTGTTAGCTCCTTTTGTGCAGAGATCTCTGTTGGACTGCTAATTGTATCGTTGTATGCCATTTTTATTTAATTTGTGATATTTTAAGAGAAGACCTCTTGTGCTTTTTTGATAGCTTTGATTAGTTTGTCAGTATCTTTTGTAGTGTTGTAAATGTAAAATGAAGCTCTACTTGCTCCTTCTGGTACTTTTATTTCATCGTAAAGAGGCATTGCGCAGTGTTTTCCACCACGGATTGCAATACCTTCGCGGTTTAGAATCTCGCCTACATCGTGTGGATGGATTATTGTCTTGTTGTCTGTTGTTTTTAAGGTGAATGTGAAGATTGGAGCTCTGTTCTTTGATGTATTTGGGCCGATAATGCTTAAGCCTTCAATTTCTTTTAATTTAGTTAAAGTGTAAGTTGTTAATTTGTCCAAATGTTTGTGGATCTTTTTCATGCCTAAATTGTTTAGATATTCTATTGCTGCATTTAGCCCCACTGCTTGAGCAATGCTTGGCGTACCTGCTTCGAATTTGTGAGGAAGTTCGTTCCAGGTTGAGGATTCTTTTGTAACTTCTTCAATCATATCTCCACCATAATTGAATGGTTCTAGTTTATTTAGAAAATCTGCTTTTCCGTAAATGATTCCTATACCAGTTGGACCTAGAAGCTTGTGAGATGAGAAGATTAAAATGTCACAATCTAAGTCTTTTACGTTTATTTTTTGGTGTGGAACAGATTGGGCAGCGTCTATGATAGTGATAATGTCTTTGTTGATTTGTTTTGCTTGGCTGATGATTTGTTTTATTGGGTTAATAGTGCCAGTTACATTGCTACAATGAGTGATTGAGAGGATTTTTGTTTTGTTTGTGATTAGATTTGGTAATTTTGTTAGATCTAATTCGTAGTTGTCTGTGATTGGAATCCATTTTATTTTGAATTTGATTTCTTTTGCTAACTCTTGCCAAGGTACAATATTTGCATGGTGCTCTAAGATACTAAGGATGATTTCGTCGTTCTCTTTTAGGATTTTTGATTTTCTGATGCTGTTTACTATTTTATTGAATCCGTCAGTTGTGCCTCTAATGAAAATTATCTCCTCTGGGACTGCATTTAGAAAAGTTGCCACTGTTTCTCTAGATTTTTGGTAGCCAATAGTTGCCCTAGTAGCTAGTTCGTGTACGCCTCTGTGAATATTAGCATTATCTTCTTGGTAGAACTTTGTGATTGCATCTATTACTTGCTTTGGTTTTTGAGTTGTAGCACTATTATCTAAGTAAATTAATGGCTTTTCTTTTATTTTTTGGTTTAGGATTGGGAAGTCTTCTTTGATCTTATTTGCGTCTATCATTTTGTTGTTGTTTTAATTATTAATTTTCTTTTTTATTTGATTAGTTTGATGATTTGTTCTTGGATTTCTTCATCTAGGTGCTTGATACTATCAATTAGAAAGCCTTTTGTGATGATTTTGCTGGCTTCATTTTTGTCTAGCCCTCTTGCTTGGATGTAAAAAAGGTCGTCGCTACTGATTCTTGACATTGCAGCTCCATGTGAGCATGAAACACCGTCATTACTTACGTCCAAGATTGGAACTGCATTGCATTTTGCTTTGTCACCAATAGTTAAAGCTTTGAAATTTTGATGAGAATCTGTGTTTTTTATGTCTTTTGGGATACTAATTGTTCCCTGGTAGCTTAACTTGCTTTGATCCTGAGCTACTGCCCTTGCTAGCATATTTGCTTTAGTATTGTTATGTTTGTGGAGCATATCTGTGCTGATATTTATGTTGTTCGTATTTTTTCCCAGGATTAGTTGAGTGCTGTTTGCGCTTGCCTTTTCTTCACTTAAAGTTGTTTTTTGGTCAATTAAAAGAGAACTGTCAATAACTACATCAATAATATTTAAGTTACTATTTTCTTTTAATATTAGTCTTTGATGAATTTTTGCAGCAGAAATATTTTCATATATATTAATAAGATTTAAACTAGATTCTTTCTCTAAAATTATCTCTTGAACACTCTTTTGCTCATTAGTATATTTATGATTAATTAGCAAGGTAGCATTTACGCTGTTCTTACAAAATATTTTTAGTGAAAATGAACTACTATCAACTAAATCAATAGTTTTTATTCCGGATTTCAATTCAATCTCTTGTACTATTGTCTCTTTTGGGAGCTCTGCGTATGAATTTTGTGTTGTAGTTGCCATAATCACATGCCCTCCACTTCTAATTCGATCAATTTGTTTAATTCTATTGCATATTCCAAAGGTAAGGCTTTTGTTACGTCTGAGATGAAACCGGAAACTAGAAGCTTAGTTGCTTGTTCTGTGTTTAGGCCCCTACTTTGAAGGTAGAATAATTGTTCATCGTTGATTTTGGAAACTGTTGCCTCATGACTGATAGTTGCTGTCGGATTGTTGATTTTCATGTATGGATAGGTTTTGCTGACTGATTTGTCGTCTAAGAGAAGGGCGTCACATTCAACGTTTGATTTGGTGTTTTTGGCCTTTGGCATGACTTTTACAAGGCCCCTGTATGTTGAAATTCCACCATCTTTGCTTAATGATTTTGCTCTAATGATTGATGTAGTGTTGCTTGCTGCGTGGATTACTTTGCTGCCTGTGTCTTGGTCTTGGTTTTTACCTGCGAATGCCACACCTAAATTTTCTGTATGAGCGCCTTCTTCTAAAAGAATGCTGCAAGGGTAGAGCATGGTTGCGTGGCTATTATGTACAATTAATCCTTCTGAGATGAAATTATGGTTGTCTTCTACTTCTATATCGTATGTTTCTTGAATAGATTGTGGAACTATTGAATCAATTCTAGCAAATCCAATCTCTTTGTTACATTTACTTTTAAAGTTCCATCCTTTAGAACTGTTATAATTTCGCTTACTTTTTATCTTAGTTATTTTTTCTGCTTTTTTCTTACTACGTGAGGGAAATTTATTGATTATTTTACCATTAAGATGGATTCTCCAAGAATCACTAGTATTACAAATATTACCTACAACTATTTTTTTTCCTGCATAACTATGCCTGAATACTTGTGAAACATGATAAGAGCATTGAATTCCCAATATTTTTATATCTTCAAGTATTTTTTTATTTATACTTGTGAATGCTAATGCATTTTTTGAAGGGTGTCCATCAGCATCGAAATAACCAGCGAGAAAATTATTTATTTGATCTTTTGGAAGTGTAAAAACCCATTTTGGAATTTTTTTTGTTTTTGCAGTTCCAGTGAAACCTATTTTTTTTATTGTATCACAAATAGCTTTTGAATATATCTCTATATATCTTTCTTCCCTATTTTTAATTTCATAATTAAATAATTTTTTTACAACTTTTATGAAAGTACTCCTGAGATCATCAGTTTTATGAAGAGCAATGTTAATTTTGTTACTTTTATTATCAACAAAACCATCTCCTAATAATATTCCTAAAAACCACATAAAATCATTATTTGAATATTTAGGAAGAATAATCTCTTGATTAAATAATGATTTTGAATTCATTAAAAAAGAAGTATATTGGTTTTTTGTTTTTATTTTTTTATTATAATTATATTCTGGTATTTTTAACTTTTTTTCTTTTAAATCAGCTTTTTTTATTATGCCTATGACGTCTCCTTCTTTTAATTCTTCTAATGCTTTCCATGATGCATGAAAGAATCCTTTTTTGTGTTTAGAGTTATTTTTAATCCTTTCTAAGGTTAAAAATGGATGATTTGCAGATGCTTTAAGTTCCCTGCCACCTGCTTTAATAGAAAAAACTTTTTTCTTTCCGCTACTCATTTTTGCTGTAATGATTTTATTCTCTATAGAATTTTTATCTTTATTCCATGTAAGAACTTCTTCTCCCACTTCAATATCTTTTATAGGAATTGGTCCATTTTTTGAAGTGAAAATTTGTGAATCTCCTGTGAGACAGCCCATATTACCGTTGACCCAAATCATATTTGCGTCTTTATAAACAAGGGCTCTTTTGGTGTTTAAGTTGAATACGTTTCTGGACCAGTTCTCGATACTTGTGTATCTCATTTTGGCGTTCTTTTTTACGAAGATTTCTACGCAACCAGCGTGAAGTGATGATTCTTGGTACCTTGGACTGGAGCAATTGTGTGCTACAACACCATTTACGCAATATGTTTCTCTTTTTTCTACAGCTAAATTAAATACTAATCTCTCTTTTACTTGATATTTTTCAATATTTTTTATAGGAAAATAAGCAAAATTTTGGTCTATTCCTAATCTGCTCCCTCTATTTTTTCCATTAACTTTTTCACTTATTTTCACACTTACTATTTTTGAGAATTTAAGCATGTGATCTCCAGTTATACCTAAAGTGTACATTGTTTGCCTATTTTCTTTTGTTCTGTCTCTTTTGTTTATAAAAGCAACAACACCAAGTCTTAACAATAGGTCCTTACATTGTACTATCAACTCTTCTGAAACAGAGTTTATTCTAAACATCTCCTTTAATGCATTTGTTTTTTTTGATCTCTTGTTGTAATAATTACCATCTCCTCTAAAATAACCTTTAATTAGTTCTTTTTGTTTTTCTGGATCTTCTAACATCATCCATTCAGGGATGTGCTTTTTATTTGCTCCTTTGCCAAATTGCTGAAAGATCCTACACAATTCCACTGAGCTCACAACTAAATTAATTCCATTGTTTTTTTTATAAGGAAATTCTAATACTTTTTCTATTTTGAAAACTTTCTTTAGTAGCCTTTTTACATCAGTAATATATTCTTTTTCTCCTATATTAAAAGAGAAGTTTAGATAAAAGCCCCCAGATATGCTTCCTTCTGCTAGGTAATATCCTGCTAACCTAAAAAATTCTTTTGTTGAAGGAATCTTTTTGTTTACTTTCTTGAAAGTTTTTTGTTTATTATCCCATTTCTTTATTTTGCAGACATGAGTTTTATTTGAAATTACTGTTTTGTTTATTGGTATTGCTAAATAATCACCTTTTTTGAAAAATCTTGGTAAATTCCATCTTGGTTTCCATGTACTATTTCTTTCATTTGCTCTTTTTTTATCTATATAAAGAAATGGATGATCGTCAGTTACAGTTATTTTATTTATTGGATCTCCTTGAATTGTTATTTCTGCAATGTTTCCTGTGAATGGCATTGAATATTTTTTTGTTACTTTTTGGAAAGTTCCATCATCTGTCAAAACAAGCTCCCCTTTTTTTATTTCTTCTATCTTTTTGTGACCTTCTTTTGTAATTATTTTGTTTCCTTCAGTAAAGCAACCTTCGATGTAGTGGAGCTCTGCGCCTTCATCAACTATGATTAAAGTGTGTTCGAACTGTCCTCCACTCTCTTGGTTCATTCTAAAATATGCTTGCAAAGGGAGGTCAACTTTGGTGTTCTTTGGAACATAAATGAATGTTCCTCCGCTCCAGACTGCTGCATGAAGCATGATGAATTTGTGGTCGTTAATCGGAATACATTTTGTCATAAAATGTTCTTTTATTAGCTTTGGATATTTTTTTATGGCTGTGTCCATATTTTCGAAGATTACACCTTTGTCTTTAAGAGACTTTTTTAGGTTGTGGTAAACCATTCCGGAATCCCATTGAGCTCCTGCACCAGCTAGAGCTTTTCGTTCAGCTTCTGGGATACCTAATTTCTCGAATGTATTTTTTATTTCTTCAGGTACGTCTTCCCATTTTGTTGACTCTTTTGCATTTGGGTCTACGAAATATGTGATTTTGTTTAGGTCTAGTTTTTTTATGTTTGGTCCCCATGTTGGAGTTTTTGTATTTTGGAATAATTTTAGAGCTTTGAGACGCTTTTGTAGCATCCATTCTGGTTCTTGTTTGGTTTTAGAGATTAGTCTAACTACTTCTTCGTTGATACCTGGTTCTGCTACAAACTTAGCCTTGTGATCATCAGCATGGTCGTAGAGGTCTCTATTGATGTCTATGTTGATTGCAGATTCTTTTGTATTATCATTTACTAGATTCTGATCTTTTGCAGTTCCTTGTTGTTTAGCTTCTGGTGGCATTTTGTTGTTTCTTTCTTTGCTTGGCTGTTTTTTTCTTAGCTTTCTTCAAAACAGAGCTTTTTCTCTTGTAATTTGCAGTCTGTACAAGCTCGGTGTTCTTCTTCCAAATGTGTTTTTTCTTCATAAAGGTCGCACAAAAGTCCTGATTTTCTAATTTGGTCTAAAAGTCTTGTAGTTACTTTGTAATATGATCTTGGATCTTTTGTGATGCTGTTTGTAGCTTCTGCTGTTAGAAGTTTTGCTTCTGCTGTTAGAATATTTTCTGAGGCTCTTTTGTTCTTTTTGTAATGAGAGATACTAGCTTCTGTGACACCTAGGATTGTAGCTATTTGTTTCTGGGAAAGGCCTTTTTTGATTAGACCTAAAGCTATTTCTTTTCTGATTGCTGGTAAGATGTACCAGACCTCCACTTCTGGTGGGAACATTATTTTGTTATTTGCCATTTTAATTCACTTTTATTTAGAGCAAAATAGAAAATCTCGCATTGCTCGATGGGGGCGAGGCTGAATAGGCTCTTCTCCGCGCTCGCCAAAGGGCTCGGGTCGTTTGCTATGAAGTTTATTATCTCTTTCTGCAATCGACGCCCCCCATACATTTTCTATTTTACTCTTTTTTTAGTATATCTCTTCGTCTGGATCTTGGAAATCAGGTGCATCTGGACAATTGAAGCAACGTCCCACTGATCTTTTGTAGCTCTCACAGCAAGTTTCATGAAAAACAATACGTTTTTCAGACGCAGAATCAGAAATTCTGCATTCTTTGATACAAATGCTTCTAGCAGTGTTGATTTCTTTGATATTCATCTTATTTTATGTACTATCCATGAGAGACCTTGGTTTACAGTCTTTTTCGTATTCTTCTAAGTCTTTCAAATAATCATCTAAAGGGTTAGTTTTCTTCTTTTTCTTGGTTTTTTTGTCTTTTTGATCTGAATCTGTCTCTTTGTGATTGATATCTTTGTCTTCGCTTTCCATGATAGTCACCTAAAGGAGAAATTTGGAGTTTTATTTATAAACTTAACTATGGTTAATTAGTTGTTTTTGGGTTGGATATGATGATTTATTTCTTTCAGATCCTGCCAATTTGGTTGATTCTTCTGGGATTTTTTGTGTCGTAGTTTATTAGCATCTGATTTCTTGGTTCATAAGTAGCAGTAAGAACTTTAACTGCTTCTGTAACCATCATTCCACCAATTATAGAATTTGACATAACTACGCTTCCAGCAGGATTATCTATACAACTTTCATATCTAGCACTTTGTTGAAGAAGACTTAATGGGTCTCTGATTCTGTTGTATCTTCCTGGTACATAAACTGCTACTTGGCCAGAATCGTGTGAGGTTCCCCCATCAATTAATGGGATACCTGGTTGTTCTTTTGAGTATTTGGATTGACACATCTGTTCTAACCAAATTCTAGCAAATTTGTTGTCAACACAGCATAAAACCAAATCATAGCCATATTCGAAAATGTCACTTCTTGTGAATAATTTTATGCCTTTTCCTTCTTTTTTTTCATTTAATTCGTATTTTTTTAAGATAGCCTCCTTCAATTCAGCTTTTGAATTAAATTCTGGGTTAGGAAATCCAATTCTTTTTGCTTCTTCGTCCACCAATTTATCTAGCCAAATTTGATCACCCTTTAAGGTTTTACTTACTTTGCCTAACTTTGCTATTTCTACGCCTATCTTTATGTTTGGATTATATCTTTTTAATCTTTGAGCTAAAACTTCTGCTTTGTATCTGTCTTCTCCCCCATATAATAAAAGTTGTCTGTTTAAATTGTGTCCTTCTATAGTATCAAAATCTATTATATCATGATTTATTCCTAAATCTGCTAATCCTAAAGCTACAAAATTACCTAAAGCTCCTGCACCAATTACAAGGACTTTATATTGACTTAGATCTGTAGAATGTGGATTTAGATCAGATCTTAATCTATTTTTATAAAATGATAATGAGTTATAATGAAAAGAAGTTAAATTATCCAATGAGTCATCTGCACCTTCATATCTAAAACAACTTTTTCTTAATTCTTCTAAAGCTAAGCCAGAAGCAATACAACTTGTTGGAAGGTGTTGAGTTAGACCTTTAAAAGATTGATGTGTTAATGACCTTAAATTACTACTTACTGCATTTTTATCGTTTGGATTTAATGTTGTTACAGCAGCCCTGTACCTAGAACTGCTAACGCTAAGCATAGGAATATTATACTTTTGGCAAAATTCTGCAGAAGTTTGTTTTGATCTTGGTGAATTTGTTGCGTCTATTAGATAATCAGCGCCTAAACTTAAGAGTAGTGCTGCTGAAAAACTACTTGGAAAAGTTAAATAGTTTGTGTCTGAATTTATTTTACTGATCACAGAATTGAAGGTTTTAATTTTTCTTTGGCCAATTCTTGATCTTGATTCTATTGCAAGAAGGTCTTTTTGCTTATCTGAGAAAACTCCATCACCTATTTGGATTATTGCACCACCTTGTTTTTTTGTACCTACACCTAAACCAGCTAAAGAAGCTGAAATTATTTGAGAAAGATTTCCTGAGCCTAGAACTGCAACTCTTTTTTGTTCTAAGAGTACTTGATTTTCTATTCCCCAAGTTAAGACATTTCTATTATTTGTGTTCATTTTAAATCTGCAAATCTTTTTGGTCCTGATTTTTCTTTAGTAAGATTATAATAGAAGTCAATATTATTGCGTTGAGCATATGCCTTTGCTTCAAACTGATTCATTGCTTGAGATCTTGGTAAGTAACCATCTGATGTCTCTCCTGGAATAAAACTTATTGTTAAAATATTAAAAGCTCTTTTTAGAATATTAGAGATTCTATCTGGAAGAGAACTGTCGTTTATGGGATATTTTACTGTGGAATCAGAATAGTTCTCCCAATAATCATCTCCAGAACAAAGTCTTCCATCAATTATGCTAAATAGATGTTGATAACCAGCTCCAACATTAGGCGGGTTTGGGATTCTAATTGTTGAACCATCATAAAGTAATCTAAGAAATATTTTTGTTGAATTAAAAGCATAAAATTCGTCTTTTATGTTTATAACATATTCTGGGACGTCTATTTCTATTTTGTATTCTTGACCAGCAACATGAGTTAATGTGAATTCATTATATTTTCTTTCAGTTATCCTTTGTGATTTATCTTTTGCTTTGTCTAGGTAACATTGCATATCTTCAATTTTTCTGGTGATTAAAGCATATTTTCTTTTGGCAATTTCTTGTAATCTATTTTTTATTAATTTCCTATACCCAGCTGCAAACTGTTTTGTAGATATAAGTCTACCAGATGGAGAAAACGTAGATCTACCATGTCTGAATATTCCGCCAGGATTATGATTATTATTTCTAGGAGTAATAGAATATACTGTACTTGATATGCTTACAACATCATTGTTTTTTAAATATTCTAATAGTAATGATCCTTCGTAAAATAATTCCTCTAAGGAGAGATCTATTAAAGGTTCATTAAATTGATCATAACTTTGTTGATTTCTGTTTTCTGCTAAATTAAAATAAGCATTTACTACATCACCCATAATTAACTTATCTAATTTGTCTTCACTGATTCTTGTTTCAAATTTATCTATCGTTTCTTTAAAGTCTGAACCTATTCTTGATCCGCCTATTGCAGATAAAACTATATCTTCGAGTTCAGTTTTATGTCTTTCAAAATATATTCTTTCTAATTCTTCTACTTGTCCTACACGTGATAAGGTGAATTTTGCTGCTTTTTTTGATGCTCTTGATTCTTTACTTGTGTATAATAATCCATTTATTATCCCAAATTGTTCTCTTGTTTTAGTAAAAAAATCCAAAAATGTTTCTGGAATTTCGTTTATGTCGATCAGCACTTCTCTTTCAAGCGAATTTTTATCAATAATTGGCCTTTGTAAATCTTTTCTTACAGGAACTTCTATTAGATCCCTTAATGATAAATTAGGGAATTCACCATTAATAATGTCTCTAAATCCTATCCTATATGATGTAGGGATGGAGCTGTCGCTATCTTTATTTGCCATTGATTTTTCCTTCAAAATTAGAAACTAATTTGTTCAAATTTCTTGATCTTGATTTTGTTGTGAGATTAAGCTTTGATAATCTCTTTCTAAGGTATTATATCTTGTTTCTAAAGCAGCATATCTCTCTTCTAAATCGTTAAATCTAGTCTCTAGAGTAGAATAGATCCCTTGAAGTTTTTTAAAATTGTCATTAAGATATCCGCTTACTTGTTGAACTCTTTTAATCGAATTTTGTCTTGCTTTGTCTCTTTCACCTAATATTTCCAATCTACGTTGAACTTGGGTGAAATTAATGAGATCATCTCTTCCTGCAATTTGTTCTCTGTTTCTAGAAGGTTTTTGTTGTGTGAGAGAATTATTTATTACTTTATATTGGCTTAATGCATTGTATCCGCCATCTATTGAAATATATACTCTGTTTAGCAAAATATTATCTATTCTCTCTTTCTCTTCATCACTAAGTCTATTTTTTTCAGGGATTATTCTTTCTTCTAACCAATTATTGATATTTCCCCTATCATCATAAAGAATTTTTAATTCTGAGAGAATATCTTCTGGAACTTGCTCTGATTCCTGATCTTCTATTTGATTGGTATTTTCAGTGTAAGATATTTCATCAAACTGGTTTTCTGAAGTATCAAATTTTAATATCTCTTCTGATCTGGTTCTACATGGAGTTGTTTCAAAATCTAATTCTTTGTAAGTAAGACTCCATTCTCTTTTTCCGTCTGTTTCAGAGACATGGTATTGTGGTACTTTTGCTAATAACCTTAATGCTCTTTGATCTTTTGCTTCATTGAGAACCATCCCATAAAAAATTTTGGCTTTAGGTGAATCTTTTTGATCATTGAAAAGAGATATTTCAAATCCTTTTGGATCGAAAAAAGTACGCATTGTTTCATCATCCATATCAGAATAAAATACTCTAAATCCGGTATGAGAATGACCCCAAGCAATAACCTGTTTGTTTCTAGCCTCAATTTCTTTGTTAGTTAGATCCTCTCTTGTCATTTCACATAAGCTACCTGTGACTCTTTGATCTAGTTCAATTATTACGTCATCAATTGTGCTGCTTCCCTTTTCGCCTAACATCTGGAAAGCAATTTCACTATTTTGAAAAATACCTCTTTCTTCTCGAAGTTCTTTGAATCTTTGAACAATATATTCTGCTTTTTCTAACGCATATTCAGTGATATTGATATTCTCACATTTCTTTGAAAAATTTTGATAAATTAAGGAGTTTATATCTTGAATGTCGTCTTCTGTGGCATCATTTGCATTTGGGAGATCTAACTTTGTTTCAAGAGTTGCGTTTGGATTATTGTTGTTGTCTGAAAAATAAAAAAATGAAGGAAAATTTTTTAGTAGATTATTTGCAGTATTTTTTCTTTGCTGTTGAGAGATATTTGGATCTAGCCACCTTGAAGTTGTAGAATAATCTCTGCCACTTGAAGTTTCAGAGATAGTCATTTGCACCACCAGATCCTACTTTTTTTATTGATAAGTAGATATTATCATCCAAAGATGCATCATCACTTTCTGGGTTTGTAACAATTTTACATAAAATATCTTGGTAATGATCACCTAACTTTTCTGCTAAAGATAAAACTCTTATTGGAGTTCTTTCTTCATCTGTAGCTGTTAGAGTTACTGTGGTATTTCTGGATTTTCTTGAATCGTAAATCCCTTGAATTTCATCTCTCATTGCAGGTTGTGTTCCAGTATAAGGTTGGTCTGAATCATCTTTTAACATTAATTCTACTAATTCTCCCAATTTATGGTATTCAAAATTTCTTGAAAGTCTCCTTCTTAATGGGTCGTCTACACTATTTGTCTCAGCCTCTAAATTACAATAAAATTCTCTCATTTTTTTTCCTCCACAACTTAAAGCAAGAAGATATTGTTTTTATTATTTTTGTATTTGTGTGGTGTTTGTGGTTTGCAAAGTTTGTGTTTTATTTTGCTTCTTGCTTAGTTGTGGGATTTGGGAGTGGTTTGTTTAAAAATGCGTTATGGTTGTTTTTCCGGAAGGTTTCCGGAGAAACTATGAAATTCTCGTAAAATCGAATATTTTAAGGATATTTTCCGGAGAAAAGGGTGTTTTCTCGTAATACAGAATTATTTTATGCTTCTGAGATCGTGGATTTTCATGAAAAATGAATATTTTGTGCTTAGATACATTTTTTTGATATTTTTACGATACAAGGAAAGCTTTGCTTTCCTGTACAGAAAATCTTTGATTTTCTAGTATTTTGGCGTATAATTTTGTTTTTTTTCTATTAATTTTATTCTGGATGATAGGTCAGTCTTGCTGGAAGCCTTGAAGCTATATCATATCTGTCTTTGTTGATATTGTTTATATCTTGTTTTAGGTTTGAGAAAGTTGTTCTTATTGAAATTAAGTATGGATCTAGCTCTTGGAAGGATCTTTTGTTGCCTTGGGAGCTAGGAGCTAGTTGGAACTGGGCCCTTGCATGTTGGAAAACTTCGAAGTATTCTCTTGTTTGAATTGATAGGTCTTGAGTGTAAAGGTGAATTGTTTCGAAGAAGTCTTCATAGTATTCAAATGTTGTTGATTGATTGCTATTATTGTTGTTATAATTGCTTAGTTTTGGCCTTATTGCTCTGATTTGCCTTTTTAGTTCTACTGCTTTTCTTAATTGAGTTTGATAGAACTTTCGGTCTTCTGTGCTTGATGATGCGTCTAAAATGGCTTTTTGAGCATCGTATTGTCTGATTAAATCTGAAATATCTGTGTCTGTTAATTGTGTTTTACTTTTTCTTAGGGTTCTTGTGAGGTTGTCTTTTGCTCTATTTGCTTGAGTTTTGGATTTTCTTCTTAGAGTATTTAAACAGTTTAGAAGATCAGCCACATATCGATTTTGTTCTCTAAATAGAGCATTTATTTCTGGTGGAGGAGAATTTTTAACGCAGTAGAAAATGTGTTCTAAGAGCTTTAGAGCAGGATTAGTATCTATTGTGGCTTGGAACTTGAGTTTGTGGTGAGTTTGTGATAAATTATTTATTCTTTGTTCTAAATCTTGGAGCATGAATATTTTTGTGATTTTTGTTTAAATATGTCTTGAGGCTGTTTTTCCGTGGTTCTTCCGGAAATGTAGTGGTTTTCTCGTAAAAATATTTTTTATTTATATACTACGGGTATATACATGTTGTACTAGAGAAGATATAAAGTTAAAAAGAGAATATTGCTTGTTATATTTTTGTGAGTACTAAATGGATTTAAAAGAAACAAATATAGATAAGAAAAGAAAAATATTTTTGAAGTGTTTGAGGGAAAATTCTAGAGAGAAGTTAACCTCAATTAGCAAAAGGACAAAGATACCAATATCAACCCTTTATGATTTTATGAAGGAGTTCAAAAGAAGTGGAGTGATACGAAAAAATACAGTTTTAGTGGACTTTTCTTTACTTGGGCATAACTGTCATGCTCAAATATTTTTGAATGTGGAATATTCTCAACTAGAAGATGTACGTTTGTATCTGGAAGCTTGCTCAAATGTGAATTCTATTTATAAAGTGAATAACAGATGGAACTTGATTGTTGAAGTATTTAAAAAGAACGTACGTGGACTTGATACATTTGTAGAAGACTTACGAAAGAATTTTGAGATCAAAAATATTGAGATCCATTATTTGATAGAAGAAATCAAAAAGGAAGGTTTTAGCTTCAATTATGGGTAAGAGGTGTTGTTTTTTTGTAAAATATCTAGAAAAGTTTATATAAATTATTTGCTTTTTTAGATTGTTATAAAGATGGGAACTATTATTGAATCTGGAAATAAAGAGTGGCAGGCATTAATGGCAGAGATAGAGGCAGCTAAGAAAGATCCAGAATGGGTAAAGGAATTAAAACAATTCATCAAAATAACTAGTTCTTAAAATTTGTATCTATTTTTTAGATCATTGTATTTGTAAAAAGTTGGCACTCTAAGTCCTTCCTTGATAGATATTTGTTTATAAGTTAAGTAGAAGCCCCTAATTCTGAGTTCTTTTTGAAAGTTGATGGAAAAGTTACTTATTTGCATATCTGAGCAGGCATCAAGCATACTTCAATAAACCCATTTGGCCTTTTCTTTTACCTTTCTTAACTGGCTCTTGTGCTTCTTGGCCTAGCTGTTCTTTGATGTTTTTGGCTAAGTTTGGTCCTAAGAGTTGGGTTAAACTGGCTTGGTCGATGGCTTTTAAATCTCTTAAGTCTTTGATGTTGTTGTTGTGGAGCTTTCTGGCACGTTTTCTTCCAATGCCTCTTAATTTTAGTAGAGTAAGGAGTTCTTCTTTGACACCAGATTTGACTCTGATTCTTAGTTTGATTAGGTCGGACCTTAATTCTTTATTGTTTAGTTCTTTAAGAAGCTCTGTGCAGGCGTAGATTAGCCAGTTAGCGGTTTCTAGCTTTGCTCTGATTTCACCTGGTCTGATGCCGAAATCTTCTAGTAAGGTTTCTTCCTTTTCTTCTTCTATCCATCTTTGGAAGAATGCTGCAGTTTTGATGGAGTTCATGAATTCGTCGTAGTCTAAATCAAATTGGTCAGGTTCTTGCTCTAAAAGAGCTTCGTAGTGTTCTAACAGATGTGATTGGATCTTGTTTTGTTCCTTTACTTTGATTCTTAGGAGAGGTCTCATCTCTAAAGTGTGGCTGATCATCTGTAGGTAGGAAAAAGGAGTTAGTTCTTTGCTAGTTTTTTTCTTTTGTTTTGCTACGTTTAGTTTCTTGATTAATTGATAGGCTGTTAAGGGATCTAAGTAGAGTTCGCTGACACGTCTGCCGATGCTAGTAGATCTTAAGGAGCGATTGTTGCTAGTGTTTGTGTTGTTTTCGTTTACTTGGAATTTGTTTGGTTTGAGTAAATTTAGGCCTGATTGGAAGAGGTTTGTGCTGGAATTGCTTGATTTTTTAGCTGTTTTAGTTGCTGCTGTGAAATTGGCTTCGTCGTCTTCTTCGTTTTCTTTACTTGCTTCTTCACTATTGATTGTGATGAATCTCCAACGCCAGAGCATGTTTAGGATCTTTTGCATAGTGCTTTCTAATTCATCCATGTCATCATATTGAGCTGCCCAAAATGTTTTTGAGAAGAATGATTTCATGCTTTTCTCGTCTTTAATTAGGCCTGAAGAGATCAATGATAGGAGGTACATCCTTAATACTGGTTCTACGTTTAATTTGGAGTAAATCTCTTCTGGTTCGCCTAGAACATACTTATGATATATTTCGTTTTTTTGGAAATCGTCTTTTGCTATAGCAATTGCTTCACCGAACTTTTCGTACTCTGGACGTCCAGCTCTACCAGCCATTTGTAAATATTCTAAAACAGGGATCCAGTCCATACCAAACCTGGGGCTATATCTTTTTAGGCTCTTTAGAATAACTCGGAAAACTGGTAGTGAGAGACCAATTGCTAGGCTTGGAGTTGAACAGATGATTGATATCTTTCTATCTCTGAAAGTATCTTCTACTATGGCCTTTTGTTTGGCTGCTAGACCGCTATGATGAAAAGCAATGTTTTGGGTTAGACAGAGTGCTAGTCTCTTGCATTGCTTTGTTGGTGGACTTACTACTTTGCTGGCTTTATCTGCTAATTCTGTGTTGTTGATGCTGTTGTTTTGTTTTTTTAGTTGTTTAGCTATGTCTTCGGCAGTCTTTTCAGCGCTGGCTCTAGATGAACAGAAGACTATTGCTTGCTTATTCTCTTTTATAGTTTGGAGAGCTAATTTGATGCTAGGATCCATTTGTATCTTGTGTTTGTTTGTGTGGGTTGCTTAAAAGGTTTGTCTTGGGAGAATGAGTGAATTTACTTTTTAGCTTTTTTTTGCTTGAATAATACCTTTAAGGCTGTTCTGATCTTAATAAGTTCGTTTTGATCTATAATGATATTTTTGCATTTGACTAAGAATAATGGAGCTTTTTTCATGATTAATTCATAATTTTGTTTAGGCACTTTTCTATTTACATAGTACTGTGATGCTATTCTTGCAGAGAAAGCTTTGTCAATTAAACCATAGTTATCTTCAGTGAAATGATTGTTTAGAAATTTCTTTGTAAACTCAATTGTACATGAATGAATTTCACATTTTATACCTATTTTCATTAAAAGTGAATAAATTCCATGATAAATTGCATAATAAGCAGTAGTAAGTTGCCAATCTTTAATTTTTGTTCCCTGTAATACTTCTAATGCTTCTTCTGCTTTGAGAATATGTGCATCTCTTAAATTTTCACTTGGTTCAACTAATTCAATACCTGTCTTTTGATTTAAGCACCATTTTATCTTATCCATTTTGCAATAGTGTTTACAAAATTCTCTGTCCCTTTTATGATTATATGGTTTTCAATTATCTCTTTGAGAAGTATATCTTCAGTTATGTATTTTTTAAATGTCCTTTTTGGATAAGTTTTGATATCAATTTCTAAATTATAGATTCTTGAAACTTTGTTTATCTCTTTTTCGTTGTATTTACCAACTATGAACAGATCTAAATCTGAATCCTCTTTTTGTGTGTCTTTTGCAAAGCTGCCAAAGACTATTACTATACCTTGAATATGTTGATCTATTTTCTCTAAAACTTCCTTAATTAGATGGTTCTTTTCTAAGAATTGTATTTTTTTGTATTGTTCTGTTAGAATAAAGAATTCTCTTGAAATATGTGAATTCACAATTGAATAAGTTTTAATCTTACCCCTTAGTTTTGACTTTAAAATGCCAAATTTCTCCATTTTTTTTAGTGTTACAAAAGAAGTTCTAGGACTTACTTTTAAAAGCTTATTTAGCTCTCTGATATAATATTCTTTATTGTAACCTTTTGTGAATAAAGTTAGGGTTTTTAAATCAGTATCGTTTATTTTTTTATACATATGTTTACTTAAGTAAATGATAGTTTATAAAGCTAATGGTTGTTTTAGATGTTGTTTATTAA
>CAZGQD010000032.1:0-17168 GCA_964527395.1 uncultured Methanosarcinales archaeon
CCCAAAGCGATATTTTAGCTTTGGGGTTTCTTCACTTATGATTTAGGACAGCGCCTCTCAAAGCCTAAGGTTTATATATCAGCTCATTTAGAAAAGTGAAGATGGCATTAATCATATATACTTCACCTATCTGTCCATGGTCCCAGAAGACCAAAGATTTTCTAAATAAGCAAAAAATCCAATATGAAGAAAAGGACCTTAGTGAAGACAAAATTGCTAGAAAAGAAATCTTAGATCTTTCTGGTCAAGTAGGAACACCAGTTATCAAGATTGGCAAAGAAATTCTCATTGGTTATAACCCTGACAAAATCAAACAAGCCGTAAAGAAAAACAAATAAAGTAAATGTGCGAAATAATCGTACATTTACTATCTCGAAATGCAAAATCTAAAGATTTTGCATCTGGAAATTCTAAGAAATTTCCATGAAAGTGCTTAGTATTTACACAAAAAATATACGAATACTTGGTGATTAACCAAGTCTCGAACGGTTCCCGTGAGTATACTAAACACTTTGAGTATAACTTCTATTTACTTTCCTTAATTTTATTTTAATTCTGCATTCCGGTAAGCTTTGCTCCAACCAAGAGCTCTTCCAATTCCAGACGTTTTAGCAACAACTCCTCTCCCATACCGTGTTTGCATCAATCTATCATTATCCCAAACACCAGTTTCTAAGTCAAGACAACCAGGCCCAAAAGGAAATAGTGTTTCCATATAAGAATCAAATGAATCTGGATCACCACGTACAACCATCCCTTGTCTTTCCATCTTTCTAAGATCCAAACCTAATGCCATATAAACAGCCATATTTGTAGCAATAGACATTGGAGCTAAATCTTCATATCTAGATGCAATAGGAACAATTTCTACTTGATTCCCAAGCATATATTTGGCACAATGCCTTACTCCTCCTACAGAAAGCCTATCAGTAACAACTCCAACTTTTTTAGGAGCAATTCCTTCCTCTCTCCACAACTTTGCAGTTCTCCATAAGCAACTAAGACCATCCAAACCTTGATCTTCTACAAGAATATCAGAAGCATCAACTCCACCATAATTATCCATTTTAAAACCTTGAATCATATTTCTTCTCATTCTTTCGGCTTCAATATATCCTAGATCTACTCCAAGCATTCCAGAATATCTACCTGTCATTGTTACAGGACCTTTAAATTCATTCATAATAGACCAAGCAGTTGCATTCACTGCTCTTCTTCTAGTAAAATCTTCTCCTCCTCCAAAAACTAACAAATGATCTATTGATCTCATGAATCCGCAAAATTCCATCTTATTTATAAGAATTTAGCTACGTAAAGCTTATTAACACCCAATCCTACCAAGCTTACATGAGAATAGCTCTCGTAGTAGCAAATGAAGGTTATCGTGACGAAGAGTATGATGTCCCTCTCAAACTTCTAAAAAATGCAGGTTTTACAGTAAGCACCATAGCAAAAAACCTAGGTACAGCAGTAGGAAAACTAGGTGGGACTTGCGAAATCAACCTAACATTACAAGAATTAAACATGGAAGAATACCAAGCTTTAGTCTTCATTGGCGGTCCAGGTGCAACTATCTATCAAGACGATGAAAGAGTACATGAGCTAATCAAACAAACAAAAACAGCTAACAAACTTCTAGCAGCTATTTGTATAGCTCCAACCATTCTAGCTAAAGCAGGCGCTTTAAGAGGCAAAAAAGCAACTGTTTGGAACGGCGACACAACCCAAGGCCCTCTCCTAGAATCCTGTGGAGCAGAATACCTCAATGAGCCAGTAGTTATAGACGAGAACCTAATTACAGCTAACGGCCCAGAAGCCGCAAACCAATTCGCTAAAGCCATCATCAAGCACCTAAAGAATCAAGAAGAAAATCAAGAAAGCCAAAATAATCCCGAAACTCAAGAAACCACTCAAGAAAACGACCAAAAAACAAGTAAAACACCTTCAAAACCAGACTCATTAGATGAATTCTAAGTTCAATTAAGCACATTCATGGGCGTAACCTTTATAAACAGATAGCCGCCAGAACGCTTTACTTATGAAAATCCCAAAAGTTCAAAAAAGATACTGTAAGTATTGCAGAAAGCACACAGAGTGTAAAGTTGCTCAAAATAAGCGTAAAACTGCAAGTTCTCTAAGCCAAGGTTCAAAGTACCGAGCAAGAAATAGAGGTCTAGCAAGAGGGAACGGTAACTTAGGTAGGTATTCTAAGCCTGCTGTAACTAAATTTAAGCGTTCAGGAGCAAAATCCACAAAAAAGACAGATTTAAGATACGCATGTCAAACTTGTAAAAAAACAAGTGTACAATCAAAAGGAATTCGAGCAAAACGTGTAGAAATGGTGTAGTCCAATGAAAAGCGAAACAAGATCAAAATTTATTAAAGTACGTTGCCCAAAGTGTAAAAATGAGCAAACTGTTTATGGTAATGCCTCAACTAAGGTATCCTGCCTAGTTTGTGAAAGAGAATTGGTCTACCCAACTGGCGGTAAGTCTAAAATTTCTGCACGAGTTCTAGAAATCCATTAAATTAGTTGTTCTTTTGAGCAAACTTTTAAAAGAACTTCATTTAACTTATCTTAACAGGCTCTACCAAAAAGAGAGCTATAAAGGAGACCAACCAAGAATGTTATACAAAAAAACAAGGCAAGTTAAGGAAGGTGACGTAGTTCTTTGTAAAGTTACCAAGATTTTTCACAGTTCTGTTTTCGCTGACCTTCTAGAGTATGGCACTTCAGGAATGATTCACATATCTGAGATTGCTCCAGGTAGAATTAGAAACTTAAGAGATTATGTTAAAGAAGATAAGCAAATCATTTGTGTAGTTCTAAGAATTAACAAAGAGCGAGGCCACATTGACCTTTCTTTAAGAAGGGTAGCTTCTAACCAGCAAAGACAAAAGTTGGACGAAATCAAGCAAGAATTAAAGGCTGAGCAAATTATTACTAAATTAGCTTCTGAAGAAAAAAAGAAACTTTTCCCTTTCTATAAAGAGATCTCAGAAAATATCCTTAAAGAATACACTTACTTACATGAGGCTTTCAAATTAGTTGCAAAAGAAGACTTAGACTTAAAAGACCTAAACATAGACTCTGCTCTAGCAAAGAAGCTAACTGAAGCAGTAAAACAACGTTTCAAAGAACCTTTAGCTGTTTTCAAGGGTGTAATTTCCTTAAAAAGTTACGCTCCTGCTGGTGTATCTGATATCAAGGCCCTTTTGGAACAAATCCAAGACTTACGTTCAGACTTAGTAATCAAATATATGGGTGCTGGTAAATATTCTTTTTCTTTCAAAGACAAAAACATCAAAAACGCTGAAAAGGACCTTTCAAAGATGGAAAAGGTAGTCCAAGGTTTTTCTGATGGCAAAGTAACAAGTTCAAACTTCGCTCGTCAAAAGGCCGAAATGGAAGAACAATGAAATACATAAAAAAGTGCTCAAACCATTCTTGTCAAAGTTATACTATGCAAGATAATTGCCCTAAATGTAACTCAGAAGCAATAAGACCTCTTCCTCCAAAATTCTCATTAGATGACAAATATGTTAATCTAAAACGTAAGGCCAAAGAAGAGCAAAGACAAGCACTCAACTTAATCTAAGCAAGCAAAAACTCCTTCAAAGATACACTAATCTCCTCAACTGTTTCTTCAGATACAAGAATCTCTTTTTTAATGAATCTATGTTTCTCTCTGACTTCTTTCAAGCCCATAAACTCTCTTTCAGGAATTTTCTTACTTGCAACCACATTTATTGCCTGAGCATCAATTACAAAATCAACTTCATTTTTTTCTCTCCAATAATACAAGTCTTTTCTCTTCTTAAAAAAATGCATAGCTACAGTATTTTCATAAGCTTTTGATTTCTCAAATCTGCTAGTAAAAATCTTAGCAAAGCCATAATCTATCGAATAATATTTAGAAACTCTAAATCCAATAAACTTAGTTTTGGCTGAGTACGAGAAAAACGGAACTTCAAATATCAAATACACATCTTCAGCTAAAGATAAATATGATTTTACAGTATTTACAGAAAGCCCCAGCTGTTTTGCTAACTTGTTAAAACTAACTCTAACTCCTGGATTTGATAAGAGGTACTTAAGCAATTCTCTTAACTGTTTGCTATTATTAATCCCATATTTAGAAATTATATCTTTTTCTACAATAGTATCAAAATAATTCACTAGCAACTCTTTTTTCCTTTCTTTGTCTTTTTCCAGTACGACTTCAGGAAAACCACCATATTCTAAATATTCACCCAAATCACCCTCAGAAAAATCCAAAAATTCCTTATAAGTCAATGGCGCAACTTCAAAAGTAAATACTCTTCCAGTCAAAAGTGTTCCTAAGTCTTTTGAAATTAAAGAAGAATTTGATCCAGATATAACAAATTTCACATTAGTTTCTTTGTCATAATGTGTTCTAATCCAACTTTCAAACTTAGGAATTGTTTGTATCTCATCTAAGAAAAGATACAATCTATCAGAACCTAAGCTTAATTGCAATATTTTCTCTAAAAGTTCTATAGATTTGTACTCCAAAAAGCGATAATCATCCAGATTTACAAAAACACAATGCTTTCCTTCAAGTTCAGATATAACTTGCCTCATTATTGTAGATTTTCCAGACCTTCTAATTCCTTTAATTACAATAGTCTCTCTTCTATCAACGTACTTCATTATTTTATCTACATACGCCTTTCTTTTGATACCAATCCTAAGTTCTGAATACTCCAAAAGTATCTCTTTCAGTTCATTATCACTTAACATTTACCTTAAAAAAGCAAGTTTATTTATAAAGGTTTTCAATGAACTGAAAGGCTTTATAAATAAAACAGCTAAATTGATTCATAACCATTATAAGCATTTTTCAAATAATTAGATTAAATGAGCCAAAAAGAAATTGACATTCTAGCCAAAAAGGTTTGGAACTATCACCATGTTAACCACATTCTAGCACCTGCAGATGCTCTTTTTATTCTTTGTAGCCATGATTTAAGAGTTGCAGAATATGCTGCTAAACTATTCAAAGAGAAATATGCACCACTCATTTTAATTTCCGAAGGGATTGCTCACAAAGGAGATCTGGTTGAAACTCCATGGGAAAAACCAGAATCTGAAGTTTTCGCAGACAGATTAATTGAATTAGGCATTCCAAAAGAAAAGATCATCTTAGAAACTAAAGCTACAAATTGTGGTGAAAACGTTCTTTTCATGCAAAAGGTTCTTCAAGATAATAATATTCAAATAAATTCTTTAATTGCAATACAAAAACCATACATGAAGAGAAGAACATTTGCCACAATCAAAAAACATTGGCCAGATAAAAAACTAATAGTAAGTTCTCCAAAAATAAGCTACCAAGATTATCCTAATAAAAACATCTCAAAAAGCGATTTAATCAATATTATAGTAGGAGATTTACAAAGGATAAAGTTCTATCCAGAAAAAGGCTTCCAAATTTATCAAGAGATTCCAACAGATGTCTGGGACTCATATGAAAAACTATTAGCTTTAGGCTTCACAAAACACCTGATGAAGAATTAGTTTAAGCTGAAATATTCAAATTTACGAAGAAACATATGCTTTTCCGGAAAAACCACGAAAATTCACCAAAAAAGCATTTTAAAAGAAAATTTCTAAAAAATTGATGTATAGTTACATGTATATTGATGAGAGTGGTGATTGTGGGATGAAAGGATCGAAGTATCTAGTCCTTTCTGCTCTTTTGATAAAAGAACCAAAGGATTTAGATAAAATTATCAAAAATATGAGAAGAAATAAATTCAAAAAAACATTAAATAAAATAACTGAAATAAAAGCCAACAATTCCTCAAAGGAAGTAATCAAATTTATGCTAAACTGTTTGAACAAAATAGAAAATTCTAAGATATTTTTTGTAGTTTTGGAGAAAAATAAGGTATCTAGTAATTTTTTAAGAAGAAATAGCCATAAATTATACAATTTCGTAGCTGGAAAACTTGCAAAAAACCTCTCATTAAATGAAAATTTCTTGGAAATTAAGATAGATAAATCTAAAGGAGGAGAACTACTAAGAAAAGATTTTGATAATTATTTTTTATCCAAACTTCTATCTAACTCTAATATAAACAATGTTTCAATACATCATAGTTATTCACACTCTTGGTCTGGCTTACAATTTGCTGACATTTTAGCTTGGTCTTGTTTTCAAAAATTCGAACACCAGAACAGTGAATTTATGAACATAATCAAAATAGAAAGAAGAACATTTCATTTATTCAAAAAGAAGAGAGCAGAACCCAATTAGACTAATGATGTCGCGCACCTCAAGGTACACTGCTAAGAAGGTTTTACCTGCTAACAACACAAAGCAGGTTCATTTATTTAAATCTTTGCTATAGTCAACTAAATTCCAGCCAAATTCAACAGAAAACATCAAGGTTTAAGTTCTGCTCCATTTAACCAAGATGTATCATGCAAATACACCCCTCCAATTTTAAGAACAGACATTGCAAGCTTTCTTATTTTCTCTTCATATGGTGAAAAATACCTCATTCCTTCTCCAGGCACTGTACTCAAAATAGCTACTGCAACTAAATCTAAATCATTTCCAGTCCTATCCACCACTCTATCAATAGCATTTTGATCATTAATATCTAATACAATATGATACTCTTCTTCAATTGCTTTTTGTCTTGGATCAAAGCCAGACCTTGAAAATTGCCTAGCTTCTAACATATCTATTGTCCAAGTTTCTGCTCCAAGTTGCCTTATTACCCTAGCAAATGTTGGCTTCTTTCCACATCCAAGATCTAATACCTTATATCCTTCCAATATTCTTGCTTCAACTAATCTATCAAAAGGAAAATTTTCATGTGAAATAGATCCATCTTCTACAATTTCATATAGTAAAGGGTGTTGAGTCATAGCCATAGCAAATGTTAGGTTATGTCCGGCAATTGCAGTGTTAAAATAATCTCCAAATCCCATTACTTCACCAACCCCTGTATACTTAGAACCAATGGAAGGAATAGTTGGTCCACATAAAACCTTCATCTTATCTACTAATGAAAAAGTTAATCTTTGCACATTCTCTAAATAATCTTCAGCCACTTTAGAGCTAATTTTTACTAGTTTTTTATAAACAATTGCCTTAGAAAACGAATTTAAAATTAAATAAACACCATCTACCCAATATAATTATGCTCTTTTCCACGCAACTTAGCTCCAGCTTCATTCTTCCCGGACTGCATTTCTTTAAGCCACTCTTTTGTTTTTGCCATAACTTCCTTTTCAAGCGCAACAATTTCTTCTTCCATTCGCTCTACTTTCACACCAAAAGCATACTTCTTTTCTAGAACACGTGTGATAGCAACAGCCCCTTTCACTCCCAGATACATTTGATGTGCAAAAGTCTCAGCAAGTAAAGCAGCAGCCAAAACATTACTTCTAGCAGCTACACCAAGTAAAACTCCAGAAACTCCAATCACAGGTCCAACTATTCCAAAGATTCTTTTCTCAACTCCAAGTCCTTTTTTAGAAAACTCCTTTAAAAACTTAGAATCATTAGCAGTCACATACACTTTAGGATTGTCAGGCAGTGCAGTAAGTCCAATTCCTCCTGTTGTAATTATCTCAGAACATCCATACTCCATTGCTTTTGCAAGTATAACTTCACAAAATTCATAACAGCTTCTTTCATCTATTGGTTGTACGTCTCCAGTAAGCAATAACAAATCCTTTTTCCCAGCATCTTTAAATTTCTTATAATACAATTCAATCTTAGGCACTTCTACTAAATTATCTTCATTAATAAACACAGAATTAGGAAATTTGTAACTAAAAAAGCTACACAACTTCTTAGCTTTAAGTTCTTGCACTAAAAAATCTACAGAAATCTTCCCTACATTTGCAATACCTGGCAAACCTTCAATCAAAATAGGGTTATTCAATTTAACCCCTCGACCCACAAGCTCTTCAACTTTCCAAGAATTCATCCTACTTATTAGAAATCGACCCTTTATATAGCTTTTGGGCACACTGCGACATTAAAAGCAAGTAACTTCCCAAGAAACAAGAGAGTCAACTGCAACTAATAATCAATCTCCTAATTATCCACCTCAATAACCTGATCTTTATTATCCTACAAAGTAAGCTCATATTCATACAGCTCTGTAGAAGAGGTATGGGGGGCGTAAGGTGCAGAAAGAGAATAGATTCGTTAGAGCAAAACCAAACGACCCGAGTGAACGAAGAGAACGAGTGCGAAGAAGAGCCTATTCGCTATTCACCCCCATCGAGCAACGCGAGATCTTCTACAGAGCGTAAAGGAAGAATACAAAACTAATAAAACTGAATCTACCCTTAGAAAAGTCTAAACAAACTCATACTGCTCCATATATTCTTGAAAACAAAACTGCGAAATAGCGCCAACTCCACCTCTTCTACTGTCCGCGAGCACTCCGTTGGCTCTTGGGACTTGGTTGCACCAAGTGTTCTCAAGCGCAGTAATATACTCATGCCTTCTACTCTCTCTAATCGCAAGTGGCATATGTCCTTTATAAATCAAAATCCAATTGAGCAGCAACCTTCCTACTCTACCGTTCCCATCTACAAATGGGTGAATTACCTCAAACTGTGCGTGTGATAAAAAAGCAACTTCAAAGTCATCCACAGACCTAAAAGAAGTTCTAATCCATTTGTGCAAACTCTCCATTCTCTCAAACACATACAAATACGAACTAGTGTAAATGTCTCCAATATAGTTTTGCACCTTTTTAAACTTACCAAGGGTGGAGTCATCTTCAATATACTTATTCACACGTTTGTGCATCTCAAACAGGTCTTCATTCTTAGGCAGTCTCTCAGAATTCTCCTTAAGATAATTCCATGCATCAAGTAAGTTAGATGCCATATGCAATTCTTTTTTAGAACGATTAGAAGGAACAATTTCATTGAACAGATAATCATTTGTCTCTTTTGCTGTCATTGTAGACCCTTCAATAGCGTTGCTGCTAGTAATAAACAAACTAAGAAACTTTTGCCCCTCCTTGAGCCTAGAAACAGAATCCAAACCCTTCAAATACTCTTTATAAGTCTCAGAAGCAACTTTCATTTTGTGATGCTCAGTATAAGCCAAAGTATCCTTCCGATCAACAAGTATCCAATCCCTCATATCAAAAGAATAAATCATGCACTCAAATTCAGCTTTAGGAATGGGCCTTTTCTTACCAATATATTTGACAGTCTTTTGAATAACCTTGCTACCTTCCCTCACAGATCTAACTAGGTAAAGGTATTCTTTTCCATTTATTTTCTTAGTTACTATGCTTGGCATATCTATCTTAACCACTACATTCTTTATAAATATTAGTCTTTAAAAATACAATTACACTAAAACATATACTTTTTAACCACTACAATTAATCTCAAAACCACATACACAAAATCATCCTCCTCACCATCAACTTCATAATTAGCAATAACAACCTCAAATAACAGCTCTGTAGAAGAAGTATGGGGGGCGTAAAATGCAGAACAAGAATAGATTCGTTAGAGCAACAGCAAACGACCCGAGCGAACAAAGTAAGCGAGTGCAAAGAAGAGCCTATTCGCTAATCGCCCCCATCGAGCATCGCGAGATCTTCTACAGAGCGTAAAAGAAGAATAAAAAAATAAAACCAATGGAATAATAATAATAACAAATAAGGCAAATAAACAATAACAACAAATAATTCAAAAATACAACCAAAAAACCCTCTCAACCAATTCTAATTCCGAACCTTATACCCTACCTTCAGTAGATACACTGTCAAGAAGAAGAAGAACCCTGTCAAACAAAGAAGTACTACTAAACTAAGCCATACTGGACTGTTATTGATCCCTAAAAATCCATACCTAAACACATCTACTATGTAATAGATTGGGTTAAACAGTGAAACTTTCTGCCAAAATGAAGGCAACATATCAATTGCATAAAACACGCCACCTAAATAAGTCAGTGGAGTAACAACAAACACTGAAAACACATTCATTTCATCAAAACTTTCTGCCCATAGTGCTGTTATTATCCCAGCAAGTCCAAACAACAAACTAGTCAAAACCAGTACAACAAAAAGCAGCAGATAATTGTGCGGACTAACTCCTGCATAAAATGATCCAATAAAAGTGATCCCAAAAGCTACAATCAAACCACGAGTCAAGCAACTAAGACAAATAGCTCCAATGATTGACATGTAAGACATAGGCGCAACGAGCAATTCTTGTATATTTCCAGCAAATTTACTGATATACAGCGAAGAACTACTATTGGCATAGCTCGCTGATATAACTCCCATAATTATCAATCCTGGAAAAATGAAATGTAAATAAGAAACTCCATTAACATCAGTGATCCGAGACCCTAAACTGTATCCAAAAATCAGTATATAAAGCAGCGAAGTAAGAATCGGAGGCACTAGTGTCTGCTTCCACACTCTAAATACACGTCCAATCTCTCTTCGAGACAAAGACCAAAACGCAATTAATTCTCTAGACATTCTTAACTCCCTCTAATTTTAATGTTTTTTCTCATACAAAAAGATTAATGCTGTCAGAGCCGCAGCGAAGTCAAAATTAGCGCTCTAGATTTGCTCCTTTCAGTCACAAATGCGCTATTTTATAGTCTTCTTTGTACGCTATTCTGCCCACCCACTATCCCTTGGTGAACTTGTGAACCAAGTCCCAAGATGCAGAATCAAAGATTCTGCGCCTGGAAACTACAGTTTCCATGGACAAGCGCAGTGGTCGCGGACACCTTATTTAGACAGCATTAATCTTTTTTGTTGTATTGTTAATCACAACCCTCTTTTTTTAGTCAATTTAACAAATATATCTTCCAATGTAGCTTTTCTAGTCTCTATTCTTTCAACAGGAAGATCATTTATCTTCCGTAAAAAATCCTCATAGTTAAAACTCTCTTTAGGTACTCGAACTATCAATTTAAAGTTATCTTGAACTTCAACTGGGTATCCAAATCTGGCACTGTCTATTTGTTTTATTTGCTTAGTTAATGTAACTACAATGATCTCAGACCCAAACTGACGCAACAGCCGATCTTTGTCATCCATAGCAATAATCTTCCCATCATGCACAATTCCCAGTCTACCACACAACCTTTCAGCTTCTTCAATATAATGTGTAGTCAACAATATTGTAGTTCCTTTCTCATTTAAATCTTGCAAAAATCTCCACATAGAGTGCCTAGATTCTACATCAACTCCAGCAGTAGGCTCATCCAAAATAAGAATCTCAGGTTCATGTAAAAGTGCACGAGCAATCATCAATTTACGCTTCATTCCACCAGACAACTGAAGCACCCGTGTTACGCGTTTGTCCCAAAGCCCAAGATCCTTTAGTAACTTATCAACCCTAGCCTCACGTTGGTGCTTAGGCAGCCCAAAATAGCCAGCATTAAACAGCAAAACTCTACGAACTTCCTCAAATTTGTCCATGTTGAACTCTTGCGGAACCAAACCGATCTTAGCTCTAGCCTCACGATACTTCTTTTCTACATCATGTCCAAATATCTTCACAGACCCACTTGTCTTGTTCACCAGCCCACATAATATTCCTATGGCTGTTGACTTCCCAGCCCCATTTTGTCCAAGTAAACCAAAAAAATCACCTTGGCGAATTGTAAAAGAAATATCATCTACAGCTACAATTTTCTTATACTTCTTCATCAAATTCTTAACTTCGATAGCAACTGTAGGATCCATATATCATTATTTCTAAGTTTTTACTTGATAAATCTTATCATCCACCCACCTAACCATTGCAAACTCTAGTTCAAAAAACAAGCAACACAATCAAACTAATCAATTAGATATACCAATATCTTCCAGGAACAATAACTCCAAAATCAAACCTTTTTTTGTCATTAGAAACAAGCAACAAAGGGTCTGGCTGCCAGAACACAGTTCCACGCTTAAACCCTTCCAAATTATTAATAGACAACATTTCTCTAACCTTAGCATAATCAATTCTAACTTCAACCATTGTCTTTTGATAATCAAAATTACTATTTTTAGACTCAAGAAGATCAGCTATTTGAATACTCACATTATCTTTTCCAAAGAAATTTCTAAAGAAATCTTCCATCCCTGTCCAAGTCAAACCAGATCTTTGATCTACAGTCAAATTGTATTCCCTCAAATTACTTCTAATCTTTGGCAACAACTCATTAAGCACAGCACAAAGTTTAGCGTATGCAAAAAAACCAATAGAACTAAAATCAACTTCTGGACTTCCTCTTATTTTGGGAGATATCAAATCAAAACAACTCCCATCTCCAGACATTCCATCATAAGAAAAAGAGAACAGATTATATTTAGGGCTATCCTTAGAAAATTCCAAGAACCATTCGAGTGTCTTTTGTAAACGAAGCAGCTGATAAAATATCCTTTTATTTTTAAATTCAGGTAAATTTAAACTAAGCAGCCCCATCATAACCAAATTTCTCTGACACTCAGCCATCAAAGAATTTACTTTATCTAAATAAACTCTAATAGCATCTTCATGTTCCTTGCAATGCGTTTGCAACAAATCAAGAACTCTGACTGCTCCCCTTCTCATATTTAATTTAGCATTAGTTTGCATCTCAACATTATATCTATACTGTAATCCAAATGCTTGAGCAAAACCTTCTGAGTGATCAACAATATTTCCAGCACTTTTCACTGCAGCAGCATGCCTCTTTTTAAACTGAGGGAACCCATGATTTAACTCAGTAACCAAATCTTCTCGATGAGAAACAGTAGCCAATTTAACAGCCCCAGCGAAATTAGCATTAGAAATTAAATTTTTCTTATCATCATTCCTCCTTAAAAATAATACGGCAAAATGAACATAAAACTCAAATCTCATCATATCACTCTCACCAGCTTCAAGAGAATAACCCTCATGTGAAGCAAGAAACCTAGCCAAGTGCTGATTAACTTCTAATGAAACTTCTGAAATATCAAAAGAAATATCTTTCAACAGTTTCTGAGCGCCAGCAACCCACTTTTCAAGTTCCGAAAAGTCACTTTCTAACTCCAAAAATACTCTTTCCATCTGTTCTTTAGTAAACCCACTCTCTTGATGCTCCAAAGAAACATGATGATTTTCCAACTTATGCAATTCAGTACGAACAAACGGACTATGCAATGATAATTTAACAACAAGCTGTTCTTGGATAGTAAATAATTTATCAATGTGATTATTTAATTCAGAAATTGCACGAATTGCCTCAAACCTTCCCGCTACAGCTTTAATACAAGAAAAATCATTACTAAAATGTTCATATGCTTTATACTCACGTCTTTCAACAATTCCAATAATTCTGCCAAATTTCTTAAGTTTTCGAATCAAAGCTCTATTCACATCTCTAAGGCTCAAAGAATCAGCTGACCTAACAGAAACCTCAGCTGCTTTAACATCTTTAACAAACTTATGGATATAAAAATACTGCGCAGCCAACTGTCTTAGAATTCCTTGTACTGCTGCCGCAGGGTTACCACCTTTTGCCATCCAAGATAACGTTTATTTTTTTGTTTATAAGACTTATGGTGGACTTTCATCATGACTCAAACTAGACAATCTTTATTAATAAAAACGCCAACTAAAACAGATGGCAAAAAAAATACTCTTTTTAATTATCGCAGCAGTATTTGTTTCTTTAATGTTCTCAGGCTGCTCTGTAGAAGATGGAAACAACAAATTTCCAAACAAAGGAAAGAATCTAAATAATAACAAGTTCCCAAACCAAGGAAATAGCAACGGTTTTGAACCAGGAACAGGTGGAGCAGACCTAGGCGATTTCACTCCAGCAGCAGTTCCAGACTTAATCACAACTTCAAGTACTACAGATGCTCCAGTCTATCTCTTCCTTTTCACACACACAGAAGATCATACTAACCATGACTTAAGTGAAGAAAGATATCTTAGATTAGCTCCAGAATTAGCAGACATTGCAAACACTTACTCAGAAGCAGACATTACTTGGACAATCCAGTTCCAGGGTAGTGACGCAAGAACAATAGTGGAAAGAAACAGTGACACAGGTGTAGTTGACCTTCTAAGATCATATCCGGAATACATAGAATTTGGTTATCATGGTGTCCACGAACCAACCACTTTCAACAAACCAGAATACACTCTTTCAAACAACCCTACGTGGGAAGAAGTAGTAAACACAATTAGTTCATGGATCAGTTGTCAAAAAGACCCTTACCATGGTGGATGCATTAGTGACACTGGTGGTGGTATTCAAGCAGTACAGCAAATTGGCGATGTGGAAATTGTAAGTGGCGCAGGAATAGCATTGGGTTTATTCGAAACTGGTGCAGGTAAACATGCAATAGATAAAGAGATACCAACCAGAATCAACGGTTTTGGTTTCAGCGATCACGGTCCAAAAGGAACAGGATACGAGGGATCAGTGTCTTCACTTCTAAACATCTTAAGTCCAGCAGCAGACACATCCACAACAGTCTTTTGGATGGACGACGTAATTAGAACAAATGATGCTGGCCTTAGCCTATCTGGCAAAATGGATCTTAAAAACGGAGTAATTTCAGTAGAATCAGCACTAAAAACAGCAGACAGATCAAAACCAAACATTTTCCATACTGGTTTTGCTAGCAAGTATCTCTACACAGCTGCAGGTACTTCACCAACAGATTACGCTTATGATAATCCAGAGTCACCAGAACTACCAAGCTCATTATTAAATACAGAATCTACTAAAGAGAGATACTATGAAAACTCAATAGATGCCTTAGAATATTTAGCAGCAGATTACACACAAGAAGAAAACAGCAAATTCGTAAGTGCGAGCCAAATCACAGAAATTTTAGCACCAGACCAATACTGGACCATAACTGACAGCCAATTAGACGTATTAGCAAGATGGCTCTTAATAAAAGCAGAAGATGGAACATTACCAAACTACGTAAGTGATGGTGTTGAATACTATTCATTAAGAGACCTATTAGTTCTTCTCTCCTACGGCCTAACTGACAATTACCCAAGCACTATCAACTTAGAGCTAGCCTACGGTCCTCTAGAAGCAACTAGTCCACAATCAGCTCTAAGAGTAACTGAAGATGAAATAATCCAAATAGCAAATACAATAGCTAGCGATGTATCAGCAGCAGCAAGTTCCAGTTGGACCACAACTCCTAGCAACATAGTAGATTCAGACTACAATGTAAACACAGGTACAATCAACACAGCCCAACTTCTTTACGCTATGTCAGCTATTTACGCTTCTAACTACGCTGGTGAAGGTTTAACTGAATTAACAGTCCCTTCCTTAGCTCCAATGCCAGAAACAATTGAGTATTTGGAGGACTTAGGTTGCAACAATTGTCAAGGAAGCTCTTGGTCCTTAAAACCAGCTAGATTCAGCTAAATTGGATCAGTAGAAATCATCTCGGGGGCGTCAGTCGCAGAAAGAGAACACTAAAGATTTACCAAACGACCCGAGCCATTTGGCGAGCGTGGAGAAGAGCCTCTTCAGCTTCGCCCCGTTGATGATTTTTACGGTACCAACTAAAATAGTTTATTTTTTCTTTATTTTTTCTCAATTCACAGATTTGATTTAAGGTTCTAAATTTAAATTAATAGATAATACTTATCAAAAAGATTGATTTTTTTTGCATTTCGTTTGCACAAAAAGACGAAATGTATGTATTTCGTACTCTCGCAAAGACAAAATGCAAAATTCTTCAATTTATTCCCGAAAATTTCAAATACTTAAACATGAGTTCCAAACTACAATTATGGTAATAGTAAAATCTCTAAAAGAAAATAAGGTCACTATTAGAGAAGCGTCTGAACTGCTTGGTATAGAATATTGGGAAATGCAAGAGATTATGGCAAAAGAAGGAGTAACCTTAATTAATATTAATCAAGAAGAGATCAAAAGAAGACAAAAAAAGAACAGATTTTGATGATTTTTTAGCTAAAGTTTTTATTATCTATCTATTTTCACATACCTTATGGGTATTATCAGCTGGTTTACTAAACTTTTTAAGAAAGAAGAAGTAGTTCTTCCTAAAAAAAAGTTCAAAAAACACAAAAAGAAGCTCAGCTCAGAAGAAAAGAGACTAAAAGAAGAGTTAGCCAACCAAAAGCTCAAAGAAGAACTAGCAAAAGCACAAAACATCAATAAAACAAAGAAAAAAACAACTCAGGAATCAGAAACTGAGCCCAACAACACTAAAGAAGAAATAATTTCAAACACAAAAACCCAAAAACCAAAAGAAACACTCCAAAACCCCACTCTTCTAGAAACAGCAAAATCCCTAGCAACAGACTCAAACACAGTTCTCTATGTTTCCTGCACAGTAAAACGCCTAAAGGTAATTGAATGGAGAAATAACAAAACTAAAACTATTCTAAACAAAGAGCGAGAGATCAGACACACTCACAAAGGCGGTTGGTCTCAAGAAAAGTTCCAAGGCTTTGTAGAAAGACAAAAAGCAGCTACTTTTGAATGGATTGAAACAAACCTAAGCAAAAATGGCGTTCTAAGAGGCCCATACGATGAAATTCTAGTAGACTCTAAAGATGAAAAACTAAAAAAGCAGGTAGAAAAGTTCTTAGACAAGTTCAAAAGCTAATATTTCTTCTAAATAGAGCTCGGTTGCTTCTTTTAGGTTAAAAATAGCTTCTTTTTTAGTCTCTCCTTGACTAGCAGTCCCAATTTCAGGACAAGTTGCTATAAAAATGCCATCTTCTTTTTGTAATAATGCTGTGAACTTTGCCATATTAACCTAAATATCCTTTCTCTCAGTTTTTTTCACTTCTTTAACTATTGAAATCTTCTTACTAAAATCATCATCAACACTATAACAAGTATTCTCATCATAAGAACAATAAACATAACCTAACTTTTCACAAAGGTACCACAAAATTTGACTATAAAACTCAGGTAAACACTCAACACTATATCCTTTTCCAAGAGATTCACCTGATTTTATCTCTTTTCCTTTCAAACTTTCTGCAAAATCTCTAGCTTTTAGCAAATCTTTCTCAAAAGTCTCTAAATCTACATTTTTTCCAACTAGTGTTTCATAATGTTCTCCTTCATACCAGTCATATTCTACTTTAAATATATTAAAATCTCTCATAATCAATTTCAGAGACATAACTAAATATAATA
>CAZGQD010000033.1:0-15268 GCA_964527395.1 uncultured Methanosarcinales archaeon
GAGCAATATTACATAATGTCATGATCTACGTTCTAATTGATTTAGGACAGCGCCGCTTTGAGATGCTGGTTTTATTGTTTTTGAGGCTATGTGAAAGATCTCACTGCGTTCGATGGGGGCGAGGCTGAATAGGCTCTTCTCCACGTTCACTCGTACCTCGTTCAGGTCGTTTAGTATTATTCTGACGAAATTGTTCTTTTTCTGCAATCGACGCCCCCCATACATCTTTCACATAGCTAGTGTTTTCGAATTCTTCTAGAAGTGTGTTGTTGTCCATTTTCATGGAATAGCTGATATTGTCTAATTCTTTAGATTTTAGGAATATTAGGAAGTTATTTTGGGTTTCTTTGGTCCAATTCTCGAAGGATTTGGCTGTTTTGCAAAGATGATGGATATCACAATGACCTTCCCTTAAATCACTTGATTTATCTTCTTGTTTAGTTGGATGTAATGGGCAAAATATTTGGCAGTCTTTTTGGATTAAGTTTCTGCAAACGCCATTTCTAAGGTTGTATGCATATTCACGGTCTTTGAAATCTTTGAAGTCTTGCTTTGTTTTTGGGTTTTGTTTTTGGAATTCGTTTGTGTTCTTCTTGATGGCTAGTTTGATATTTTCTTTAGATTCGAAGTCGTGGCCACAGCAACCCATGCAACCACCGTTTAGTTGGCATAATGGGCTTGAAGTGTATTGTTTTTCTTTCATAGAATTATTCCTCTTCTAGTCCATTCTCTTAGTGGCATAGGTTCCCAATCGCTAATTGGCCAAAACCTAATGTTGCTTTGACAATAGAGTTCTAAATCAAAATATTGGCTTTCAAAAGGATGATCGTATACAACCTGATAAAAAATATTTTGTTCCCAACAAAATTCATCTATCAATTGGTGTTTTCTATCCAAATAGTCTTGCATCCAGGGTAAACCCTTACCCTCATAGACCCATTCTTCACCACAATCAAACTGAACGTAGAAGTCTGGTAGGAAATATCTTGAGTCTAATCTTCTTTGTAGCCTTTTTGGAACTGGAACTTCTATTGATTCATAATCCCAAAAAGCTATGTTTTGAGCTCTGTCAATTCTTCTAGCCATAATCCTTTCTAAGTTTGACCTTAGAGGAAAAGTTCTACCTTGAATATCTGTGAATGGGATTATTATGTTTGACATAAGCTGTAAAATTAGGGTTTATTTAAGAAAGTTGTTGGATAAAATCGTTTTTTGATTAATTTAGTCATTCTTCTTTATCTAAGTGGGCTTTTAAGAGTTTTAGGGCTTCTGCTCTGTGACTTAATTTTGATTTTTCTAGTTCTGACATCTCTGCGAAGGTTTGTGTTTGTCCATCTCTAATTAAGATTGAGTCGAAACCAAAGCCGTTTGTGCCTCTTGGTTCTTTGATAATAGTTCCTTTTATTATGCCTTCGAAAAAGTGTGTTTTATTTTTGTTGTAGTAGCCTATTGTGCATTTTACTGTGGCTCTGTGGCTTTCGTGTTTATGAGTTAGTTCTGCTATTTTCTTTGGACCTAGAGTTTGCTCGAACCATTTGATTAAAGGGCCTGGAAAGCCGTTTAAGCATTCTAATTCGAAAGAAACGTCACCACAGAAGAGTTTTTTGTTTGGATGGAATTTGATTGCTTGATTTAGTTTGTGAGTGATTATTTCTTGTGGATCCATACTTTGGATTTCGTCCAAATCTAGTTTGATTGTTTCAAATGCGTCTTCTCCTAAAGCTGCTTTAGCTTCAGTGATTTTATGCTTGTTTCCTGTTATGAAGTAGATTGTCATTGGCTAGTTTGGTTGGAGAGTCTTTATATTAATTTTGGTAGGAATTTTATAATTTAGCTGCAAATGATTTATAAATTAATAGTGCTTGCTTAATTGTGATATGGTAAAAATAATTAGAGTTAGGTATAAGGATGGATCAAAGCAGAAAGTAGGTAAAGGAAAAAAATTAGAAGAGCTTAAAGATGTTGGTAAAACTTCTAGAATAAGAGAGCATGAATTAAATAAGAGAAAAAGTGTTTTTAAGTTATGGTAAATAGAGTTTTTAGTTTTGATCAATCAAAAATAGTCTTTCTTGATACGAATATACTAGTTGACCTTATTTTGCTTAAAGAGACAAATATTGGTGATTCCTTACATTTAAAAAGAAAGTATAGGTGGTTGGAGTCTCTTAGAGCTATTATTTCTGAAAGTAAGAATTACAGATTTGTAATAGATGAAATCTGTTTGTTTGAATTATATGCAGGGATTGCTAGAAATCAGGCTTTACGTAGAATGTATGAAAATGGTATATCCATGGCTTATTATAATGATGCTAAGAGAAAAATTTTTAGTGAAGAGAAAGATAAAATTGTGGGTGCTATTTCTTCTTTTATTGAAGAATATATCAAAACTGAATTTATTGCAGTTGTTAGAGTCTCAGCTAGCAAATTAGATGATATATTAGGTATCACAAAATTTATTCTTGAATCTAAACTAGAAAAGAATGATGCTTTGCTTTTGTATGGTTTTAGTGTTTTGGAAGGAAAATATTTCTTGACTAATGATAGAACTATCGTAAATATGTCAAAAAAGAACTTGGAAGGACAGTTAAATGGTAAGGTTGTAATGCACCCTGAAACATTCATAGCAGAGATCTCTTGAATTTTGTTTCACATCTCTTTTGGAGCTTTTATACCCAGTAGATTTAGGCCGTTAGCTAGAACCTGTCTTGTGGAGTCTACCAATAGGAGTCTTGCTTTAGATAGCTCTTTGTCGTCTGAAATCACTTGGCATTTGGCGTAGAATTCGTTGAAGAGTTGAGATATTTTGAAGATGTAGTTTGCTAGAAAATGAGGTTTGTTGTATTTTATCACTTGTTCTAGTGTTTCTGTTAGCTTTGATAGTTCTATGATTAGTTCCTTTTGTTCATCTAGAAGTTTCCAATTGACCTTGCTTGTTTCTTTATTTGCTTTATATTTGACTTTTCTTAAGATTGAACATGCTCTTGCGTGACTGTACTGAATATATGGTGCTGCGTCTCCTTCAAAGCTGATAACTCTGTTCCAATCAAAATCAACATCTCTGATTCTGTCATGATGAAGGTCTGCGTAGATAACTGAACCAATGGCAACTTGTTTTGCTACCTTTTCTTTGTTTTTTAAGTCTGGATTCTTTTCGTTAATTATTTTTATTGCCAGATCTTTTGCTTTATTTAGAACGTCATCTAAGAAAATCACTCTACCTTTTCTAGTGGAGATTTTTCCTTCTGGGAACTTGATTAAACCAAAATTGATGTGGTGGAATTTGTCTTTGTTGGTTTTGTCGTATAGTTCCATAGCTTTGAATAATTGGTTGAAATGTAATTGCTGTGGAGTGCCTACAACGTATAGAAGTTTTACTGGTTTGTACTCTTTTAATCTGTAATATGCTGTTGCCAAATCTCTAGTGTGATATGTTGTAGCTTTGTTAGATTTAATTAGTAAAATAGGGGGCATTTTGTATGCTTCTAGATCTATTATTTTTGCTCCTTCTGACATAGTTAATGGTACTTTTTTGCCTAGTTTTTTGATGGCTTGGTCCATCTTATTCGTGTAAAATGATTCACCGTTCCAAGAGTCGAATTTGATGTTTAGAATCTTGTAAATTCTTTTGAACTCTTTTAGGCTTAAAGCTTTGAACTCTTTCCAAAGTTTTGTTTCGTGCTTTGATCCATCTTCTAATTTTTTGAAAGTTTCTCTTGCTTTGTCATTTAAATTTTCGTTCTTTTCTGCTTCTTTATGGAATTTAACGTAAAGCGAAAGGAGGTATTTTATTGGGTCTTGTTTGAGTTTGGTTTTGTCACCCCAAAGATCGAAAGCTACAATCATTTTTCCAAATTGAGTACCCCAATCGCCTAAGTGGTTCACTCCAATTGACTTGTAGCCTAAGGCGTTGTATACTTTGTAGAGTGAATTACCAATGATAGTTGATCTTAGGTGGCCAATACTGAAAGGTTTTGCTATATTTGGAGCTGAGAAATCTATTACAATAGCTTTGTTTTTACCTAAGTTGGATTTTCCGTAGTTGTTTTTATTTTCTTGTATTTTAGTTAGAATGTCTTTTGCTAGATTGCTGGGTTTTAGTTTGAAGTTTAAATATGGGCCCACTACAATTGTTTCTTTTATGTAACTTGGGAGCTTTTGGTTTATTTGCTCCTTTAGATTGTCTGCTGCCTGTTTTGGGTTCACTTTTTTAGAAGACAATTTGAAGCAAGGGAAGGCGAAATCTCCCATTTTTGGGTTTGGAGGAGTAGTTAGAAGGTTGCTGATATCTTGCTTTGTTAAAGAGGTTTGTTTTACTAGGAGTTTGATGATCTTATCTTTAAATGACATGTTGGTGTTAGTGGAGTGGGTTTTTTATTTAAATTATGCCTTTGATATGTTGGGTGTTTTGCATTTTTGTAATCAAGGCTGCACTCACATACGTTCGTTTGTCATGTGGCCCACCCTCGCTGCAGACCTCTCAACTTCACTCACTTTGTTCGCTCAGGTCGTAGTTGGATTCTGTTATGGTATTCGCGAATGTCTAAGGCCACACATGCGCCCTTGATTACAAAAATTGTGGAGAAGGAGTTGTTTCTCTAGAAGCTGGCGGATTTGGTTGAGAGGTTGGTTTTTGTTGTTTAAGTGGTTTAAAAGGTGCATTGGGGTTTTCTTCTACTCAAGATCTCTGTTTTGATTTTGGCATTTGTGTACTTCTTGATTAGGCTTTTGAAATTGTTTAGAATTTCTGTTTCTTTTGTTTTGTCTATGGGAGGAAGGATGTCGAAGTGGACCAGGATTCTAGTGGATTCTTTGTTGGTATTGGTTCTGGGGTTTTTAGCGTAATCTAGCTTAGCTCCAATGTAAGGTCTTGTTAGGCATTTGTCTGAGTAGACTAAATCGCCGATCTCTAGCTTTTTTAGCCATCTTAAGGAGTGTTTTTCTTTGGATAAGGAGAATGTGATGTTGCCTTCAATCTTTTCTAAGTCATCGCTGCTGGCAGAAACTAGGTGTTTTAGGACTACGTGTCTTAGGACGTTTTCTGTTGTGCTACCTGTTGTAAGGGATTTCTTGTTAAAAGCGCTTTTTAAATGGTGCTCAAGAGCGCAATGCATGGGTTTTAGCTTTTGTTTCATGTGGATTCTAGCTAAATTGTATGGAGCTACGTGTTGATGGGAGAGAATTTCGTCTTTGTTGTATAAAAGTCTGACTAACTCTGCTGTATCGTCTATTAAAATGGCAGAATCTCTTAGATTTGATTTGTTGTCAACATCCTCTAAGAGCAAAAAAGCTATTTTTAAGTCTGGTAGTTTAGTGAATACTTCTTGTTCTATCTTTATCTTAACCATAGCATCCTTGTTTCCTCTTGTTTTTGATTGGTTAATTGAGTGTGTTTTGTTATTTATTTTAGAGATTTTTGCTTTAATTTAGATTTATTTGCTTTTGCTTGCTTTAGATTTTTTTGGATTGGATTTGTTAGTTGATTGCTTTTGGCTTGATTTAGTTTGCTTTTTAGCTGATTTGTTTGAGATTAAGGACTTTAACTTTTGTAACTCTTCTTTTGTTAAGGAGTTTTGTTTAAGTTCAACTACATCTGCTTTTATCTCTTTTAGTAAGTGTAATTTCTTTCTCTCTATTAATACTTTGATAATAAAGTATATTAGGTATAATCCAAAAATACCACCCAAAGCTACACTCATAGTTTGTAGGAACGGAGAAACTATTGCACCTACGTCTTCTGCTATAGCTTGCGCTGCTAGTGGAAGTGCATCTTCTGGAATTGGAGACATTAATTTAGAAAGGTGATTTTTGTATATATAGCTTGTGGTGGAGAAGGTGAGAAGAAGGGAAAGCTCTGAGGAAAGCTATAAAAACTAGAGTTGCTCCTCATTCCTTTGTATGAAAACAGATAAAGTGTTGAAAAAGGAGCTTAAGAAAGAAGCTAGCGAAAGTCCTGAGAAGTTTTATGCTGTTAAAACCCTAAAAAAAGAAGGGTTTGTTCGAGGGAAATGTGGGAAATGTGGGCTGTTTTTTTGGGCTGTTGATTCTGAGCGCTCAGTTTGTGGAGATTCTGCTTGTGTAGGGGAGTTTTCTGTAGCTAAGGAAGGTTCTGGGAGTGAAGGGCTTTCATATATTGAAGTTTGGAAGACGTTTTTGGAGCATTTTGAGAAAAGAGGTTATCAAGGTGTTGATAGGTATCCGGTAGTTGCACGGTGGAACCCGACAGTTAATTTTACAATTGCATCAATTGCAGCATTTCAACCTTATGTGATTTCAGGTGAAGTAGATCCTCCGGCTAAACGACTGGTTATTCCACAATTTTGTCTTCGGTTTGGAGATATCGATAACGTTGGGATCACAGGATCACATTGTACTGGCTTTGTAATGATTGGACAACATCAATTCTTATCTAAAAAAGAATGGGACCTTGAGGGGGCTTTTAGGGATTTGTTTGATTATGTTACAGGTGTTGTTGGTGTTAGTAAAGAGAAATTAGTGTTGCATGAAGATGCATGGGCTGGTGGAGGAAACTATGGGCCTTGTATGGAGTTTTTCTCTGGGGGACTTGAGTTATTTAATCAGGTTTACATGATGTATGAAGAAACTGCTACTGGTCGTTCTGAATTGAAGATCAAAGTTTTAGATATGGGTCTTGGAATGGAAAGGATTGCATGGTTTAGTCAAGGGACAGCTAACTTGTATGAAGCAATATTCCCTGAAACTCTTAAAAAATTAAGAAGCAAAGTCAAAATTAAGTCAGATTTGGACCTGTTTACTAGGTTTAGTACTTATGCTGGTTCTTTAAATATTGATGAAGTTGAAGATATCGATGCCGCTTGGACAGATGTAGCTGAAAAGTTAGGTCTTAAAAAGGATGATCTTAGACCAAATATTCTTCCAACAGCAGCTTTGTATGCAACTACTGAACATGCACGTGCACTGCTTGTTGCGATTAATGATGGGCAACTCCCATCTAATACTGGTGGAGGGTATAACTTGCGTGTGATACTTCGTAGGGCACTCTCTTTTATTGATAAATATGAATGGGATGTGAAATTGTCTGATATTGTTAAGTGGCATGCAGATGAACTTCAAGAATTTTATCCAGAATTAAAGAAAAACATCAAAGATACCATCAAAATAGTCCAAGTTGAAGAGAAAAAATACCAAGCTAGTAAAGAAAAGGCAAAATATGTATTGAAAAATATTAGTTTTAACAAAATTGATACAGATAAATTAATAGAATTGTATGATAGCCAAGGTATTAGTCCAGAAACTGTTAGTGAATATGCTATTGCTAATGGAGGGAAAGTGAAAGTTCCTGAGAATTTTTATTTACTTGTGTCTGAGAGACAAGAAGAAAGACAAAATAAAGAAAAACAAACAAAGCAAAGTCAAGGAGACAAAGAGTTGATCTCTAAAACAAGTTTGGCTAAGATCCCAGAAACTAAAGTCAAATATTATGATGATTGGTCCAAAGTTGAGTTTAAGGCTAAAGTTGTTTATTCTAAAAATGAGTTGGTTATTTTAGATCAGACGTACTTTTATCCTAGATCTGGTGGACAAGATGAAGACAAAGGTACGATTAGTAACATCAAAGTCAAAGAGTTGCAAAGAATTGGTAAGCACATCATTCATATTTTAAAAGAAAATCCTAAGTTAAAAGTTGGAGATAAAGTTGCTTGTGAAGTTGATAAAAAGACTAGAGAACAGTTAACACAACACCATAGTTCTGCACACATTGTAAATGCTGCAGCACGTAAAGTTTTAGGTGAGCATATAAATCAAGCTGGAGCAGTTAAAAAGTTAGACAAAGCACATTTAGATATTACGCATTTTCAGGCACTTAGTAAAGAAGAGGAGAAGAAAATTGAGAAAGAGGCTAACAGAATCGTGAAAGCTGGAATCAATGTTGCTAAGTTCTTTATGCCTCGAGTAGAAGCTGAACAGACTTTTGGGACACGTATATATCAAGGAGGAGTTGCGCCTGGGCGTGATTTACGGATTGTGGACATCGAAGGTGTTGATGTAGAAGCTTGTGGTGGGACGCATTTAAACAATACTAGTGAAGCTGGTCAGATTTTGATTGTGAGTAGTAGCAAGATTTCTGATGCTGTTGTCAGATTGAACTATTTGGCTGGGAATGCTGCTTTAGAATATTTAGATCTGGAGAGATCAATTACAAAAGAAGTGCAGAAATTGCTGAATTGTAAAAAGCAAGATATTTTGGTTTATACTAATTCGTTGTTTTTGAACTGGAAAAAAGGTAAAAAGGCTGTGAAGAAGAAAAAGGCTTTTGTTTATACTTTTATTGAAGCTGAACTTGTAGCAGTTGAAAAAGAAGATACTGTTGAAGCATTAGCTGCTATACTTGGTACACAAAAAGAGCATGTAGTTAAGACAATTAGGCGGTTCTTGGATGATGTGAAGAAGTTTGAAGAGAAGTGTAGTTAAGTTTTAAATAAGATCATGATTCTAGGAGCTTTAAAATGAAAGACAGATATTATTTTATTGATCATACAGCAGATGTATTGTTTCGAGCAGAAGCTAAGACACTAAATGGCCTATTTTCACAGGCAGCACTTGCTTTAAATGAGACACAAACAGATTTAGAGGATGTTGGGACTTCAGTTGTTCGGGAGATTGAAGATAAGAATGCTAATTTGGAGTATCTTTTGTTTGATTTTTTGGATAATTTGCTCTTGTTTAAGGATGCTGAATTGTTGTTTTTTTCTAAATTTGAGATTACAATTGAAGCTAAAGAGAATCTTGCTGGGAAAGAAGAGTATCATTTGCTGGCTAAATGCTATGGTGAAGAGATCAGTGAAGACAAACATGAACTTAAGGTTGATGTGAAAGCTATTACACTACATTTGTTTAACATTTCTGAGAAAGAATTTCCTGATGGAGATAGCGGTTGGGAATGTCAGGTTTTGCTGGATATTTAAAGTAATTTTCCTCTAAGTTCAAAACCAAACAATTGTCTTTGTCTTTTTTTAAGTATTCCTGTATCTGAATCACCAATTAAGTCTGTAAAACGATCTCTAGTTCCTTCAAGAAACTTTGATCCGACAATACTGTCAGAACCAGGTCTCATGGCTAAAACTAACTCTTTGTACTTACTTACTAAGGATTCTAAATAAAGTGCTACACTTTGTCCTTGGACATAACTATGCTTGAAAATGAAAGCTACTGCTTCAAGCGTATCTTTGGTAGGTAAAGCCTGATCTCTAAAATGAACCGCTGATCTAAATTCTGGAGTTTCTTCCCAAGCATCATCAAAAGCAAAGAGTCTGCCTATTGAAAATTCATCGTTTGAGAAAGCTCTTACTTGAGCATAACCTAAAGCTTGATTGTAAAAAGCATACCTTCTAACACCAGAGACATGTGTCTCTCCTGAGAATAAAGTGATTCCTTCCATTTTCTTGTTTAATTCATCAGGACTATAACTAGTCACTAGACAAGGGAAATAGCAATTTTCTACCATTTTTACGTTTTTGAGAGGTATATTTATAAAGTGATTGGCACAAAACAGCTTTGATCAAGAGGCAGCAGGGTCTAATGGGCTTGGCTGTACTGGAGATAAAAGAAAAAGTTCTTCTTATCTAATCTTGATAGTAAATTAACAGGTATAAAATATGGCACGAATGCATAGTAGAGATAAAGGAAAAAGTAAAGCTAGAAAGCCTAGCACAGAAAAACCGCACTGGACAAGTTATAGCCCAGAACAAGTGGAAAAATTAGTAGTTAAATTTAGAAAAGCTGGAAACAGTGGATCACAAATTGGAATGATTCTAAGAGACAGTTATGGAATTGCAAGCGTAAAAGCTATCTGTGACAAGAAAATTGCAGCAATTTTAGAAGAAAAAGGATTGTCTAAGAAACTTCCTGAAGATATGATGGCTTTAGTACAAAAGCTGGTTGATATCAAAAGTCACCGTGAGAAAAACAGGCAAGATATGACTGCTAAGCGTGGTGAAGAATTAACTACAAGTAAACTAAGACGAATGGTGAAGTACTACACTGGTACTGGAAAGTTAGATTCTGGATTCAAATTAGATTACAAGCGTCTTAAGATGTATTTGGAATAAGATTATTTTTGTTTTTTCTTTGTTTTTTGGCTTGTTTTATATTGCATATTCTGTGATTGATTTTGGCAATTTGAAATATTTTGTTACTTGATGTGAAAGATTTGATGGCTTACCATGTATTACTGTAACACCACTAAGAGTAAAATCTGAAACAGGTAATATTCTGTCTGTACCAAATCTCCTACCTAATTCTATTGTTGCAGCATCCGAATAAGGCATTGTTTCGCTACATTTTATTATACCATATCTTCTAAAATCTCCAATCACAGACTCTCCTCTAATTACTCCTATTGGGATAGAAAGGCCAATAATATTGAATCCTATAAGACTTTCAGCGATACCCATATCTTCTCTTGATAATACTGATTCGCTAATATCATTTGGATCTATTCGATTTAACTTATCAGTGAATTCTCCTGGTTGAATTCCTAAAGAAGCATATAATTGATCAAGTGGACCACCATATCGTTCGATTTTGATAATATCCATAAGAGTGAATTTGAATAGTTCATTTATAAAATAAACTATGGGAAAATAGCTATTTACCTTATCTGTAGTTCTTTTTTTTCTTGTTAGTACATTGGCGCTCTGGTCAGGCCTAGTGCAAGCGTGTCCACTTCGCTTTGAATTTTTCCACTTTGTGAAAAAATGCTCGTTGTTTGGTTTATGCGTTGAATGTAATTGCCAGCAGGTGGACTGTAGCGCCAATGCTTATTTTTGTCAAAAAAATTAGCTAAGAACGAATGAAGTGAGTGAATATGACTAAGATGTAGTTATTTGAAGTAAGCGTAGGTATTTGTAGTCTCCAAGTGGAAAGATTTATATAAATGTAGTCTCTAATTCTTGTTGTTATGTATGTTGAGAAGAAAAAGGTTGGTAATGGAATTTATTACTATCTGAAGATCTCTAAGAGATTTGGGAAGAAAGTTAAGACTAAAACTATTGCTTATCTAGGAAAAGCGCCTATGAGTAAAAGGAAATTGGATATTGAAATAGCTAAAATTTCTAAAAGGAAGATTAAGGCGGCTGAAAAGGAGCTTTGGGAACTTAAGGAGAAAATGAAACTGTTAGATACAAGTCAAGTGGAAGAATTAGCTGTGATTTTGAAGGATTGGGGCAAAAAGCTGAAAATTAGAGACAAAAAGTTGAAGGCTGAGATGTTTAAAGACTTTAAAACTCATTATATCTATAACAGTACTGCTATTGAAGGGAATACACTTAGTTTAGAAGAGACAAATATGTTGTTAAATGAGAATTTGACTCCTAAAGGTAAAGACTTGAAGGAAATATATGATCAAATCAATGAAAAGGAATGTTTTGATTATCTTTTGAGTGAGATGCCTAGGATAAATATTGAGAATATTGTTGACATCCATAAAAGACTTCTGAAGAATATTGATATTCGTGTTGGTGCATTTAGAAGACATAATGTTAGAGTTTTGGGTGCCAAATTTGATACTACAGATGCCAAATATGTACTCACAGATATGAGAATACTCATAGATTGGTATAAGAAAAACAAAAATAAGCTTCATGCTTTGGAGTTAGCTGCGATTTTTCATGAGAAATTTGAAAGAATACATCCATTTTATGATGGAAATGGAAGAACTGGAAGAATGATTATGAATTTGATGCTCATTCAGGCTGGATTTCCACCACTAGTGATCAAAAACAAAGGTAGGCTTGAATATTACAATGTTTTATCCTTAGGGCATAAAGTGGATTTGACCAAAATTGAAGTAGAAGGCTATGATCCTATTGTGAATTTTTGTTATGACAAGTTGGTTAATACTTATGAAGAGATCTTTTCTAAATGGGGATAGTGTAGTCCCTAATTTGTATTTTTGCTTGTTTTGTAGTCTCTAAAATATGTTTTTCTTAAGAATATTTTTTAAGTGTTGATTGGTTAGATAAGTAAACTATGGCAAAAGATACTAAAAAGTCAATTGAAGCTCAGTTTCGTGAGATGCTGATGTCTGATGAAGACACTATTTCTGTTGATGAAGCTAGGAAGGAAATTGAGAAAGAGTGGCCTAGAGGAGAATAAGTATAAAAGATTTTGAGAAAAAGAAAAAAAGAAAAAAAAGTAAATTATTCTATGTTTTCACCAGCATCTTCTGAGCCTGTAGAGTCACCGCTACCTGAGTCTTCACTACCACTAGAATCATCAGAACCAGCATCATTAGATTCGTCACTGCCTGAGTCTTCTGGTTCATCATGAGAATCTTCCCCAGAATCGTCTTCGTAGTCTTGGTCTGAACCTTCGTCTCCAGAATAGTCTTGATCATTTTCTTCTTGGTTTCCACTGTCTCCTTGATCAGAACTATCATCGTAGTTATAGTCATCTTCATAGTTGTAGTCTGTTTCATCTTCATAGCGTTCTTCATAAGCATCAGAACTTGGTGGTGGTCCGTTTTCACCATAACCTAAGCAAACACACATGTCATCTACACAATCTGTGTTCTGGTCACCACACTCTTGATCACAACCGTCACTACATTCACTGTATGGATGCTCTATACATTCACCATATGCACAATAAGTGTTTTCTGGACAATAAATAACGTCACAACCTTCCATCCAATCATCAGATTCTTTGAATTCTTCTTCTACGTACTCATCTTCATATTGTCCAAAGTCAATACAAGTGATGTCTACTGGGCAATCGTAACCTTGGCCTGAGTCACCCATGATTGGTTCATCGCCTGCATTATCACCATAAAGTGATCTACATTCAGCTTTCTTTTCTGCCCAATCATTTTCATCCATACAATTACCACTGTCACCATACTGTCCGAAATCTATGCATACTATGTCAATTGGACATTCATAACCTTGGCCAGAATCGCCCATGATTGGCTCGTCGCCTGCATTATCACCGTATAAATCTCTACATTCAGCTTTCTTAACTTCCCAGTCTGATTCAGTCATACATGGACCAGCATAGTTTTCATCACTATAACCACCAAAGCTGTTTACTTGTGTTGCAGCCAGATCATAACAATCTAAACGTTCTGTTGAATCTTCTATGTCTTGGCAATCAAAATCTACGTTAAAAGAACTATCATGAGATCCATACTGTTCATCACCATATTCTCCACCATCATAATGTTCCTTATAGAATTCATCGCATTCAGCAGGATCTGTGATTCCAGCTGCTGCACATTCTGGAGCATGAATCTCCATCATGATTTCGTCACAAATTGCTCTACCCTCATGCTCTGTTTTTACATCTGCATCAAGTAAAGCTTGTTTACATTCTTCTGGAGCGTAAAGTTCAACCATTACTCTTCCACAATCATCTGGATTTGTTACACCTGCTTCAACACACTCATCTGGCATGTGCAAATCATACTTTGAATGAATAACATCTTCTTCAAGTTGATCAAATACGTCCTGTAAATGATCTGGAAGATCTGGCATATCTAATTGATCTAATTCGTCACATGCATCATCATTACCTTCAATATCACAAGCTACTGCGAGTGGTGCTGCCTGAGAACAAACGTCGGCAAAATCTTTATAAGGGATTTCTTCACATTTACAATCTTGACCAGAACTTGCGAAACACTGAGACATGATTTCTCCGAACTTTTTTGCTTCTTCAATTTGTTCATTAGTTAAATCTTCATGTAACTCTTGCTGCCACTTTGGTGAATCTTCATTAGTTTTACATACTTCATAATACTGCGCTGGATCTAACTGCGCCAATTCTGTACATAACTCATTAATTTTACTAGCAATTTCTGCTGCAGTTTCAATGTTAGTCTCTTGATTTAAGATGTCATTTACAAATTCATCTTTGTGATCTTCAGGGATCTGGGTTTCTAACTGCGCTAATGCTTCTTTAATTATTGCTGCACTTTTTAGAACTTCTTCTCTTCTCTGCGGAGAAACTTCTTTTTCTAATTCTTCTGCGTACTCATAGTAGCCGTTTAGAGCAATCTTGGCAGATTCGATGTCTCCTGCTTCGATCATAGCTTTGATCTCTGATATTCTTTCTTCTTTTACTTCTAGATCATCTGCAAACTGATCAAAGAATTGATCTACAAAATAAAAAGGACTGTCTGGACCAATTCCTCCTTCAGCTAAACTGCCATCAGCAAAAGCAAAAACTGATAACAAAGTTAGCATTATTACAAAAACTAAAATCTTTTTCATTTTTACACCTCTTACATCTCTTTTAATATAAAAAACAATAATAAGCTAAAAAAGAACCTTAAGTATAAAAACATTTAGAAGTACGTAGACTAATTATCTTAAGCAGTGTATTTGAAAACTCTAACTTCACTAAGTTCAGGTACAGTCATTCTTCTTACTCCAGCTATATTTGCTTGAATTATCTCTTCTACATCCTCAGGGAACGGAGTTCCTAAGTTGGCATGATCTAAAGAATAACCTAAATTATCATCAAGTGTAACACCAATTACACGGAAGCCAGAATTTTTATGATATAGCCCTTCAAGTTTGTGCTTTGAACCAACCTTGATAAGGTTTATTGGTCCTGCGTTTTCTGAAATAATAGGAACTGCTGCTTTATCACGTAAGTATACCCAAATATCTACAGCTGAGTTTATTACTCCAGTAGTTAGATATTCTTTCCATGCCTTAAAAAACATTCCTAATGGAATTTCCCAAGGGCGATACATAACAGGTTTAAGTTGATCTACTGTTCCTTCAATAAAATTACTTGTATCAATATCAACTGGTTCAGTTTGATAAAATTTGACGTCTAAACCTTCTTCTTGTCTGATATTTCTCAAAAGCCCTATGTATCTCATATGATCCTTATGTTCAAAATTATTACCATTTTTGATTAATTGTAACATTCTTTCATGAAGATCATCTTCTTGGATTAATCTATTTCGAGTATTTGCTTCAGTTTTACCAACATTATCTCCAAATAAATGTTCTATTCTTTTTGACCTAATTAAATCTGCAGAGATACCATTAAGCACATGATTTTGTCTAAGAATACTTTCAAAAGACTCGTCACTTGGAGAACTATCTGCCATAAAATGTTTTGAACGTAATACATAAATCTCTCTCATAATGGCTTTTTTTGGTGTTTATTTAAATAGTTTTATGGTGAAAATGGTTTTTTAATAAGAAATTAAAAGAAACAAAAGTTCCTAAGATTCTACTGCGCTAGTCTGATTTTTTAAGAAAAAAGTAGCCCC
>CAZGQD010000034.1:0-15242 GCA_964527395.1 uncultured Methanosarcinales archaeon
TAGCTTTTATAGTCGATTTAGAAGTGAAACTAGTATTTATACATTTCCCTATTTTAGGGTGGAAAAGTGTGTAATTTAGGTTTTTTTGCTAGAATCTAGAGTTGTTATGTAACTGTTGTGGCTTGTGAAGGCTTCGTGCACTTTTAAGTATCTAGTTTCTTTGTTTCATTAACTGCTTTAGAAGCTTTTTGTCTTTGATGTGATCTTTTTTATTTTCTACAGCTCCCATGAAGTCACTTGGTCTTTTGTCCCAATGCTGTTTTACTAGGTTTAATAATTCCTCTTTAATTGGAACTAATAGATTTGTTTTATTTTCAATGTTACAAACTTTTTCGAATGTCCAAAAAAACCATTTATGTTCTCCTTTTGATTGCTCTTCAATTTCACCAAAAGCTGCCTTCCAGTCTAATCCTCTTCTCATTAATAACTCGCAATCTAAAATGTCTGCTGGTCTAGGAGTCATAGATTTAAATATGAAAATGTCTGCTTTTGAAGCTAGATATACTCATCCGTAACTATTTTCTATAACTTGGTTACGGATTCGAGACACAGTTCCGTAAGAAAAGTTCCACTTTCTACTTACGGACCAGTATATACAGATAAATTTCCATACTGATTATATGAAATTGCTCTCTCTTGCATATTATTAGTGAAAATTAGCATTTTCCCTACTTGTTTTTGAAAAACATCAATTCTGGAATCTCCTTTCTTGTATACAGCAAGAGCAGTCAAGTAAAAGTCATCAAGAATATTTACTTCACGTTCATATTTTGCAGATTTTATTGCTTTGTCAAATAGATGAAATGTTTTTTTTGAAGTAGTAACAATGTCAATGTCTTTTGTGTTCTCTTTTATGTCTTGAAACGACATTGAACCTCCACCAATAAGGTAAATTGATATTGGTTCTTTTATAAATTGACTTATTTCAATAAGCCATTCCTCTAATTCATTTTTTTCGAACATTTTTTACATCGTACATGTCAGCAATTCTATAAAAGTCTATCCTATCAAAAGTAGTATTAAAAGCTTTGAGTTTTTTGTACTTTTCAGTAACTTTTGGAAGATTTTTAAGTTCAATTAAACGTGAGTAACAATCATAATACATGGCCAATTCTTTTATCTTCTCTTCGTTTGGACTGTTCTTTAAATAAAAAGTTAATGCTAAATGTAGAAGTCTTGGATGATTTACTTGAAGTAAAGAATGGATGAAGACTTCTTCTTTTGATAACTTTGCTTTTGGTAGATGACAAGCACCGGAAATTGTTCCTACCCATACTCCAAAATCTTTGTATCTGTTTAAACCAGTTAGGCTTCCTTGAACTAATTCTTTTCTATCTATAGCAAAAATAATCTCTTCTTCGAATTTCCAGATTAAATAACCTGTTGTATTAGTTAAATTTCTCCATGATTTGAGAAACTCAAACATTTTAGGCCATGCCACAGAGTTGAATTTTAAAAGTCTGCCTTTTTTTGTTATTAGGCCTCGATTTTGCAAAGGTTTTGTTATTTGTCTTATAGCATGAGGAGTTGTTTTAAGCATTTTAGCTATAATGTTGTAATCTTTCCAATCAAACAAAATAGCTGCTAAGGTTCTTAATTTTGTTCCAGTAATCAGATTTTCAAAATCCATTTTTTGATATATGAAGATCAATTCCTTTAATGTTTGAGCATGTTTTGTTTTTGAAACTTTGAAACTTTTTCTACTTTTTTTAGTATTTTTATTGATTTGAATTTTGTTAATTGATCTTTTCTCATGCTTAGTTTCTTGAACGAAATCCTCTTTTTTTAGTTGTGTTAATATTTCAGATACCCAACTATTAGACTTTTTTGTAGCTTTTGTGAGCTCTTGGAGAGTTGTATTATTTAGACAAATTGCCTTGAACATATGGAACATTGGTTTTGTTAATCGCATATTATCTATATATGCAGAATTAATATATAAATATTTCGTTATTTATAGACATTTGGTGTTTTGTAGTGATTATAAGCTAAAATGTAGACTATCAGGAAAATTTGGAAAAATATGAAGAAAGAAGGAGAGAAAGAAGTTTTTGTTGCTATCAATCAAAAACGTCTGGGTAAATCTCGCAGATCATACCAGTTTTGCCTTGTTTAATATCTAGGCCTAATTTTTTTGTGACCTCTTGCATGATTTGCTTTGATTTTGCTTCGATCTCTAAAAAAGGAGGAATTATTCCCCAATCATCAATCTCAAAAGCAGCGATTTCTTTGTTGTTGTCGTCTTTGAGAGTAAAATGTTGCCTGTGTTTCTTGTTGTCATATGCAACTGTGTAGCCTAGGTTCTTTAGGATCTTTTTCGTGTTTTTCAGATTTTCTACAGTTGTTTCATGTTCTTCTCTGATACTAATACCTTCTTCGATCCGTTCTGGACCTTTAAGAGTGAGAATTGTGTTATCTCCTATCTGCCTTAGCCTTAGAAGATTGCCTTTAGATGAATTAGGATCTACGTGTTCTCCTTTGAATGAAACGCTTCTGATTTCTTTGTCGTACTCTAGCTTTGCGCCTAGATTCAAAAGTTTTTGTTTAGTTTCTTCTATGTTGATGTCTAGGAACTTTAATTCTATTTCGTCTGCCATTGTTTTGATTGTTTTTCTGTTCTTTTATTTGAGAGACTTAACTGTGTCAGACTTAATCTCACATAAACCGTTCGAAACTTGGTTAATCACTAAGTATCGCAGGTGTGTCCACTTCGCGTACTATGTCCTCAAGCACAGCTTTCGGGACTTAGTTCATTCTTCACTAAGTTTTGCTCCCGTTGGTCACAACGGCGGAAAATTCAAGGAATTTTCGAGGTTGCTTGTCAGCAACAATGCTCGTTGTTTGGTTTATGCGTTGAGTGGGAGTGCCAGTGAGGAGACACAGTCAATTCTCTTTGTGGTTTATTTTTGTTGTATTTTGTGGTGATTTAGGTGAATCTCTTGTTTGCTTTGATGTATAACTTGATAAAGTAGTTAGTGAAATATGTTTCATCTCTTTTTAAGGCTTTATAATAAGATTTTCTTTGTTTATAAGTGATAGTTACTATTGGGAAATTTGCTTGCTTTAGAATATAAGTTATGAGGAGTCTGCCAATCCTACCATTACCATCGGCAAAAGGATGAATTTTTTCAAATCTATAGTGAGATCTAGCTGCTAACTCTACTGGATGCATGCTGTTTATGTTCTCATTTGTCCATTTGATGAAGTTGTTCATAAGCTTCTTGACATCTTGCCAATCTGGAGCATAATAATCGCCTACTTTTACAAAACATTCTCGGTAATTTCCTGCAATATCTGCTTTTGTCTTAGAGAAATTGTGTCTATGCCAATCTTTGATCGTTTTGTTGCTTATTATTTGTTTTTTGTGTTGGATCACTTTGAAGAAAGTTTCAACATGAGCAATTGTTTCTAAAACGTCAGTTATTGGTTTGTTTGGAGAAATTTTGTGCTTAATTAATTCGTTTGTTTCAAATAAAGTGATGGTTGATCCTTCAATTGCGTTGCTATGGAAAGTAGATTCGATAGCTAGATTTAGAAGTCGTTTCTTTTTGACTGACTCTGGTAATGTTTTCCATTCAGTTTTAAAGGACTTTTTGATCTTGTTTAGCTTTAAGAATAAATCAGAGTTGTTTTCTTGGTAGAGCTTTTGTTTGATAGATTCAATATTTTTTGGCACTTTAGATCCTAACTTTAGCTCTTTGTTTATTACATTATTGTTCTTTCTAAATGTATATGAGAGATATAGGATATTTCCTCTTTTTTTGATATTCATAGTTGAATAGCTCCTTACTTTTTTATAATATTTTTGTTTTTTATTCATTTGTAAGGAAAGGTTTGTTCTTAAAAAGATGCTTTTATGTTAAGAATATGAAAAGAAAAAGAAATTAAATTATATTTGGTTCAAAGAGACATCATTAGAAATACGCCAATCGCTACCATTGCTATCCAAACTGCTGGTTTCCAATTCCAAATCTTTTTTCCATCAAAGTTACCAAAAGGAAGCATGTTGAATAGGCCAAGCCAGATGTTGATGTATACACCAATTGTGAAGATAGGTGCCACTTGACTGATAGCTAAGAAAATCGGAGCTAAAATGAAGTTTGTAGCAGGACCAGCTGCACTAATAATACCATTTTCTTTTCTAGTTACGTTGCCAACAATCATAACTGCACCAGGAGCTGCAAAGATCCAACCAATAACAGCAGCTAGACCTACAGCTAAGTACAACATTTGATCAAAAGCTCTGAATTCTGCATTACAACCATAGTGTTGTGCAACAAATTTGTGGGCTAGTTCATGTAATAAGAAACCTAAACCTGCTGTGAATGCTGAAACTAGGAAAAGAAGAAGGAAACTAGGAGTTAATATGTTTATAAAGCTCCTTCCGCCTAGCAAGTATGTGCCTGAGTAAAGGAGAGTGAATGCGAATGAGAGTGCTCCCCATCCTTTTGCAATATCAATTATTTCTCTGTTTGAGGTTTTAATAGGGCCTATCTTGATTGTTTTGGTTTTGTGTAGTTGTAGTGGGTCGTGGTACATTTTTGTTTACCTTTTTGTTTTTTAAATTTAAGCTAGTGGTTTTGGCATGTGTGGGGCGTATTCTTGTTCTTTTCTTCTACCAACTGAAAAAAAGTAGCAACCTACACCAACAGAACCTAATCCCGTAGCTAAAAATGTATACATAGAGTCACTAACATCAACTTCTTTTTTATATGTTTCTGATCCTTTTACTTGAGCCAATTGTGCCTCTAATCCAGTATATTCTAAGCTCCCTGATTCAGCTTCACCTATTTTTTCTTCAATACTTATTGCATCTTGGTATGCTTGAGAACCTGTTTTTTGGATATGTAGCAACCTAATTGCACTTAGTTGTAATAAACCTAAGAGGGCACAGGTCAATCCTGCACGACTGTAGGTGTATCTTTCCTGAATTGCGTCCATTATTTCTTGAATTATCTAAGTTTGCTGCAAATATATAGCCATCTGTAGCCTTAATACCATCTAAGGAAGCTTCAAGTTCAGTAAACTCTTGGGTCCCTTCTTCTGTTGAAGCTAGTTCTAAATCAATTTGAGATGCTTCTTGATACTCAGAGGAACATGCAGGAACTATCATTGTACCAAGGGTTGATAAGCCTAAATATCCTGCACCAAACAAAGTACTAATACCTGAAATTTGAAGTAAATTCATTGCCATTTTGTATATAACCCAAGTTTTATGCTGTGTATAGGTCTTGTTCTCTTCTTCTTGCAGAGATCATTAATGAATTTCCTGCATAAAAGCAAGCTGCAGATATAGCAGATGTAGTATATAATGAATTTCTTAAAGAATCTTCAACAACAGAAGATGGTTCTTCTAAGGATAGATCTGGATTTAAGGTTGCATACCCTCTTTGGGCTGGTACTAGCCTATTTGGTAAAATAGATACATTCTTCATAACTTCATCAACGTATTGTCCTGAAATAACTAAAGCTCCTAAACCTGATAGAAATCCTGCCACTCCAAGTAAACATCCCAAATCTCTTTTTATCTCTCTTATTCCCATTGTCTTATTCCTCTGTTAACACTGCTTCTTTTAGGCTTTCTAAGCTTGATTCTGATGATTCTTGGAGAGTTGATTCTGATGTTGCTGTTGTTTATTCTCCAAAGTTCATAATCTTCCTATAGCAGATAGGACTTTTTCATGACCTTTTATTAGTTTTTTGAATTCTTCTATTTCTGAAATAACTATTTTTCTAATTTCAGTGTCGCTTAAATTTTCTGATCTTGCCATTTTTTATCCACTCCTTGATTTCTTTGTCTTCATAAAATCCTTCCCTAATACCAAGCATGATTCTTGAATTTTCTTCTTTATTGCTTATTTTAAACCTTTTTTTATTATTTATTAAAAATTTTTTTGTTACTATGAATGCTGTCCTTCTATTGCCACTTGCAAAAACATGACCTCTGACAAGGCCAATCATGATGGAAGTTGCCTTATCATAGAGATCACCTTCTTCCTCTTGGTACTTTTTGAGTATTTTTCTTAACTTTTCTAAACTTAAAACCTTATGTTGATCTTTTTTCTTCTCAGGTATTAGTAGTAGAACTAGTGCGTTTAATTCTATTATCTTATCTGCTGAAGGATAAAGTATCTCTTTTTTTGCCATGATAGAGAAGTATTGTATTAGACTTTAAATCTTTTGTTTTACTTATTCCTCGGATAACACTGCTTTTTTTAGGCTTTCTAAGCTTGATTCTGATGATTCTTGGATATTTGATTCAGGTGTTGCTGCTGTTTCTTGTGAATCTGAATCTATTGTTGATTTTGCCTTTTTAGTTACTTTTGTTGCTTTAGATGCTCTTTTTGATTTGGTTTTGGATTTGCTGTTTACTATAATATATTGACCTTCTTCATCTATTGTTACTTTTTCATCTATGAACTTTTTTAGCTGTTTTGCTTGTTCCTCTAGTGGCAAGAGGAGGCTGATGTCACCAAAGAAGTCTATGGCACATTCTTTACAGTAGTAATCAGAAGTACTCTTTAGAACGAATTTAGCTGGATCATCACAAAGACAGCATATCTTAGCCATGCGTGTTTTTATAGAAGGTTTATTTAAAAAGGTTTTTCTTGTTTGGATGCTGGGTACTTAAGCTGACCTTTATGGAAAAATCATTTTCCAGACGCTGAATTTTAGCAAATTCATCATTTTGCGATTTTATAATAAAAGTCCTATGGCGCTTGGCCAGACTTACCGCAGGTCTAAACAACTACGCAATAATTTTTGTTCTATTTCATGAACAAAAATGCTTGTTGTTGGTGTAATTTCATAATGTAATTGCCAGTGAGGAGGCAAGCGCGCCAAAGACTTTTTACCAATTATCGCAAAAGGCCAGAACAAAGACCCAGTATCCTTGTTTGAGCTTGAGGTTAGCTGTGCTTAGCTTAAGAGAGCTTTGACTATCTCATCTATCTCATGGCCTAGAATTGAAGAACCGTTGTATTTAGTGTTCCAAAGTGCTGCATTTAGAAGAGTTTCTTTTGCATGATTTTTGCTTGTTTCGTCTGTTGGTAAGAATTCGTCTAGTAAGTTATAGTGGATGGCTGTTGCTACTAGTTCTGAGGATCTGATGATGCTGGGTTTGCCTGTTTCTATTAAGAATTGGTCTACAACAGACCTGTTTACATTTACTCTCTTCTTTTTTCTAATCTCTAGTAACTTTTTCATGCCTGTGCTTTTTTCTAGAAGGAGCCTTAAGGTTCGCTCATCAATTACTACAGTTTTGTTATTTTCTTGCCTGGCTGCTACAATTGTCTCTATTTCTCCTGCTTGAAGGATTTCTATCTTTCCTTCTTTGATACTGTAGGCGCTGTTTGCTAGGTTTGTAATCTTTTTTACTCTTGTTTGTGGTATTTTTTTTGTGTATATTTGGATTACATTATCTCTTAGGAGTTTTTTTATCTGAAGTACCTCAAAAGCGAACCTTTTGATCTGTTTTGGCCTGGTTATGACTTCATCAATCACTGATGGAGTGATATAGAATGTGGCGTTACTGTAACCTTTTAGTTTTTTTAAGGTTTGGATTAAGCCAGCCATAGTGAGAGTTATTAATGGTCCGGCGTCCAAGAAAAGGACAGGATTGTTGCCTTTTTGGAAGAGTTTTATAGCTTGTTTGATTCTTGCTTTAGCAGGGCTACTTTCTGAGTGTTTTTCTATTGCACTACTTTGTCTTAGATATTGCTGCAATTCCCACCTGTCAATATCCATAATACTTGCTGCTCTTTGAATTGAAAGCCCCTGTTCTAGAAGTTTGCTTGATTTTTTTATTTTTGCTGCAGTAATAATATCATTAAAATGCACTTTTACGTTTTTGTTGCAGTGTTTGATTAATTCAAAACAAATCTTTAACTTTTTGTTATATCTGCCATAGTTTTTTTGTTTAAGACCTTCTTTTGCAGAAATTAAGTTGTTATTAATATCTTTATAGTGATCTGTTGTAATGCAAGAATTGGATTTGTATAAAGAATAAATTAAGACTGCTAGTGTAGCTGCATCATAGTTTTGATAATAAGCTACGTCTTGGACCAAATGGTCTGAGAGTCTTTTTAGTTCCTCTTTATCCTTTGATTCCTTAGATTCAAGAATTGTTAAGAGTTTGTCTAGGTCTTTTAATAAGGATTTACGCATGATTCCTTTCATAGTAAAGTAAAAGAAAGAAAAGTGGTATATAAAGATTGGTTATTTGCGATTGTCTATAGGACCTAAAAGATCTTCCCTAACAGTTCTAGCTATTGAAAGTGCTGCAGTTAGACCAGGAGACATTATACCCACAAGGTTAATCATTCCAGAGTATCTAGGATCTTGCTCAATTACAAAATCTTTTGAACCTTTCAAAAATGCCAAGATACCTGTTTGATGTAAAGCGATATCTTCTAGATTTAATGAAGGAAAATAACCTTGTACTGCTCTTAAAAAATCTTCTCTTCTTGCAAGACCTGATCTGTAATCTTCTTTACCAAATCTAAAAGAATTTTCTGTGAATAAAGGACTAACTGTTACAAGATTACTAAGTTTAAATCCATCTTGTCCATCATAATCAAAAGTCGGTGTCAAATGAACCCCAACAGAACGATGTGTTGATCCATCTGGTTTTGTAATTAAACTAGGTGCTGGATAAACATTTCTTCTAACTTCAAGTTCTGGCCGATCAATAGTGAATTTTGCAGCTTCGCCCCTACCTGGAAGGATAGTGTAGGGTAAATCTGGGCTAACCATTTTAGCTATTTGGTCACTCCAAAGACCAGCAGCATTAACTATTTTGCTTGTTGTGAAAGAATATCCGTCATCACCTTGTGTTACTGTTACTTCAAAACCATCATCAATTGGCCTAATATCTTCAACTTTAGTGTTACAAAGATAGTTTGTGCCATTTTTTTCTGACAATTCTTTTAGTTTTGTAACGTATGCAGCTGCCTCAACTATTCCAGAACTCGGTACCCAAAGTGCAGATTGAGCTACAACATTTGGTTCCCTTTCCCTGACATAATCTCCAGAGACCATCCTTATACCAGGAACTCTGTTTTCGTGACTAATTCTTAAAAGTCTTTCTAATTCACTTTGATCTTGATTGTTTGCCGCTACAATAAATTTTCCAGTCTGTGCAATAGGGACATTAATTTCACCACAAAGTTGGTAAAGCATTTCATTTCCCCGAACACAGTGAAAAGCTCTTTTTGGAGCCACTCTTTGATCATAATATACTCCAGCATGAGTTACTCCAGCACTCCTAGAAGATTGATTTTCTCCAGGAATATCTGGATTTTTATCTAGAACAGCAATATTTGCTCCTTGATAAGTATTCGACAATTCATAAGCATTCGCTTGACCAACCACACCAGCACCAATTACGGTGATGTCTGTATCCATGTGTATCTGTGCGACACTCTTTATTATAAAGTAATGCAGTAGTAGTTACTACGTTGCTATTCGCTGATTTTTTGTCGTCGTGAATATTTTCCTTTTTGTGAGATCAATATAGTCTTTTTTACTTCATTATCCAAAGGTTATTTAAAGAAAGAGGCTTTTTTTGTAGTAATGATAGATACTATTGGAATATTTATGGGCCTTGGGATGACTAAAAATGAGGCTAAAATACTACATACATTGTATAAAATTGGCACATGTAACCTTGCCGAGCTTAGTAAATCAGCTAAGATACATAGAGCAAATACATATGACGCAATAGACAACCTTAGCTCTAAGGCTCTTGTGACAATTATTCAAAAAGACGGGAAAAAAAGATATCAGGCAGTACCACCTGAGAATTTGTTAAATGTTGTAAAATCCAAGGAAATGATGGTTAAAGAATTGATTCCAAAATTGGAGATAGATTATTCTTTTGGAACAAAAAAGAATCTTGTTGATGTTAAGGAAGGGCCGCAAGCAATTCGAGACTTATTCTTAAGCTATTTAGATAAAGGAGATGATATTTACACTTATGGAGTGCCAAAACATGCAGTAAGTAAATTTGGAGTTTCTTTTCAAAATAGATTTCATAAAATGAGGATTTCTCAAAAGCAAAAGATGTACCACATATACAACAGTGATGCATTTGAAAGAGTAAAAGCTTTGAAAGAGATGAAATTTACTCCGGTTAGAATGTTACCTCCAGAATATGATTGTCCAGTTGGAACAAGAATATGTGGTGATTCAGTAACTATCACTTTTTATGGCAAAGAAGTTACAACTGTGACCTTTAAAAACAAAGATATTGCGCAAGCTTATAAGAGATATTTCTTTATTTTATGGGAAAAAGCAAAGCCTTTTGATAATTCGAACTAAACCAACTTGGTTTGAGTATTAGTCTTCTGGTTTAAGGCTGCCTCTAAAAGTTCCAAAAACAATGGATGTGGTTTGAAAGGACTACTTTTATACTCAGGATGGGCTTGAGTTGCAACAAAGAAAGGATGTTCTTCTTGGTTTAACTCAATTAATTCTACAAATTCGTTATCAGGACTAGTACCACTGAAAATGAAACCATGTTGTTCTAAGATTTGTCGGTATTTGTTATTGAATTCGTATCTGTGACGGTGTCTTTCACTGATGGTGTTGCTGTCTTTGTCTTTGAAAGCATTATGTTTATCGTAGATTTGGTGAGCTAAAGTATCTTTTTTTATTATGCAATCAAAAGAACCTAATCTCATGGAAGTTCCTTCGCCTTTAATTGTTTGATATTTTTCGTTGAAAGGTATTGAATGAATGATCTGGTGCTCTGCTTTGTCGTTACATTCTTCAGCATGTGAGTCACTTAAGTTGCATTTGGATCTGGCGTATTCAACACAAGCTAGCTGCATACCATAACAAAGGCCAAGGTAAGGGATTTTGTTCTCTCTTGCAAACTTAATTGCAAGAATTTTACCATCCACACCCCTATTACCCCAGCCGATTGGAACAATTATAGCGTCTGTGTTCTCTAGAAGCTGTGTTCCTTCTTCTTCAATTCGTTCTGTAGAAATGAATTTGATGTTGATATTTGTGTCTTTTTCCCAAGCTGCATGTTTGATTGCTTGTACCAATGAATCATATACATCTACAAGTTCATAATCTCCTTGGTTTTTTGAGAGATATTTTCCTGCGATTGTAATGGTGAGATTCTTTGATTTTTCTTTTGTGATCTTTGTTACTAATTCTTTCCAATCGTCAAGGTTGATTCTGTGAGGGAAAAGACCTGCATGATGAAGAAGTTTGCTATCAAATTCTTGCTCTGCGAATACTAAAGGTAATCTGTAAATTGTGTCAACATCTGGAGCCATGATGACTTTTTCACCAGGAATGCTAGTTTTTAGGCCTAAAAGGTATCTTCTTCTTTTGTCTAATTCAACTTCCCCTCTCAAAACTAGAAAATCTGGTTGGATACCCATGCTCATTAGTTGGCTAACAGACATCTGAGTTGGTTTTGTTTTAGGTTCACCAATATGTTTTGGCATTGGAAGATAGCTAACGTGAACGTTTATGATCTTTCCTGGCATAGTTGCTTTCATTATACGGCAAGCTTCATAGTAAAGCATGTTTTGGTATTCACCAGCTGTGCCTCCCAATTCCACCATGACAATATCGTGGCCTTCGCCTGCATTGATGATTCTTTTGATAATTTCATTAGAAACGTGAGGGATTGCTTCAACATCTTCACCATCATAGCCCATGGATCGTTCTCTGTCTATAACAGTTTTGTAGATCTGGCCCATAGTTGTAAAGTTTTTCTTCCCCATTTCCTTATTTAGGAATCTTTCGTAAGTTCCTAGGTCCATGTCTGCTTCTAGGCCGTCGTTACATAGAAATGGATCTCCGTGTTCGATTGGGTTAATTGTACCAGAATCAATATTAAGGTAATTTTCACATTTAATGCAACCAATATCGTAGCCGTGCTTTTGTAAAAGGACTGCTAATGAAGCTGCACATACACCTTTACCTATCCCTGAAATAACGCCACCAGAAATGAATATGTAGATTGGGTTAGAGCTGTTAGAACCGTTGTTCTTTTCGTTAATTGCCTTGATTAAGTTTGCTGGGTGCACGAGTATTTTTGTTCTGAGTTATTTATAAGGATTGTTGTATTGGAGTGATTATTTGCTGCTCTAGATTCATTAGGAGCTGGAGTTTAAAGACGAGAAAGATTATTGATTTAAAAAATAAGAGAAACTTTATATGTTGAGTTGTTTTATGTGAGTTATGTTTGGAATATTAGTTTGTGGAGACAGTATCAGTTTTGGGAGAGGTGAATCTCCAAGCATAGGGTGGGCAGGCAGATTGAAGAAAAAGTTTGAATCAAAGGATTCCTATAACTGTCTTTTTAATCTTGGAATCCCAGGAGATACAAGTAAAACTTTGCTAAAAAGGTTTGATAATGAATTGAAAGCAAGAATCAAATATATTCGACCAGAAGACAAATTCATTGTAATGATCGCTATAGGAACTAATGATTCTAGGTGTTTAGGAGATTCAAAGAAAGCAGAAACAAAACTGGTTAAATTTGAGAAGAATGTTTCAAAATTGATTGAAATTGCTAGAAGATATACTAAACATGTTGTTGTAGTTGGATTAACTCCTGTTGATGAAGCATTAACTAACCCATATGAAAGTACAACTTTTACTAACGAGAGAATTAAAGAGTTTGATTCTGTATTGAAAGTGTCTGCAAAAATGGCGAAAGTAGATTATATTTACCTGTTTGATAAGATCTTTGAAATGAAATATGAGAGATTGTTAGCTGATGGACTTCATCCTAACAAAAAAGGATATGAAAAAATGTTTAAGATCATTAAAAGTTATTTAGAAAAGAAAAAATTGATTTGAAAATAATAAAAAATTAAAAAACCTACTTCTTTTTTCTCTTTGTAGCTTTTCTCTTTGGCTTCTTCTTGGTTGTTTTCCTTTTTGATGCCTTCTTCTTTGTAACTTTCTTTCTTGTAACCTTAACTTGGATGCCTTTTTTTGCCAAAGCTTTCTTAACTTCTTTTTTCACCATCTTTTTTACGTGTTCATGGTGCTTTTTACTTACCGATGCTACTTCGCTTGCTAAGCTTTGAAGTTCTTTTTTACTGATTTTACCAGCCTTAACTAAGTAACCTAACTTCTTTTTTACTTCAGCCTTACTAACTGGACTGCATTTGATAGCTGTATCAGCAGCCATTTTCATTCCGTGTTTAATTTCTTTCAATACCATCTTAATTTACCTCTTTTATTGTTATTTTTTGTACTTTTTTCTCTTTTTAGTGTTATTTTGTGTTTTTATTTGTTTATTTTGTTTTTTATTGTGATACAAGATTAGCGCTGTCAGACTTAGTGTAGGTACATTCCACTTAGCTCTGAATTTTTCCACTTCGTGAAAAAATGCTAGTGGAAGTAGTCTTGTTGTGAGTGACAGTGCCAGTGAGTGGACGGCGCTAATCTTTGACGTGTTGCTGTTTGATTTTTATGTTTTGGTTCTTGTTCTTTACCTCTTGTAGACGTGTTCTGTTGTATCTCTTAAAGTTAAAATGATTAAGCCTAATAAAACTAACGCTATTGTTGTACTTACCCAACTGTAGGCAGAGAAGTTGTTCCATTGAGGTTGTAAGCGTAAAAGTAAGGCGCTGCTGACTAAAAAAGAGGAGAAAAGAATAGAATATACCCCTAGTTTGCTGACTTTCCAAATTACATGGGATAAGTAGTGAGTGGTTTTGTCGATATGTTCTACACTATTTTCTAGCATCTGTATCTTTCTTGCAAAACTCTTGATCATCTGAGGAGTGTTGGAAATAAGGTCTTTTGTTTCTAAGGCAAAAGATGTTGCACCTTTGGCCAGGTTTCTTGGTGTGAAATCTTCTTTTAAGAGCTTTTTAATGTAAGGTTTAGCAGTTTCTACAACATTGAAAGTTGGGTCTAACTCTCTTGCAGAACCATCTAAGGTTAGTAAGGATTTGCTGAAAAGGACAATTTGTGATGGTAGAGTTAAGTTTGTCTTTCTAGCAACGTCAATTAGGTCACTAAGCATCTTAGGAATTGGCATTTTGTTGATTGGCATGCCGTAGTAGTCACCAATAGCGTGATAGATGCCTTCTTCTATCTTATGTGGGTCAGGATCAGAACGGTTTGTGCTTAATTCTATTAAAGCATGACTTGTTTTTTCTAAGCTTCCTTCGATAAGGGCCAGAAATAAGTTTCGCATCTTCTTTTTTAGGTTTTTATTGATGTAGCCAACAATTCCAAAGTCAATAAAGGCAATACGTGGACCTTTGGAAGTCTTTTCTATTAGAATATTTCCTGGATGAAGGTCTGCATGAAAAAAACCGTCCTCGAAAAGTTGTTTGTTTACTGCCTTGTGTAGAGTTTGGACTATTTTTTTGTTAGTTTGCCTTGGTCTTTTTTCTAAGAGTTGGGTTCCGTTAATGAACTCCATCACTAAAATGTCTTCTGAACAATAATGTTCGTAAGGTTTAGGGATATGAATATTTTTATGTTCTTGGAAGTTCTTTTTGAATCGGACAATATTTCTTAGTTCGTGGTTGAGGTCCAATTCTTTGAGTGTGTATTTTTTGAACTCAGTTACGATTGCTTCTGGATCTAAGAACTCTAGATCATATTTTTTGCTAAGAATTTCTGTAAGGGCGAACATGATGTTGATGTCTTCATTGAATTGTTTTTCTATTCCTGGCCTTCTTACTTTAACAGCTACTTCTTTGCCGTTGTGCAGCTTTGCTTTATAAACCTGAGCGATACTGCCACTAGCAATTGGTTTTTTGTTGAATGACTTGAAAGTTTTTATGCCTTTTTTGAGTCTTGAGTTTATAATTGGTTCTATGTCTTCCCAAGGCTGCTCTGGAACTTGATCTAAAAGGCTCTCAAACTCTTTTGAATATTCTTTGCCTATGAGGTCTGGTCTTAATGCTAAAAGTTGTCCTAGTTTTAAGAAAGCACCACCCAGTCTTTCAAAGATTAGTCTAACAGTTTCAGGTTGAGTATGTGAAAGTGTTTCTTTTTTATGGATTCGTTTATGCCAAGGCAGATGTTTTTGGAAAGAAAAAACGTCAATTAAATGGTGAAGTTCTAACTCTAAGAAGACTTGCGCTATCTCTTTTAGCCTGCCGGCATTTTGATATGTTTGTTTTAGACCCATCAGTACACTCTTTTTGTTAATTAGTAGAATATTTTGGTATATAAGTGTTGTCTATTTGTGGCCCTATAGAAACCCTCATCTAGAAAAATCCAAAGTTCTAATTTTTCTT
>CAZGQD010000035.1:0-14392 GCA_964527395.1 uncultured Methanosarcinales archaeon
AAACTAAAAAATAACTAGAAATTGTCTTTAAAAAACACTTACTGTCAAACTTGGGGTTAAAGATTACCAAATTACCAACTTGTGGAAGTACGACCTTCCAAACGCTTGGCGCTTAATATACGCAATTGAAACAGATGAAATCAGAATCGTAAGTATAATTTTAGAATGGTTTAACCATAAAAAATACGAAAAAAAATTCAAATATTAAAAATTCAAAAAACAAGAAATCTAAATCTAAGCAGAACCAGCAACATTAACTGATCCACCAGCAGCAGAAACTTTCTCTTGAGCCTTTGAACTTACCTTAACCGCAGTAAAATTAACTTTGCTAAGAATGTTTCCACATCCAATTAACTTTCCAAAGCCAATTTTAGCTAAATCAACTGCATAAGCATCTCCTTCTTTACTTGCCTTCTTATCAGCTACAAGTCTTTCAAGAACGCTACTAGTAAAATATGATACATTAACTCCTACTCCAACACTAGATTTATGATGTGATGAGAATCCTTTCTTTCCACCTGGTCTACCAAGAGTGTCTCCGATACCTGCCTTCTTTTGACCTGCTCTTTTACCTGAACCTGCCATTCCTCGACCACCACGGCTACCTGCTCCTCGTCTTTTCTTACGATGCCCAGCTCCATGATAGGTCTTTGCTCGATACTTTGTAACTTTTTTTGCTTTTCTTACAACCATTTTTACTCACATATTATCCTAAATCTACATCATCCGATTAAGCAAATCTGCCATTTTCTCAGCAGATCGCACACCTAGTGCTCCACCAACTCCAAAAGCTCTCTTAACTCCTTTTCTACCATAACCTTTGGCAGGAGGATTTAAACGAAAAACTTTTTTATATTTCTTACCATTAAATTCAACAAAATTATACTTATATTTTCCTTTAGAATCAGTTTCTCTTCCTCTAAATTCTTCACCACGCTTTGAAACAAGATCAGAATAAACTTCATCTGAAACACTTCCCCAAGTGATATAATCTTTAGCTTTAAGTAGCATTCCTTTAGATGAATCATTAATATCTATTACAACACACTGATTAACTCGTCTAAGTCCTAAGTTCCAAATAGTCTGTTTAATACTTCCTCGAACCTTTACTAATCCCCGAACTAATATTACAGCTACTTTTCCCTTCTCTTCGACTTTTTCAGTCGCTTGTTTTTCTACTTTTGTTTCACTCATTTGATCAACCTTAATATTCTATTTTTCTATTTCTCTGCCACAGCAGCTCCTTCAGGACTTACAGAAGACTCAACTTCTTCACTAACTACAACTGATTCTGATTTTTTAGCAACTTCTACCAAAGCTCCATCTACAACACCTAAATTAGCTACATCTCGCTCCTGTACCTTCATAATACTAAGCTGCCTTAATGCATCCATACAAGCCTGAACTAAATTTACTTTTGTTTTTGTTTGACCTTTGGTTTTACTCCAAACATCTTTAATTCCTGCTGCTTCCAATATTTTTGCACATTCCTTTTCTACACAAAGTCCTGTCCCTTTTGGAGCTGGAAATAATGTTAATTGACTTGATCCACACTTTCCTGTAACTGCGAACGGAATTGAGTTAGCATCTGCTTCTCCTTCCCAACTTCCACATCCACGTCTGATCTTAATCATGCTTAATTTTGCTGCTCTTGTAGACTTATCACGTGCTGGAACAGTTTCTCCACTCTTTCCAAACGCAATTCCAACATAACCATTTTTGTTACCTACAACAGCGCAAGTTGTAAATTTTATTGTATTCCCTTCTTTGGTCTTCTTTTGTGTTTGACGAAAAATTCTACGTTTTCCTCCACCGAACTTACCTTTTGCTTGACCAATTAATAATAAATCACTATATAAATCTGCAACAAGAACATCAACAATTTGAGCTTCTTTAATAGTATAACCTTCTGAATAGATTTGATCTAAAGAATTGATTTCCCCTGACTTAACCTTTTTACCTAATTCTGTAACAGGTGTCCAAGCTTCTAATATTTGTTCTCGTGTAATCTTAGGTCTTGGCTTCCTTGGCCTCCTATTTCTCTTATTATCTTTTCTCATTGCCATTTGATAATCCTCATGCAGCTAATTTACTTTTAACTGCTTCAAATCCTTTAACTATCTGCTTAGGATCCGCTCCATTTTTAATACATTCGCTAAATCGTGATTTATAAGCTTCTTTATCAGCGCTTTCTAAGCTACCAGCATAATCTGCAATTGCTTTTCCGCTAATTTTATCTTCTTCAGGAAAAATTGACTCATTTCCAAATTTAACTGTTAAACCAGCATCAACTGCACCTTTTAATAAAGCGTAAAACTTACCTTTCTTCATTGGTAATGCAAATCCTGTATCTAAAATAATATCTCCACTAACTCCCTTTTCAATTGCTTTTTTAGCAAGCATAATTCCTGTTAAATAAGCTGCAGGATAATTTTTTAATGAATATTTCCACCCTAATTTTGATAAACCAGAAGAATCAACTCCACACTTAACTACATCTCCCTTAGGATCAAATTCAATAATCTGTGCACTAATTCTAGTATTACTAATTCTAACTGTCAATCTTGGCTTTTTTGATAACAGCATCAATAGCCTCTTCTTATAATCTGTCCGACCTTCACGCTTTCTACGCATTGGTACTGTATATGCTTTTGTTGTTGCCATTTTTTTATTTACTTCGTTAATAAAGATGGCGACAGGAAACTCAGTGTTTCCGCGTATGCCATTTTAATTTTTTTGTTTTTATTGAAATGGCGACTGAAAATTTCCAACAATTTTCATGTATGCCACGTTATATTATCCTAATTTTAACTTATTTCTTCTTAGTTCAACTAAGCTTTAGCTACCTCTGCTACTTTAGCCAACTTATTTTCTTCAATGTAAAGTTTAATATGACGTTTGTTCCTAAAAAACCCACCTTTACTCTTCATATAAAGTACTCTATAATCACTTGGACTCAAAACTTCTTTTTCACGTAATAGTTTCAAAAACCTACGCTGAACTCTAATTTTACACATCCATTTTTCTTTTCTAGATACAATAGATGTCGCTTTTCCTTTCTTAGACCCACGACCTTTTTGTCGTCCTTTAGCTTTCTGTGCTGAAATCTTTCTAGCTCCACTTCTTGACTGTCTAGCTGTTTTCTTAACAGATACTTTTCCAACAGCAATAAGTCCTCTAAGATCACTTCTTGTGATAGCTTCTTTAATTTCCCCAAGCGCATCGCTACTAAAAACTACCTTTGAAGGTGATATTTTCAATATCTTTGCTGCTAATCTTTTTCGTGGATTCATGATTATTCCTCAATTGAATTTTATTCTTTTTTGTCAGTCTTAGGTTTCTCAACTAAAGAATCCATACTAACTTCTTCTTTAGCTGGTCTTTTACTAGCCTTTGATTCATCAGCTACTTTTGACTCCTTAACATCTTCGACCTTTTTTGATTCTGATTTTTTTGATTCTTCAGTATTTTTTGCATCAGATTTCTTATCTACTCTTGCCTTACGTGCTCCTACTGCTTTAGACCTAGCCTGACTCTTTTTCTGACGATCAGCCAACTTCTTCTCTACAGCTTTAGCATAACTTTCAGCATCTTTCATATTCAAGATACTAAGCCCAGCAGCAGATGCTACTTTTGCAAGCTCAACCTTTTTACGCATTCCAACTTTCCCAGATAAAATAACTGCTACTTTTGCAGCATCCAATCCTTCTAAATCAGCTAAATTTGATACTAATACTGGCGCTTTCCCGTCTAATACAAACCCTCTCACAGCAGCTGGTGACCCAAACCCTGGATGTGGACAAGACCCACGACCTTTGTGCTTTTCTCTCATAGGTGAATGTTTCCCTCTAGGACGTCTCCAACGAGCTTTAATACTAGCTTTAAACTTTGACTCCTTCTCAACAAAGTTAAGTCCTCTCTTTCTAGCCTTTCTTTGTGCTAATAATTTTGCTACGTTTTCTTCTGCCATTTTAATTTTTCTTTTTATTCAGATATGATTTTTATTTATTCTATCAATAAACCTAAGCTTCAAGCCTCTTTGGTTTTTCAGTAATGTAAATCCCATCTTGGAAAATACGTCTATCTTTATTTGTAATTCTGCAAAGCTGCTCAATTCTAGCTGCTACTAACCCAGCATTTTCTCTTGAAACACCTTCAACAACAACTTCAGTCCCATTAACTTTTACTTTTACTCCTGGAACTGATGAACATTTTCTAGCAGCTTTTTCCCCTAAAAAATTCTTAACAATAAAATTATCTCCACTAACACTCACATTCATAGGAAAATGACCTGAACAAATCTTCAATTTATAAGTGAAACCTTCAGTTACTCCCCTCATCATGTTTTTGATATGTGCTTGATAAGTACTTACTATTCTCTTCTCTCTCTTACCACCTTTAGCAAAAGATAAAAGCACTTTTCCACTACCTACGCCAATCATAACACCTGGATAAGTATAATCTCTACTGTCTTCTCCTTTAGGGCCTTTAACAGCAACAACCAAAGAATCAACTGTCACAGTCACTCCTTCTGGGATTACAAGTTCCGCTTTTACTTCTCCTTTCATGGTAAATCTTAAATTAATTATCACAATGCTATCTAATAGCAAAATGCAACTAACTTTCCTCCAATTTTCTTGGTTTTAGCATCATTATGAGTCATAACACCTTGTGATGTTGAAACTACAATAATTCCAAAATCTTTAGCAGGCAAATATCTCTTTTCCCACTTAGTATAATCATGAATTCCTGTTGAAAACCTAGGCTTAATTACATTACACTTGTTAATGTTTCCAAGCAAATTAACAATCAAAATTGTCCTATTAGCTCCATCAGCCTTTTCTTCAAAGCTTCCAACATACCCTCTTTCATTCATTAGTTCTAAAACTTTCTTAATCATTTTAGAGCTTGATTTAAGCACTACTTCACGCTTTCCTACTTTTTCCGCATTGTGGATTTTACAAAGTGCCGCTGCAAGTGGATCATTTAACATTTTTCTTAACCTTCTTTTCTTATTGTTTTAGTATAATTTTTTTTCACTTCAATTTAAACTTTTTTTCTTATCTTAACTTCTTAAAACCAAGCTCTTTAGCAACTTCTCTAAAAGCATGCCTACAAATATTCAATCCATACTTTCGAATCAAACCTTTACTTGTCCCTGTGATTTGACACTCATATTTAGCTCTACCACAACTCCTAGCTTTAGGTTTATTGTGTTTTTGGTACTTTTTCCATTTCACAGGCTTATGTTTAAGCTGTGTTTTCATTTTGTCCCATTTGCTTGATGTCATTTTAAATTTCTCCTGGAATTTAAAATGACGACTGGAAATTTCTCAAATGCCTGGAAACTAAAGGTTTCCAGCACATGAAAATCTAAGATTTTCAGTATTTCCAAGTATGTCATCATTTCTTATTCCTTCCTGATATTAATCCAATACTTACTCAATATTAACCCCTAATACTTCCTTTGCAAAAGCAATTGCATCTTCTTTACTCACAACATGACTCTTTCCAACTTTCCTAGGATATTCTTTTCTTCGTGCAACCCTGAAACCTTTACGTTCAAGTGTCACAGCTACTTCAAAACCCATGATTTTTAATTCAGGGTCGTATTCCATTCCTTCAACATCAATATATTCTGCAACTCCAAATGAGAAATTACCCTGTTTATCAAATGAACTCGCCTTCAAAGTGTTCTCTCGAGCCTTCAAAAACTTCTTAACTAATTCAAGTGCCCCTTTTCTTACAGTTGCTTTAACTCCAATTGCAAGTCCAGGTCGAAGTCCAAAACTAGGGATCCTCTTCTTAGTTTTTGTTAAAATAGGTTTAACAGGTGAAAGCATTCCAAGCAATTTCTGACCTTTTTTCAAGTTAGCTTCACTCTTACCAGCTCCTACATTTAATGTGATTTTTGATACAATTACATCTGACATTACATTCTTCTTACCAGTACTACTAGCAGCATTACCTTGATTACTTGCTACACTAGCTCCTGTTCCTTCAGCAGCTGCTGCATTTCCTTGTACTTCTGTTTCGCTTGTCATTTTAATTCACTTTGTTAATTCAAATTGCATCTGGAAATTAACAATTTCCAGTTATGTCATTTTTTTTCACTTTATAAACCTAAATTTACTTATTATTCCATCCTTTTGGTACTACAAACAGATATTTTGTTGAAGTTTCAACTGCATCTCCTGCATCTGTTGTATATTTAGCTAAATCTCCTTGCGCTGAATCAAACTTACCTACACTTCCAATATGTTTTCCTCTTACTAAAGTTACTCTAGCTCCAGCTTTAAGTGCCAAAACTTCCTTGATTGTAATTTTTCCATCAGCTGCAATATTAAGTACAACACTATCTCTCACTTTAGCTTCTGTTGAATCAACTAAAAATGTATGTCCATTGTGTAATCTAAGCTGAATCTTTCCACCTGCAACTGCAACCTTCCCTTCCACTCGACCAACTTTTGTTTTTGAAGCATCAACATCAATTTCTTTAAAAGTTAATTTTCCATTATCTCCTAAAACAACTTCAAAAGCCTTCTTACTCTTTTCTAAAACAATAATATCAAATAAACCAACCATATAACGTCTATCTTTTCTTCGCTTCCCATTAACTAAAACAACACTGTTATTAAGCAATTTTTCAGCCTCTGAACTAGTTGAACAAGCTCCAGCCATGTCTCTAAGAAATACTCCTAAAGCAAAACCAAATTCCATTTTATGCCCACCTGCATTAGGCCGCAAAATAAACTTGCTCTGTTTTCTGTTGAATCCCCATGTCCGTGGAGTCGCAATTCTTTTCAAATGATTCTTCATAAGCAATCACCTTGCTTATGTAGCTTAAAAATCCCTGATTTTTGTTGTTTCATATTACTATTCACCTAAATTATTATTATTTTTTAACTTCAGCCTTCGCCTTAGCGCCTTTCTTAGATTCCAGTTTAGCCTTTCTCTTAGCATCACTCAGATCTAATGTTTGAATTTGCAAATTACTTGGCTTAATCGCCCTAGGATTTTTGCCACCGTCCTTTTTGATCAATTCACAACCAGCTACATTCACAAATCCTCTTTTTAAACTAACAAGTTCAACTTTTCCTTCTTTACCTTTATATTGGCCTCGACTTACCTTAACAGTATCTCCTTTTTTAACTAGCAAACTTCTTCTGCCATACTTCTCTCTAAGAGTTTTTGACAAATTCACATGCATAAATTTTTGTAAATTATGTAAATCAGCTGAATATCTAGCAAGTCTCTGCTTTCTAGCACTAACACTGCTATTTTTTCCGCCCCGAATTTTTTTTGCTAATTTCATCTTATTTTCCTATTATTTTAATTATTAAATTCAATCCAATACCTTCATCTATAATACGGTCTTAGCCACTTTAGCTACTGCTGGCCATCTCTGAGCAACTTCCTTTGCAATTGGTCCTTTAAAAATGGTTCCTTTTGGATTCCCTTTCATATCTTTAAGCACTACTGCTGCATTATCTTCAAATTTAACTCTGATTCCACTAGGTCGTCTGAATTCTTTTCTTTGACGCACAAGTACTGAAGGTACAACTGTCTTTCTCATATCTAACTTCCCTTTCTTTACAGACGCTAAAAACAAGTCTCCTACTCCTGCTGCTGGAACTCTACCTTTTACAGTTTTATGCCCTTTTACTGAAACCAGTTTAAGCATTTTAGCTCCAGAGTTGTCACAGCTTTGAACTCTTGCCTGTGTTGGGAGTGCCCGTGTAACTCTTCCTTTGATTGCCTTCATTTTATTTTCTCCGAAAATGATTGAAAATTCAGGGAATTTTCATTTTTATTCAACCTATTCTTTTATTATAATTTATAAAACAACACTTAAACTGCCTTTTTCTCGTCTGCAAGTACCTTAATAATCACATGATGTTTTGTCTTACTAATTGGTCTTGTTCTAGCAACTAAAACTTTTTGACCTACTTTTGCATCAATACTTGCTGGATTGTGAACTCTAATTCTACTCTTACGAAACTCAAACCTTTCATATTTAGGAACTTTTCTTGACCGCTCCCATTCAATTGTAGCTGAACCTGAAACATCCTTTTTAACAACAACACCTTCAAGAGTGCTATCTTTAACATTAAGCTCACCATGAAAAGGACAATTTCTATCATACCTTTCTCCTTGAGCTGGAGCTTCTACTCCTAGTACTGTTCTTCCATTGGTCTTCTTCGCCATTTTGTTTACATTTCCTAATTTTAATTTCTGATTATTTAATCAATTTCCTCGGAGTCTGTCCTGCGACCGTGCCATAATTTCTGACATTAACAACTGCTTTCCCTCTACTTCAATTTTCACCAAAGCAGATTTAAGCAAAACCTTGCCACTAAGCAAAGTTATCGTCTTTAAAGTCTCATTAAGCACGACTCCTCCTAAACCCACAAAATCTTTTTTTGTAGATTCTAAAACCTTAACCTTCTTCCCTATTAAGGATTCTGGCCAAAGTTTCACTTTCACTGCACCTCAATTGATTCCTCAGCAAAGCCGAACTCAACTAATGCGCCGCGAATACGATTTTTATGATTCCCTTGAAGCTCAATTTGTCCACCCTTGGAACTTCCCCCACAGGCAAACTTATTTTTAAGCTTCTTTGCAATATCAGAGATTTTTATCTCTGACCCAAACCCTCTAACCACAGTATATTGTTTTCCAAACTTTCGTTTTTCAATGATCACTGTAATTTTTTGATTTTCTAAACTAATATTATCCCAAACCCCTAATTCCTTAGGAAGTCCAGTCATCGGATCGATCTCAACCATTCTCTATTCTTTCTTTTTCCCCATCACTTTTTTTGATGATTTAGATAATTTTGATTTTTTAGCTACAATTTCTTGTTCCTTAAGTAAAGTTTTTACTCTTGCAATATTCTTCCTAACAGTCCTAAACTTAGCAACATCTTGCGCTGCAGCCCCGCTAGCTCGAGCAGCATTTAATTTGAACTTCTCTTTATTAAGGTCTTCCAATTTTTTTGACAATTCATCTGCTGCCAAATCTCGAAGTTCCTTCATTATTTTACTCATTGAGCTTCACCTTCACTTTTTTCTTCAGCAGAGATAACTCCTTCTTCAGCAACTGGCTTAGCTTCAACTGATTCTTCAGCCACAACTTCAGTTCCTTCAGCTTCTTTTGATTCTGATTCCTTAGCAACACTAGATTCTTTTGCAGCAACATCTTCTTTAACTACTTCTTTAGCCACACTTTCTTCTGATTTTGATTCCTTATCACTAACATCTTTTGAACTAAATTCCATTACAGCTGCAGGTAAAATCTCAACATGATCTGGAAGTACAATATCTGAAGGCATAATTCTAACTTGAATTCCAATAACTCCTGACTTAAGTAAAGCTGAAGAGTAAGCAGTTCTAACTCCACTAACAGCCACATCTCCACACTTCTTTAAATATCCTAAATAAAATCTCCAACTCTTAGCTCGAGCACCAGGAATCTTACCTGAAATCTTAATTTCAACACCAAGAGCACCAGCAGCAATTACACTAGATAATGTTTTATGCCCAATTCCTTTAAACCGTGCACTTCCAAATCTTTCAAGAGATGAAGCAATTCTAGCTGCTACAATCTGCGCATCTAAATCTGGTTGAGGAACTTCTTGAATTTCAACTTGTGGATTTTCTAAACCAAAATGGCTCTTTAAATACCGAGTTAATGACCTAATGTTTGACCCTTTTGATCCAACTACAATGCTAGGCCGATTAGCTACAACAATGATTTTTTCTCCTAAAGGAATCTTTTTCAGAGTAACTTCTGATACTTCAGCAGCCTTCAAAGTACTTCGAATATGCTGTTTAATATAGTACTCCTTTGTTTTTTGTTTGATAAATTCTCGCTCGATCATTTATGACTCACCACTTTGCTTATTATTATTATTATCTTGAACAACCTCAGCCGCACCAGATTCTTTTGCTTCTTTAGCAACTTCTTCCTTTTTTACAGGAGCAGCAGCTTTCTTAGAAACTTTCTTTTTAGATTTAGCCTTTTCCATCTCTTTGACTTCAATTTCAATGTGACTTCTCTTACTTGACCCTCTAAACCGTCTTCCAGTCATAGGTGTGCTTGCCTTATTAGCAAGTAACTTAACTATTTTAAGAGATTCTGTATTTAAACCAATATTCTCTGCATTCTTTTCAACACTATTAACAAGTCTCAAAAAACATGCAGCTGCTTTTACAGGATAACGTCCTGCTGACATCCCTTTCTTATGACCCATATCTGAATTGAATCGAACAAAAGGAACAGCCTGCAACTTAGCTACAACTCCTTCCAAAAGCCGCTTAGCTTCTGAAGTACTTTTGTACCTTAAAAACCGACTAATCTCAACGGAATGTTTTGTAGAGATAGGAAGATTTCGAGATGAAGCCTTCGCCACATGTACAGTTCCTGCGTTTTCTTTTGCTGCCATTTTTATTTATTCAATTATAATCCTTATCTTGCTGTTGCCGCCTTACTTGATCTTGTAGACCCAACACCAGCACCACTATGTGTAACTCCTTTACGAGTATGTGCAAATTCACCTAATCTTAAACCAAGCATTTCAATATTACAATGTACTTGAACAAATTCCTTTCCAGTGTAAACCCCAATACTCATCCCCATCATTTCTGGCAAGATCACAAACTCACGTACATGAGTCTTAATGTTTTTCTTACCTGCTTTGATGTTTGAATATAATGCGCTCCATTCAAGAGTCTTCATAGCTCTTTGAACACTCCGTCTTTCTCTTGAAGGAATCAATGCCAAAAAGTCAGCCATATCTAAATTCTTAGCTTCTTCTTCTAAAAGCCCTTTCCATTTGAGTTCTTTTGCCATTTTTAATTTCCTTTTGATTTTTAATTACATTCAACCATTAACTATCAATTTTATCGTTTCCTTCCTGTTCTTCGAGGAGCAATCTTCCCAACCTTTCTTCCAGGTGGTGCACTTCTTGGAGATAGAGTAGGTCTTCCCTTACTATGTGATGAACCACTTCCAAATGGATGATCTACTGCATTCATTGAAATACCACAGACTTTAGGATACAATTTGTTCCTAGCCTTCATCCTATGAAATTTATTACCTGCCTTTAAGAAAGGTTTCTCTACACGGCCTGACCCAGCAACTACTCCAATAGCTGCCCGACATCCTGCCAAAAACACTTTTTCTTTCTTTGAAGGCAATTTAACCCGAACACCCTTATCTGTTTTAGATAAAACTTTTGCAAAAGCACCTGAGCCTCTAACAAATTTTCCTCCATCTCCTGGACGTCCTTCAATATTATGAATTAATGTCCCTTCTGGGATTTCACTCAAAGCAAAAACACTTCCAGTGGACAAATTACTAAAATCTTCATTCGCATTCAAACCAATACTTACTTCGTCACCAACACTAGTTCCTTGACTAGCAAAAGCAAGCACTTGTTCTTCTGTTTCATACTCAATAACCATTAATGGTGCGCTGTGTCCTGCACAATGAATTAAATCAACCACAATACCAGTACTAGCAAAAGGCAAATGACTAACTTTACCTTTAAACCTAAAACTAGGTGACCTATAAGTTCCGGTGCCACGTCCTCGACGTTGTTGGATAATTCTTTTTCCCATTTTTTTATCAACCTAAATAATTATAATCTAAATAAATCCTAAATCTGCACTTACATCTGCTGCTAAATGATCATTTGTTAACTTCACATAAGCCTTTTTCTTTCCCTTAGCAATGTTAAGCACATTCACTTTAGCAACTTTTACATTAAACATCTTCTCAACAGCTTGTTTAACATCTTTTTTCTTAGCAAAACCTTCAACTAAAAAGGACAAAATGTTATCTGATTCGATTAATCGAACACATTTCTCTGTAGCTAAAGCTGAAATTAATACTGGCCTAACTAATGCCTCGCTTTCAACTACTTTCCCTTCAATATTTTTTGCCATTTTATATTAAACCAATAATCTACATATACAAGTTCTCCTTGCTAACTTTATCCACTGCAGCCTGAGTCCAAAGAGTCGCCCGACCAACATGTGTACCTGGTGCAAGTAAATTACAATTTAACTCTTCTACATTAACTATGTCAACTCCAGGAACATTCCTAGCTGACTTACTTAAAGCACAATCATTTGATACAACAACTAACAAACTTTTACGTCTTTTATAAGGTCGACTTCTCATTGTACCTTTTCCAGCCCGAATAGTTTTCTTTGCTCCACGAACTAATTCGTCTGCAAACCCTAACTTTTCAAGTGCAACTACAACATCTTTTGTTTTTGCCATAGTTTCGAATGAATTATCTAAAATAAAAGGATAATTTGTAGGAACCTTGTGACCACGTTCAGCAACAAGACCAGCATCCATATTAGCTGACATTGCACTTCGAACAGCCTTCATCCATTCCTTAGCATTAATTTTCTGAACCAAAACCTTGCTTGCTTTAGGTGCATGAGCTCTACGTCCACCACGCGTTTGAGGTGAAAAAGTACCTACCCAAAAAAACCTTGTTCCTCGACGAGTATGAATTTTTCTATTAACACGAGAGATACCAAAACCATAACATCCCCGGTACTTTCTTCGTCTTTTACTCAATTTACTTGAGTGACGCTTCCCGGCATCTGAACTAGCCCCATATCTTTGACGTAATTGGCTCTGTTCTGCAAGTACTCCTCTAACAACTAAATCGGCTCTAACGCCTTCGTTGAATTGAGCAGGTAAATCTACATTACCTTTCTTTGCGTTTACCCCGTCTACAATATTTAATTTCATGATCACAATAAACTACCTAATATGTAGCTTTATCCCTCCTAGAGATATATTTAAGTTGAATTGGCTTACTTAAAACAGCATTCTTAACCTTTTGCGGTCTAATTGCCCTAGCCAATAATACTGAAGCCTTTCTAGCCCCTGGAATTGAACCTTTAACTAATACATAATTACCCTTAACAAGCCCATATCCTCCTAAGCCACCTACTCGGTTAACCTTAGAAACATCGCTTCCCACCATTAAAATTTGTTGATTATAACTTGTTCGAAGATGATTTCCCATTCCACCTGGTTGAGCAATACGGTAATCTACTCTCTTAGGGGTCCATCCCCCCATAACTCCAATATGTCTTCTTTCCTTCTCAGCCTTGTGAGATACAAGAGGTACACCATATCGCTTAATTACTCCTTGAAAACCTTTTCCTTTAGTAACTGAACGTGTATCAATAACATCTCCTTCTTCAAATACATCAGAAACAGGCACTTCTTTACCTAAAATCTCTTTAGCGTAAGCAATCTGCTCATCTTTAGAACCACCAATACCAAGTTCTAAAATTTTAGGTTTTTTCTCACCAGTTCCAGTTGAAAAAGGAGCTGATAGAACAATTAATCGAACTAAATCATATTCAGTATAAGAATCAAGAGTTTTTTCTTGTTTTTTAGGAAGTTTCATTGCCCGAGAAGCATATTTTTTCCATTCTTTAGAAATTTCAGATGCATAAATTTGGCCAACCTTCAAAAGTCCACCCACAGAATTTTTTTTGTAAAAAGAAACACCAAGCGCCAGCATATTCGGACACTCCACGATTGTAACAGGATAGTTAATTTTCTCTCCTTTAGTGTCTGATTTGGCACGGTTATCAATCACTTGGACATGCGTCATCCCAGCTTTGATCCCGATAAACCCAAGAGCCTTGGCAGGAGCCCCATTAACCCAACTTCTAACTCGAACAAAGCTATGTCTACTCCGACGTCTAGGCCAGAACTGCATGCTTCCTCTTCTTGGACTGTGTGCTTTTGCCATTTTTGATTACTAATATTTTTTTATCTTTTATCCAATCAAAAATGGCGACCGGAAATCCTTGATTTCCGTGTATGCCATTTTAATTCATGGATTTTGTATATATCTTAGAGCGCTATCTCAACTGCAATAAACACGTGTTCTTTCAATATTACTCATGAGCAATACTAAGTTAACCGCCATTTGCTGGTCTTGATCAAGAAGTTTCCCTCACAGATCTTAACCTTTGCAGGCTCAAAAGTCTATAATGTTCAACTTTTCAAGCTGAGTGCACTATTAACTTCGCTCTGAGACAAAATCTCAACCACTTATTTATAAAGCTTTCGCTAACCCAGCACAATAAAGCCCAGAAACCCAATATAAAACCCTAAAACTAAGCATCAAAGCTCCTAAAAGAGACATATTACAATTTCAGTAACATATCTAACAAAAAAGTAACACAAGAAACAAACCACCATACTTACTCTTTAATAGGAATTGGCACAGGAGCGGGCAAAAGCATTACTCTTTTCTTAACTCCCTCATACAAAGCAGAAACTAAAGACTTTTTTTCACTTCCTGGAGAGATATAAGTTTGTCCAGTAAAATAAAAACCTG
>CAZGQD010000036.1:0-14349 GCA_964527395.1 uncultured Methanosarcinales archaeon
CTTAAGTAAATGATAGTTTATAAAGCTAATGGTTGTTTTAGATGTTGTTTATTAATGAAAAAGTCAGAAATTGTGTATTTTACTCTTCTTTCCAGTCTTCTACCGTGATTACTTGATACTCGTTGCTATTTGGATCTACTGTGACTGTGCTTGTGCTGCTGCTTGTTGTAGTTGTTTCTTTTGGTTCATCGCCTTCTACATAAATAGTCCATTTATGCATTGTGCAGTCCCTTTGATCGCAAACCTTTACTTGGATATCTTTTCTGCCTGAGCTGGTGAAAACTCTGCCGATACTGCTAGTACCTTCAATTGTTTGGAAGTCTAAACCTGCGAATTTCCAGAAATATTCTAGCTCATCGTTGTCTTCATCTGTTGCTGTCACGTCAAAATTGATTTGGTCGTTGAAGTCAATCCAGTACTCTGAGTTCTCTGCTGGGTAAGTAGCTGTTATTTGAGGTGCTCTGTTCTGGTTTTTGATGATTAATTCTATTGGCATGATTAGTTCTTCTTCGCCGTCTGAGAGAGTGAACTCTAACCATTGTGATGCTTGCTCTTTACTGAAATATTTTGTTAGGAAGCTATTTTTTGTGTAGAGATTAGCTGTTAAGGTGTTTGATTTATTTTGAACTGTATCGTATCCTGGAGTCCAAATGAAAGTGTTATCATTGAATGTTGCATCTGTTGGTCCGCTGGTAAGAGTGATAGTAAGATTGTCATCATCTTTGTCTTTTCCTGCAAGTTGGAAAGAGATTTCTTCGTTTTCTAAGACTGTGTATGAGTCTTTTGTTGCTTTGAACTCAGGTGCTCGGTTCTTCTTGTTTACAGTGATTGCTACAGTTTTAGAATCTGTTAAGCTGCCATCACTAGCAGTTACAGTTACATATTCTGTGCCTTCATCACCATCTCTGGTTTGCCATTGGCCATTACGGTTTAGAGGCTCTGTGAAGTAATATTTGATGATGTCGTTGTCAGTGTCAGTTGCTTCTACGTAGAGTTGTAACAATTCTGTTTCGTAGATGCTTTGGTCGTACAATTCTGTGATTTCTGGAGCTTGGTTTACGTTTGTAATGATTATGTCTATGTGGGCTTCTGAGCACAATTCTTTACCACATGCTTTTAAATGTAAGTCAATTGTTCTTTGAGTGGTGAAGTATTTTTCTAGTCTTAATGTGTTTAAGATATTTGTGAACCAGTTTTCGTTTCTTTTGATGGTGTCTTCTTTTATTTCCCAATAGAACTCTCCTGTTGTACTTAGGGTTGCACCTTCTGGTAAGTCGCTTAATGCTGTGATTGTTGTTTCATCTTGGTCAGGGTCTGTTGCTTCTATTATGAAGCTTAGGGTTTCTCCTTCTGCTCTATAATAAGAGGGACTGCCAAAAATGGCAGGAGCCCTATCAATATCTTCAACTTGGACGTTTATTTGGAATTGGCTTGTTAATTCTCCATCACTGGCAAATCCTATTACCTCATATTCCCCAGCGTCTTCATAGCCAGTATTCCATGTTTTATCCTCATTGAATAGTTGATCAAAAGTGTATGTGATTGTGTCTCCATCATCGTCTGCTAATGGTAGGTCTAGGCTTAGGTTGTTACCTTCGCTTGTTGTGATTTCTAGATCATCTATATTTGGAGCTCTGTTGTTGTTTGTTATCTCAATGATCCAATTGTACCAAGATTCTGCTTGGTTTTGTGATTCTTCTGAAACAGTTGATTCTGTTTGGTCTGTTGTATCTTGGGTTGCTTGATCTGATAGTTTTAAGCTTAAAGTGTGAGTTTGGCCTTCACTGTTATAATCGAATTTTAGTGTTGTACTTGGTTCATTTGAATAAATAGTTTCGTCTAAGTACCAAGTATAAGTAATTGGATCGTCCTCTTGGTCTGAAGCTATTGCGAAAATTGTGAGTTCTTCGTTTTCTTTGATAAAGATAGTAGTATCAGATGCCTGGAAAATCTCTTCTAGCATTGATGGAGCGTTCTTTTCGTTAATTGTGATCTCCACTTGCTTGATGATTGTGATCTCTTGATCGCTGATTTTGATGTTAGTTACATACCTTCCTGCATCATCGTAGCTTGTTTGCCATTGGCCATTTTCATTGAAAGGTGCTTCGAAACTGTAAGTTAGAATGTCTTTATCTGGGTCTGTGATTAAATGCGTTAGAGTAATTAGGTCTCCTTCTTCATATATGAGGGAGTTTTCTGTCAAACCTGGTTCTTGGTTGTTTTCTTCAATTGTAAGTCTGATATCTTGATATACTTGATTACCCTCTTGATCTATTACAGTAATTGTAAGGATGTATTCACCTGCACTTTCGTAATCAGTTAACCATCGTCCATCACTATCAAATGGAGCTGGGTAAATTATGTATGTTGTGTCTTCGTCAATATCGAAAGTTTCTGCGCTTAAGTATAGAAGTTCACCTTCTTTAGCTGTAAAAGTAGGTATGTCTGCCTGAACTGCAGTAGTTAGAGCTAGAATTAATACTAGTAGTACTGTTATTTGGAGGAGTATTTTTTGTGCCATATTCCATACTTCCCCATCACCTGTCTTAGTTTAGGGGTTTTTTGTTTATAAATATTATGGTAAGCTAAGCTTAGCAAAGTTTGAATAAGATTACAAACTTATGGTGATCGGGGATTAGCAATCATGTTCTTTCATCACAATACTTTAGGTTGCTGAAAGTGGATGAATAAAGAGAAAAATAAAGGAAAAAAAAGGATTTTTAGTGAATCCTAGTTTCTTTCTAAAGTTACATCTACAATCTCTGGTGGCATGTTGACATCTGTGATGGTAACTGTGATCTTTTCAGTTACTATGTCTTGGCCATCATTTGCTGTGACTGTAATAATGTATTCACCGTTATCTGTGTAACTAGTTAGCCAAGTTCCATCGCTGCCAACAGGATCGCTGATAGTTACAGTTACTCTGTCGCCATCGATGTCTTCTACAACTGGTTCTATTGTAACTGTTTCACCTTCTTTTATTGAAAAATCGCTGATGCCTGAGATTGTAGGTAAAATATTTACGTTGTCAATGGTTAATGTGAATGACTTTTGAGTACTTAATTCGCCATCTGTTGCGCTTACTCTGATTTCGTAGACACCTGCACTAGTGTAGTCTGTTTCTAGGATTCCTTCACTTAGGATGCCTGAGATCTTTATTTCTATACTGTCGCCATTAGGGTCTGTTGCAGTTGGTTCTAAGACGATTGTGTCTCCCTCCATGAAAAACATGTCTGGGATATCTTCTAGTTCTGGAGCTAAGTTGACCCTTTTTACTTTGATATTGATATCTTGAGTAACTGTGTTTACTTTGTCTGTTGCTGTAAGAGTTATGATGTATTCACCAGCATCACCATATTTTGTTTGCCACTGACCATTGTTGTCGATAGGTTGGCTGTATTGGAAGCTTACTTCATCATTGTCAGGATCAGTTATCTCTGCATTTAGATCAATTAATTCTCCTTCGTTTACTTCAATTGTGAAAGTTTTTTCTGATTCTGCATTTACTGCTTCGTTTGTTGCTGGTGTTGGTTCTGGAACAGGTTCTGGTTCTGCTACTGGTTCTTCAATTATTGGTTCTTCAGTAGTTGTTTCATCTACTGGATTAGTATCTAAGTCAGTTAGTTCTGAATCTACAACTTCTTCAGTTACTGGTTCTTCAACAATTGGTTCGGTTGTGTCCTGGTTACCTGCTTCTTTGTAGTCAATACAAGAAACTAATAGTAGTGTTGTTAGTAAAATTAGTGTAAAAGTTAGTAATTTTGTTATTTTAGTGTGTTTCATCTCTCATCTACCTCTGGTATGCTCTTTTGGGGAACTTTTGAGTGTGATGGGTTTAAATATATTTGGGGACTTTAGTGTATATTTAGCTGTAGTGTAGTTGCATTTTTCAGAGTGCTTTACAAAGAATTGTTTCTGTATGGGTCACAGGCAGCTTATTTGTGTAGCAATATTGAAATAAAATGAAAATATCTAAAAATCAAGCATCCCAATCGGAGCAGAGCTCCGGGGTATTGCTTGATTTTTTGCTTCGCACCGATATTTTCTTTCATTAGTTTTTTATTTTAGTCGATGCAAAGCATCGGGGTATTAGACCCATAAAAAACTAATAAAGGAGTGTCTGAAGTTAGGATTAGGCTCTTTTTGTTTGAGCTAAGAAAAGTTGCAGTATCAGCTACACCGAAATCTAATAGGATTTTTAGGTTGATTGGACTTATTATGTCATCTTTTTTGATGTTTTTTTCCTTTGCTTTGTGAAGAAACTTGACAGTTGACTTCATAAAAGTTGAAAAATCACTTTTTAGCCTAACTTTTGCCAAATTTGACATCTCAGCTAAAATATGAGGAGTAATTAGAATCTCTTTGAATTGCCTTGTGTATGTCAAGATTAAAGCAAAATTAGTTTCTGAAGAGCCTACTTTATCTAATTTCTTGGGGTTGTAAAGACCTACAAGGATGTGAAGAAGAGGCCCTGTATCAAGAATTAAACTGGTGTAGCCTTTGACCATTTTGTTCTTTGTTGACCTTTGTTATTCTTCCTAATTTATTGATAGAAATATTGTATCTCTCTTTATTTTTTGCATATAAGTTGCTAAGAAGTTCGCAAGTAATTATATGCTGATTATCTTGAATTTCTGTTTGAATTACATCGAATTCTAGCCAATCTATCATTTTTCTGTTTCCTAGAGTTTGATCTGCACCTTTTAGCTTGGCAAAGTACTCTTTTGTAACTTCTATTGCTCTTTGAGTGCTTATTTCTTGTTCTTCCATACAGTTTAGAAAGACTTTGAACTATTAATTATTTTTGTTTTTAGAAAAAAATGGTGGATCCGGCCAGATTTGAACTGGCGACCTCACGATTTCTTAGTGAAGTACGATAAAATGCACTCATTTATCAGTCGTGCGCTATACCAGACTAAGCCACGGATCCACAGTTTCATTAGGGACAGGGTTTTCTTTTTAAGCTTTTCTGGAGAATATTGATGGTTTTAAAGTGAAATAAAAAAGTTAAAGAGAAAATAGGTCTATTCTTGTGTTGGGAAGAATAATCTTGTTAGATAAGCGACATTGTCTTGGTAACCTTGATCAGATGGATCTAAATTTGCTGCAATTTGAGTATGGAGATAAGTGCTATCCATCAGTCCTGAAAAATGGTCTGGAATATTAGTATTTCTTCTTAAAAGCAATTTAAGTGTAGTATCAATCATTTTATTAAGATTACATATGCTACCTTCCATCCTATTTTTATGATAATCAGAAACACATATGTCAACTAATATGTCTTTTAAGAGATTATTTGTAGTATAAGCCATCTGATGATTTGCATAGGCCTGATCCATTGGATCTGTTAAATTATCTTTCCAAGTACCTTGATATAAGCAAAGTTGATCTCTTGTTTCTGTAGGATTATTTGTATTAAGAAGATCATATTCATCAGATACAGCTGCGAATATCTCTTCTGGAGTTCCGGTTGGTGATCTATCCCAAGAGGAGGTTGTAGGTTTATTGCAGTACAAATCGAATAAATTCTGATCAATTTGGCTTAATGGAAGTTGCGTGTAATGTCCGATTGGATCAGTTGCTTGTGTGTTTGTAGAAGGTTCAACAGGTTCTACTCTTTCTTCAATTACAGTCACTGGTGATATTGGAGCTGTGTCTTGATCCGTGTTATTTACTTGGTTATTTCCAAGGTTTAAAAGTGTGTATCTGATGAATGCGCCTAATCCCATTTTTGTTTACCTTGGTGTTTGATTGTTATTTGTGTTAGTTTTGTCTCAAAAGAAGGGGTTTTTAAAAAGGTTGAGGGGTTTTTTTGCTGTTTTTGAGTTTTTAGAGTTGGAATTTTGCTTGGAAAGGTTTATAAATCAAATATGAGTAATATTATTCAAATATGGATAATAAGAATAAGATTGTAGCTTATCTTGGAAAGAAGCTTGAAAAGAGATTTACTATGCATGAATTAAGTGGAATTTTATCTATTCCTTATGCTAGCTTCTATAGAACTGTTCTAAAAATGAAGGATTTACTAGTGATTGAATCTATTGGAAGAGCGAAAGTTCTCTCTTTGAACCTTGAGAATCCAGTGATTTTGGGCCATTTGATGATAGCTTCTGATGAAGAAAGAAAGGAGTTCTTGGCTAGAGAAAGAATGATTTCTGTGATTGCTCGTGAGATTAAGGGAAAGGATATTGTAGCTTTATTTGGTAGCTATGCCAAAGGTAATTATAGCTCTAGAAGTGATATTGATCTGTTGATTATTAGTAGGAAAGGAAGGAAGACTATTTCCTTTAGTAAGTTTGAAATCTTGTTTAAAAAGAAGATCAATCCTATATTCGTGACTAAACAAGAATTTAAAAAGATGCTTAAGGCAGATGAAGAAAACCTAGGGAAGCAAGTGTTAAAAGGACATATCTTGCTAAACAATATAGAGGGTTTTTGGGAGTCTGTACTGAGATGTTATTAATTTTATTCAAGAAGAAGGCACTGTCAGACTTATCGCAGGCGTGTCCACTTCGCTTCTATTTTCCAAATCGTCGTTTGGAAAATGCTCGTTGTTAGTTTGATTCTTTTGGTGACATTGCCAGTGAGGAGACTGTGCCTTCTTCTTTTTAGTATGAGTTTTTGGATGTGTTAGGGATGTTGGATGTTTTTGATGTTTTTGAGGTTCTGGTTGAGGCTAAGTTGCTGCTGGATCTGAAGTTTCTAGAAATTATGTTGGGTTGGATTTAGTTTTTAGTGTTTGATTAGAATAAAAAAGTAATAAAAAAAGAAAAAATTGTGTTTTTGTGTTTTTATGCTCCTAGTTGAGCTTCGTTTAGGCCTTTTCTTTGGACTATCTTCTTTTTAACGTTCTCTTGGAGTTCCATTGGAAGCTTTTCGAAGGTCTGGGAAACTAAAGATGATGTTCCACGCCCACCAGTTGCACTTCTTAGATCGTTACTCCAACCGAACATCTCACCTACAGGCATTCTTGCAAGAACAATAGTAATGTCACCTTCTTGCTGCATGTCTTGTAGTTGTCCACGTCGTCCGCTAACTAGCTTACTTACTTCACCAACATAATCGTTTGGTGCTTCAATTCTAGTCATCTGTAAAGGTTCATAAATAACTGGACCTGCGCCCATAATAGCTCCTCTGATACCTTCTCTTACAGCAGGGTACATCTGTGCTGGACCTCTGTGGATTGCGTCCTCGTGTAATTTACAGTCCATTAAAGTAACTTTCATTTTTACACATGGTTCTTTTGCTAAAGGACCTGCTTTCATAACATCTTCAAACATGTCTAAAACCATTTCCATGATTTCGTTAATCTGTACAATACCTCTGGTACCGTCAACAAAAACGTTTCCTTCAAAGATATCTTTAACCTTAGCTGCAACTTTTGCGTCCCAATCTAAGTTTCTTAAAACTTCAACTACTTCTGCATCCTTTTTCTTTAGTCTGCCTGCAGGTAGTTTACCATCATGGATAGCTTTGGAGACTTCTGGTTCTAAAGGTTCTGCAACAAAATAAAGCCTATTGTGTTTGTTAGGGGATTTTCCTTCGCATTCTTGACTTTCTCTTGTGATAGCTTCTCGGTAAACAACGATCGGAGGTGAAGTTTTTACGTCTACACCTTTCTCAGTTTTAATTCTGTTTTCGATAACTTCTAAGTGAAGCTCACCCATACCATGCATCAAATGCTCGCCTGTCTCTTCGTTAATTTCGATTGTAACAGTTGGGTCTTCTTTACTTACCTGATGAAGTACTTCAATTAGTTTTGGCAAATCTGCTGGTTTAGAAGCTTCAATTGCTTTTGAGACAACTGGATCGAATACGTGGGTAATCTTCTCGAAAGGTTCTGCTGGACCATCGCTTGTGATTGTTTCACCTGGACGAGCAGCTTTTAGACCTGCAACACCAACAATGTTTCCTGCTGGAACGTTATCAACAATTGCCCTTTTTGCACCATTATAAACAAATACCTGTTGTACACGTCCTGGCATTTTAGCAATGTTTTGGAAAACGTTAGTACCTTTTGTCATAGTTCCACCGAACAATCGTCCTGCAGCAATTTCACCTGCTTGAGGGTCAACTACTACTTTAGTAACTACGAAATATGTTCTACCGTTAGGGTTACATGAAACTAAATCTTTACCATCTTTACTTTCTAAGTCGCCGTGCCAAATCTTTGGAACTCTGTACTTTTGTGCCTTAGCTGGTGAAGGGTGATGCTCAACTACCATGTTTAAAACAACTTCGTGAAGAGGTGCTTTTTTTGCTAACTCCTTGTAAGCTTCATCATCGTCACTTTGGTAAGCTGCAATAATGTCAGCAAAAGTAATACCTTTTTTCTTCATGTAAGGAATACTTACAGCCCAGTTATGGAAAGCTGATCCGAAAGCTACTGTTCCGTCAGCTACGTTTACTTGCCACTGATCTTTAAGATCTTCAGGAAGAAGGCCTCTAATAATTCTGTTAACATTTGCAATTTGTTTTACAAACCGTTCTTGCATCTGCTGTGGAGTTAATTGAAGCTCTTTGATAAGTCTGTCAACTTTGTTAATGAACAAAACTGGTTTAACTTTCTCTCTTAGAGCTTGTCTTAGAACTGTTTCAGTTTGAGGCATAACTCCTTCTGATGCACAAATTAGAGTAATTGCACCATCTACAGCTCTCATTGCTCTAGTTACGTCACCACCAAAGTCTACGTGACCTGGAGTATCGATTAGGTTGATCAAAAACTCTTTACCTTCGATTTCGTGAACCATACTAACAGCTGCACTGTCAATTGTAATCCCACGTTCTTGTTCGTCTGCATGGAAGTCAAGTTGCCTTGCTTTACCAGCTAATTCTTCACTCATCATACCTGCTCCTGAGAGTAGGTTGTCGCTAAACGTAGTGTTGTGTACAACAATTCCGTTAGCTATGAAATTTTTGTTATCTTCAACTGAGAAATCGTAGACAAATTCTTCTGCGTTAGTTGTTGTTATTGATGTCACTTGTGAAAAAGTGCTATCAGCTACAGCTAATCTGCTCAAAAGTGCATTGTTTTCTTCTGAAAGCTTGTTGCTTTGGCTGCTCTGCTTGCTTTGTTGGCTTTGGCTGTTTACTTGGTTGTTGTATGCAGCTTGTATCTTGGCTATGGTGTTTTTTGTTAGTCCATTTAGTCCTTTTTCATAGTTATGATAGCCAGTGAAAAGATCTGATTGTTTTAGATTTGTTTGTAATCTGATCTCTTTAAGCTTGTTTGCTGAGAGGTAGACTTTGTCCAGTTTTGAACTTTCGCTCTTTTGAAGGAGTTTGTTGAACCGTTCATCTTTGTAGTCAATTGTAAAACCTATTTGCTGGAAATTTTGTAAGGATAATCTTCCTGCAATGTATAAAGTGTAGTTTTTTCTATTGATTTTGCTGGCAATGTCGAAGTTGTAGAGCAAGAGTTGCAAATCTTCAAGCATTGTTGTACTCATTGATGTTAAAGATACTGCGCTTCTTGATTTTTCTACAGTTCCGTCAGTGTCAAAATATCCTCTAATGAAGAATTTTAGTAAGGAATTTGGAGCTGATTGCAAAAAGCTTGCTGTTTTTAGACTATAGCTCTTGTTCTTTAATGGGTAGCCGAAAAGAAGGTTTAGAGTTGTTAATAGAGTTAGACCTCCTTTTACATCAATTCTAGGACATTTTCCATTATATTGTCTTACTGTTGCTTGCATGTTTAGCAATTTTGCTATTCGTTTTACTTCACTGTGGATCTCTTGATCAATGTTATGGATATGGTTTTTTGAACCGTCACCGAAAAAGAGTCCTGCTAAGAAGAATAGTCCTTCGAATTCTGCTTTTGTCTTTGGAAGTTTTATGTTTATAGAAGATTTGTCTTGTTTTCTCTTTGTTCTATAGTTGTATGATTCAATTCCATCGTAGATCTCTTCTAGGCTGATGTTGAATTTGTTGGCGTAGAATATAAGTTCGTTGAACCTGAAAAAGCCTCTCCAAACACTGTGATAGTAAGATTTTGGCAATAAAGTTGTTCCAAGTTCCTTGTGAATCTTAAGAAAACCGTAGTCTTTAGCTAATTTGTTTAACTTTTGCTTTAGATCTTTTGAAACTATTGCATAGAAATATGGGTCTTGTGCCAAAGTTGTTAGGATTTTTGCTTTTAGATCTTTTGCTGATACTTGGTCCTTTAATGTGTATCTTGAAGAGATTACTATGTCTTCATTTGTTAATTGGTCTGCTCTTTTATCTATGAAAGTTCCGTTTTTTGCTTGCAAAAGATACTTATGTTCAGGAGTAGTTGTTACTTTTGAACCGTTATGAAGCTCTATTGTAACTAAAGGGTCGGTTTTTTTGAGTTTCCAGACATGAGTTACTCGCTTTTTTTCTGTTAGACCTGTTTGTTTGTTAAATGAATTAACGTAAAGGTTCTGATTTGTGATGTCTACAACAGTTTCTGTACTGTTTTGCTTAGAGATTGAACCTTTTTTAGCGAAGTTGCTGTACAAATTCTTTGCCTTTACAAATTCCCCTGTTGTTAATGATATTCTAGTGTCACCAGAAACACACTTTCCGTGATCTCAGCATTCAAAAAAGCTCGCAGCTTACTTTGATATATGCGCACAGATAGCGATGTTTCTAATATTTCCATTATCTTTCATGATCCGCGTAATACGGTCCACCATTTTTTCTGCCATAATTGTTTCCCCCAAGCTTAAATTGCTTGATTCTTTGTTTAAATTGTTATTATTTTACTTAGAAATAGCCGGCGATGGTTATCTCTATGTCAATTGCTAGCTTTTGATAGAAGTGCTTTTTAAATATTTCGTAGAAATTGGCTGCTTAGAGACTAGTAAGCTAAATACAAATAAAGATACTAGAGGCAACAGAAACAAAGGATTCTTTGGAAAAAGAGTGAAAAGAGACACAGAAAACATTAGAAACTAGGAAAAAATAGTATAAAACACATACAGCAGCGTCTAAATAAGGTGTCCGCGATCGCTACGCTTGTCTTGGGACTTGGTTCGTATACTCACCAAGGGTTGGTGGGTGGGAAGAATAGTAGCTGAGAATAATATTGAAATCGGCTATTTTTCAAGCTTGACTTGGAAAATTAAAAAGCCGAATTTTTGCTTCGCTCTGCTCTGACGCTGCGCTTTGAAAGAAGAAAAAGAGAATATAAAAGAAAAAAAAATTAACCACACTTTCTTAAGATGTAAGATATGCTTGGTTTGATTCCTTGTCTTCCAGCGTGGATATAATCTGCACAACCGTCAAGATTTATGTCGAAACTGTCTCTTTTTTCAAAACCTGCAGGATTCATCTCTATTTCAGTTAATCTTGCTGGTGCTCGGCTTGCAAATTTAAGACTTTTTCCTGAAGAGAGATTTTCACCAGTAGAGATATCAATACCATCTCCAACCTTTGGATCATATACTAAAATATCTGCTTTATTATCACCAGTTAAATCTTCAACATCTATTCTTTTTGCTCCTTTAGATCCCACACCATACATGATTGAATCTACATTTGTGTTTGACCAATCATCAAAAGAGATAGTATTTCCTGAACTTGAGGAATACCATGTTTCTACATAAACACCATTTTTTTGTTTCCAAAAGAAGACAAAATCATCTTTTCCATCTCCATTCATGTCTGCCCAATCTAACTGAAGGTAGAAACTTAATGATTTATTCCCTTGGCTATCATCAAATTGGTCCACTAAACGAACTAATGCTTCTCCGAATGGCACTTTTTCTTTGCTTATGTCTCTTTGGAATACAAAATTTCCATCACCTTGGTTAAGAGCAAAACCAAGAGTATATGTATCTTTCAAAATACCTTCTTTATATTGAGAGATTACAACATCTGCAAATCCATCTCCATTTACATCAGCAGTGTCTAACTTAGTTTTACTTGCAGTCCATTTTCCTTTTAATGGTAATTCTAAAGTTACTGGATCTTTGAAATGAATTAATCCATCTTCTCCTTTAGTTCCAGCATATAATTTCATCTCCCATTTTTGACCGACCCAAGCTTCGTCATTCACTTCAACCATGTCAGTTAAGCCATCATTATTGAAATCAGCAAATCCTCTTTTATCTGCATTTGAAGCTTGACTAGGCAATGGAATTACCCCTACTTTATCAAATTCAAAAGCAGGTTTTTGGTAACTTGGTCCACAACCTGCAGCAAGTGCCAAAGCAACTAATGATGTTTTTGCTTTTGTAGCTAATGAACCAAACCCTCTTGAAAAATAATTATTTGTTTTAGATACCATTTTGTTCATAGAATTATCATTTTTTATAAAGATAATGCAATAAATCAGTGGTTTTTGTAGAGAAATGATAGTATAAAATAAGTAAAAAAACAAAAAAATAACCCACTTACTCTAGGATGTGAGCGTCGTGAACGGTTTTATAGGTGTGAAGCTCTTCGTCTTTGAACCAAAGGCCTACTTCCATTTTTGCTTCTTCTACGTTTCCTGAAGCGTGAATTAGGTTTTTGATACCAATTTCCTTAGAGTCAGCGTATGCAAAAGTAACGTGGGCAAAGTCGCCTCTAATGGTTCCTGGTGCAGCTGCTTTAGGTTCAGTTGAGCCTACCATCTTTCTTACAGTTTCAACAGCGTTGATTCCTTCTAAACAAAAAGCCATTACAGGACCTTTTGTCATGAACTGAAGAAGAACTTCTAGAACTTTTTCTCCTCTACGTTCAGCAATGTCGAAGTAGTGTTTGTTACCTAAATCTTTGTCCATCCATACCATTTTTGATCCTACAACTTTTAGACCTGCATCTTCAAATCTGGTTAGGATTCTACCCATAAGGCATCTTTGTACTGCGTCTGGTTTCAATAAAATTAATGTTCTTTCAATCATAGTTTGTCACTTCCGTTGTGTTATATTATTTTGATTTTTTATGAAAAATATTAGCACTGTCAGGCCTAATGCAGGCGTGACCACTTCGCGCACTATTTTGCTCCTTTCATGAAAATCAAGGATTTTCAGACGCTGAATTTTTCAAATTCAGCATTTAGTCACAAAATGCTCGTTGTTTGGTTTATGCTTTTGGTGGGATTGCCAGCAAGGGACGGCGCTAATATTTTAGTAGGAAGATATTTTGTCTTCCTTTTTTATGTTGATTATTTGTTTGGGTTAATTAAAATAAAATAAAAAAAAGTTGAAGAGTTATTTCTTGTTTGCTTCAGTCTTAAGTCTCTTTTTCTTCTCATCATGGTACGCTTTAGTCCATTTGGTTTTTAGAGGCTTTCGCTTTAGCTTTAAATAATTCTTTTCGCATTTGGAGCCAGTGAAATGTAAGACAGTACCATCAGCTTTGATGTACATCTTTCCTGTTCCAGCTTCCATTCTTTCTTTACAAAAACTACATGTTGGCATTCTTATTCACCTATTTCTTCTTCTTCTTACGTCCGCCACCAAGTCTTTGTGCTTCAAGTTCAGTGTCAAGAAGCATTAAGGTGTCTCCAACTCGTACTGGACCTTTAACGTTTCTTCGGATAGCTTTGTTTTTGTCACGACCGTCAAGGATCTGAGCCATTACAAGGATTAAACCTCCTCGTGAACCTGCTCGACCTAGGATCTCTTTAACTTCAGCAGGAGTTGCAGTTGCAAAACCAGCTTCCCCAGTTCCTGAACTGGTAGTTTTACCTTTTTTGCCTCCCTTAAAGCCACGTGAACTTTGTTCTGGTTTTCTAGCCACTTTCTGATCACCTAGCTCATTTCACTAATCTCTTTGATTAATGCTTTAGCTTCTCCTTCTTTTGTAATAGCTACTGCGCTACAACCAACACTTAGACCAACTGCTGCTCCAAGATCGTCCTTTTTGCTAATTTCAATGCAAGGTACTTCCTTTTCTTTTGATAGTAAAGGTAAGTGCATTACAATCTCTTTAGGGTTTACATCGCCAGCGAAAGCTACTAACTTTGCTGTTCCTCGTTCTAAAGCTTTGGTTACTTCGTTAGAACCTTTGCTTAATTTTCCAGTGTTTCGTGCAATTTCAATTGCTTCTAATACTTTTGCTTCATCAGCCATAGTAAATTCTCTCCATATTTTTTTCTATAACTCTGTAAAAAGCATATCGGGGGCGTAGGGTGCAGAAGTACTCAACTTTCGAAGAGCAATTCTAAACGACCCGAGCCATTTTGGCGAGTGCGGAGAAGAGCCTCTTCGCTTTTCGCCCCGTTCTATGCTTTTTATAGAGTCTTTTTCTTAACCTTGAATTAGAATTGATATTCTAACCTCGTCACACTTGACTCATTGGTTAATGTTTTGGTATTTTTGAAGTTTCTTTATAAAGGTTGTGGGTGGGTTGTGATGGTTTATGCCAGTATTGGTTGTGGGTTGTGGGGGTTTGTAT
>CAZGQD010000037.1:0-13138 GCA_964527395.1 uncultured Methanosarcinales archaeon
AATTCACATTCATTTGAAGTTCCATCACAGTCATTATCTATTCCATCTGCACATATCTCTTCAAGACCAGGATTAGCCAAACTTTCTAAATCATCACAATCTGTACTATCTGAAACATGTCCACTGGGTAAACTACAAGCTTCTATAGTTTCACCTGAATCACCATAACCATCTCCATCAGCATCTAAGAAGTAAGTTGTGGTAACTCCCTCATCTACAACAGAATCACAGTTATTGTCAATTTCATCACAGATCTCTTCAAGTCCAGGACTAACTAAAGAATCATTATCATCACAATCTGTCCCAACAGTTACATATCCACTAGGAACTTCACAAGATAAACTAATACTAGAACTATCTCCATATCCATCTTCATCAGCATCTAAGTAGAAAGTATTGGCAGTTGAAGTATCCAAAGAACTATCTGCATCATCTATTAATTCATCGCAGTTATTATCATACCCATCACAAACTTCAATAGCAGAAGTATTAACAGAATAATCTCCATCGTCACAGTCTGTACTATCAAGAACAAATCCAGAAGGTTGTTCACAACTGATATAGCTAGATGACATATTTCCAAAACCGTCAGAATCAGCATCCAAGAACCATGCTGTAGTTGGGTTTATATTAGCATCAGAATCATCACAATCAGAACTATTTTCTAAATAACCACTAGGAAGATCACAAGCTTGAGTTGTATTTGAAGGATCACCAAAACCATCTTCATCTGAATCAAAGTAAAAAGTGCTAGCTGTGGAGCTATCTAAACCAGAATCTTCATCATCAACTAAAGAATTACAGTCATTGTCAATATCGTCACAAATTTCTGTTGCATCAGGATTAACCAAAGTTTCAAGATCATCACAATCTGTAGAATTACTCACATAAGAACTAGGAGATTCACATGCTAGAGTAGTATTTGAAGCATCTCCAAAACCATCTGAGTCTGAATCTAGATAAAATGTTGATCCAGTTGATGTATCTAAGCCAGAATCTGCATCATCAATCAGATCATTACAATTGTTATCAATTTCATCACAGATTTCAGTAGAATCAGGGTTGATGTCATAATCTGAATCATTACAATCAGTACTGTCTGGAGAGTATCCTAGTGGCCAGTCACACATAAGAGTTGTATTTTCCAGATCTCCAAAACCATCTCCATCAGAGTCTAAATACCAAGTATTTGCTGTACTTATATCCATTCCTGCATCATCATCGTCTGTTCTTCCATCACAATCATTATCTATATCATCACATATCTCAGTAGCTCCTGCATTAATAGCAGAGTTATAATCATTACAATCATTATCATTTGAAACTCTTCCACTTGGCTGATCACAAGCAAAAATAGAGTTAGAAGAATCACCATATCCATCTGAATCAGCATCTAAGAACCATTCTGTTTCATTATCAACTGAAGTATCATCATCATCTATTAAATAGTCACAGTCATTATCAATTCCATCACAAATCTCAGTAACACTTGGATTTATTTCACTATCGTTATCATTACAATCAGTACTATTAGAAACATATCCTGAAGGAATATCGCAGCTCTCTATGGTACTTACTAAGTCTCCAAATCCATCTGAGTCATTATCTCTGTAAGAAACTCTTGCTGTAGAAAGATCTAAACCTGAATCTTGATCATCAATTAATGAGTTACAATCATTGTCAATATTGTCACAAACTTCTGTAGAATAAGGATTTACATCCACTTTAGTATCATCACAATCAGTATTATTTGCAACAAAACCTTCTGGAGCATAACAAGAAGAAACAAAATTTTTAGAGTTACCAAAAGAATCTTCATCTAAATCTTGAAACCAAATTTCTTGAGTTGATTGGTCTAAGCTAGAATCTTCATCGTCAACAAAACCATCACAATTATTGTCAACATTATCACAGACTTCTGAAGCTGCTGGATTTATGCTTGAATCATAATCTAAACAATCTAAATCATTATCTACAAAGCCTGCTGGTTGATCACAACTTTCCACAGAAACTTCGGCATTTCCATATCCATCAACATCATTATCTTCAAACCAAGTTGTTGGAGTACAATCTTCTTCAGTAGTATTACTTGTTGTAATTGTACTTGTTATTTTTCCAGTATCACAAGCAGGTTCTACATAAACCGTATTTTTTACTGGTTCTGTTCTACATGCAGAAGATAATAAAGCAGGAATGATTAAATTACGAAGTCCAGAACTACTTTTTCTAAAAATGTCATCAATGGAAGCCATATATGAAAACCTCAGTCTTTTCAGACCATCCATGCCAATTAAACATAGAATATTTGGATTTTATATAAAGCTTTGTGGATTAAAGATAGAATTACTTATAAATTATTTTTCAATTTCTGTTTATATGAAAATAACTGGAGCTATGATTAAAACATTCAAGAGAGTGGTTCTTGGAGATAATACTATACCAGATATAGCAATAAATTTAGGAATAGGTGAAACTCGTACTGGTGAGATTTTAACACTTTTAGAAAAAGAAGGTTTTATTGAAAAGAAGAGGAAAAGCAGATCCAAGGAGATATTAATTTCAAAGAATAAACATGCAATGTATTTGAGAGATTTAATGTTGAAAAGACCAAATAAAGACTTTTCAGAAGTTCTTGATAAGAAAAAACCATATTTTCTTTATTTTTTAAGTAATGGATGGACAAGATTTATTAGAGTAAAAGAATTGAGTAAATTGAACAATGTAACTATCTTGACTTATTATAAGCCTTTTATTGAACAAGGAATAATTCAAAAAGATAAATATCTGTATAGGTTAAATAGTGAAGAATGGCCAATTCTAAAGAAATTTGTTGTTTCATATAAAATTTTCTAATGGTGTAGCTTACTCACAATTTTTGCATTGAGTTTCTATTATTGAAGCAGAAAACGATTACATTTTAGTTAAAAAAAATGCCTCTTGATTTGAACTGAAAACTCTAAAACCCTGGTATCCTTCATAGTTTTCACTTTTACCAATTAGATTTTCGTTTATATACCATGAGGTAAATCTACCGTATTCTTCATCTTTATCTCCTAAATAAAAAGAAATCCTTTTAATGCCTTTTTTAATAATGGATCTCAAATTTTCAGGTGATTCTCTTTCAGTTCTTTGAATCTCTGAATTAATAATGTTATGAAGTTCTAATAGCTCTTTATCACTCTTATAATCTCTACCAAATTGGTGTGTATGAAAATATGCTCGTCTTGGTCTATCATCTTCTCTACCAACGTAAAAAGTAAAAGTGTCATTTGAATGGTTAATTGAATATATTGGTTGAGAATAAACTGGAATAGTTTTATTTTTTTCTTTTCTTAAACCAAGTTGTTCAACTTTTTCAGAAAGGTATCTAGATGCATTTTTCAATTCCCCATATACTTGTATGTGTTCATTTGTCCTCCAGTTATGTCTGTACTTTCTCATGTTTTCTGGTATTGGTCCTAAGTATTTACCAAAAAATGGATCTTGGAAAAACCAACTCCATATCTCTGGAAATTCTTCATGCATTCTTTCAGTTGTTTTAATAATTAAATTTTTTGCTGATTTTAAAATAAAATTTGGTTTTCTTGGATCTTTATCATAAGATGTAAATTTCTTGTTAATTTCTGTTGTGCAAAGTTCTAATACCTTACAATACATCTCTTTTCTTCTATGGGGAAAAAATCTTGCAATATCTTTAGATCTATCAATAAAATCTGGGTAAAAATTTTGGATACAAAAGTCCCTCATCAATTCTTTATATTTAATATCATGAATTGTAGTCAACAATTTTTCAGATTCACTTCCCGTGATTCTTCTATATTCATCAACTCCTGAACGCATTAATTTTCTCATAAGTCCAAAATTACCTAATGCTCTTTCAAGATTTGCTAGGTTAACAATTGATTCTTCATATCCAATGGGATCTTTTCTTACTCTTGAAATTTCACTTGCTGTATAAAATGCATCTTTTGCATTCCCCCATCGACCATTTTTGATACAAATAGCCCCAAATAATAATAATGCTGGTACGTGTGTACTTTGAATTTGAAGTGCTTCTTCTACATCTTTAAGTGCTTGAGAATAATTTCTTATTTGAAATTGTTCTTTTGCAAAAGTATATTTTTCCTGTGCTCTTCTTTTAAATTCTGTTCTTGAAATTGTGTCTATTCTAGATTCAACTCTATCAGTTGCATGAACTACTCTTTCAAATCCTTTTTCAAGTACTTGAACAACTCCTCCTAGTCCTTCTTCAATAGTATCAGCTATTCTCTTTAATCCAATTTCAATGTCTCGTTGACCTTCTACAATTGATTCAATACCATCATAAAGAGTTTCATGCATATGTCGCACTTCATAAAGATAATCAAATGCTGTATTGTTTAAATCATCCAACCCTACTACTATTGCTTCTGCTGATCTAGCAATATTTTCCTGTACTGCATATGCTCTTGCTGAAATTGCCAAATCAATTAATGATGCACCTAAATTTGCTGTACTGGTTAATCCTAAAGTTCTCATATGATCTCTCATCTCTGGCAAAACAGTAGTATCCTGAGATATAACTCCTAAGCTTCCATCTATAGAATCTAAGTATTGGTTACTTGTGTCAATTCCTTCCTCAATTTCACCTAAACTTCCATTCATCTCACTTATTATTTCACCAACTCCTTCAATACTTCCTGAAACACCATTTAGATATTCTCCTAATTGTTCTAAATCAATTTCAACTTCAAATGGTCCTGTTTCATGATGTGATGAATAAGGCATATCATTTAGAAATCTTGCAGACATCTCTCTTATCTGAGAAAGATCATCATGCATTCTATTCATTCTGATTATTTCTAGTTCTTGATCTAATTTTGTTGTATGTATCTTCATTTGTAAAAATTCTGGTTAAGTCAACTGATTATTATGTAGTAGAACTTATTTATATATCATTTGACATATTTCGTAGTTATTTTGTTATAATTTATAAGGCAGCAGTCAGCAGTTAAATTTTTATAGTATTTTTCTTTATAAATAACTCAGAGTGGAAGAAAACAAGGAAAATATAGAAAAAAGCGAAAATAAAGATTATTTATCCTCTTGGGTAGATAGGGGTTATGTAGTAGTTTCTAATATTGGCGAATATACAACTCTTAAAAAGCCAAAGACATTTAGCTGGTTTTCATTCATAATGCTCTCAGTTTTTTTCAATGTATTTGGTTTTTTTGGATATATTATTTATTATTGGTCAAAAGATCATGATGGTGAGATGACTATAGAAAAAGGAGTAACATATGAAGAAAAATATCCTAAATAAAATCCTTTATAAACATAAATAATACTCACTATTAAAGCCTCATCCTTTGTATCACTCGGGTCTAATCAGCCCCATCCATGAGGGTTGAGGCTTTACCTTCCTTCAAAATTGTTAATTTTTCTCAATTTTTGCAAAAAATGTTATTATAATAACAAAATGGTCCTCAAAATGTTATTATAATAACAAAGTGTTAATAAGTAAGCATAAAAACAAGGAAATATAGGCTTCATCCTTTCATTTTGTGCCTTTTGGCATTAAAAACCCAAAAATTGGGTGTAGCCTATAATTTTTCTTTCAAAGAAAAGTATAAAGAGCGATATTTAATACAAAATGAGTTCATCTGAAAAAAGTAGTGATAATATTGAAAGAATTTTGAGTCTGGCTAGTACTATCACCTCAGAAGATTCAGATTTTGTAGGAAACGATTTTGATTTTATTTCAGCAATGACTTCTTCTCTGATGAGAATAGATTATTCTCAAGAAGATATTGAACAATTTGTAAGATTTTTTGCTCAAACATCTTCTCATACAACTCCAAAAGATCCTCATCACGGTTTTCGCTTACCACATTTTTCAAGATTATTAATAAATTGTTATATTAAAAAAAATCCTACTTCTAATGTTATAATTGATGGAAAAGGAGTACAATTTGATTATCTTTTTTTAGGTAGTGGAAGAGTAAATAATGTAGAATTAAGAAATTTAAATGGAAAGATGATTTTTGGGTATAGTGGTTTTCAAGATAGCGGTAGTTCTAGTTTAGGAGAAATTGTTTTTAGAAATTGTCATGGTTATGCATTAGGACAAAATATAGGTCATGGAGAGAGGTATAAAAAAGTGACATTTATTGGTTGTTCTGGAAGAAGAATTGGTGCAGGGATAGGAAGGTATTGCTCAGAACCTGGACCAGTGGATTTTATTTCTTGTAATGGAAATTATATTGGTCTTGATTCTGAAGCTTCAGTAATAAATATGAATAATTGTAGTGGAAAACATCTTGGACTTTCACCAATGACAGATAATGTTTATGTAGATGGTAGAAAAGTTAAATTCAAATTAGTGAAAGAGATAGCATTGCATCTCTTAGAGAAGGTTCATCTTTATTAAAAAAAGAAAAAAAAAGTTATTTTGAAAGATTTGATACGTTTCTTTCACCAAATCTTTCAGAAAGTAGGTTTTCAAACCTATTCAAACGCTGAAATAACTCATTATTTAGCAATAATTGGTTGTTTTTCTCCATTTGAGCTATTTTTTTACGATCTAAGGGTCTTTTACATCCTTTACAGAGCTTTTCCATGTGGCCATTAATTGTTTTACAGAACGCACAAGGACGTTGTTTTGGAGAAAAGCCACGTTCATTTTCGTTTTCAGGGTCAATTAGGCCTTTTTGGATCAATGACATACGTAAAGCTTCGTTACGAGTACCAAGATCGTATGTAGATAGTTGTTTTGCACTAGTCCAGCCAGCTTTGGCAATAAGGATTTTATCAGGAACTCCCTTCATTCTTTCAAAAGTTATACCCATTCTCTTTAATGTGTAACAAGTAATATTTTTATCAATATGCAGTATTTTGCAAGCTTTTTTCAAGTGTTTATTTACTGCGTAATTTGTTAATTGGCTATATCTATTTTTGTTACCTTCATTTATGAATAAAAATGAATTGCTGTCATGTTTTAAAGGGTGGTTTTGATACCATTTGAGTAAATATGGGTAAGATAAAGTCTCGAATTGGATCTTTTTAGTGCCTTCTTTACCATGTTCAGAAATATGAGCAATACCATAATTATCATAAAATTCTAAATCACGAAGCCTTATATAACAAAGTTCTTGGGGTCTAACGAATGTTTCATGGATTGCAGTTATGAATGCTTGAATTTTAGAATTATTGTCAAAAAATTGAATGATTTTCTCAAATTCTTCGATAGTATATTTTTCATTTCTGTTCTTTTTTTTACTTTTGTCAATTTTTCTTGAGAGATGTCTTACAACATATGGTGTTATTGTTTCATCTGGACGACCATGCATGTCACATTCAGGAAAAAGAACACGCCAGAGACATTTGATATCTTTGATGAAATCTTTTTTACTTTCGTATGTTTTATGAACAGTGTGTAAATATGCTACTAATTCATTAATATCATCTCTAGTACAATCTTTTAGGTTTTTTTCTATAATATGGGTTACTTTTAGAAGCACAAAAAGCAATTTATTTCTTCTAGCATAACTTAGGTCTTTTACAGCAAAAATATTGCATAATTTGGAGAAATATTTCAAATTTGCTTTGTTTTTACAATAATATGTCCTTTTGCCAATAGAGCCCGTTTTGAGACTTGGTTTTATAAGCCATTTATCAAAGTTACCAATTTTTTGCTCATATTTACGTTTGTTTCCATATAGGTCTTCTTCTGCCATTTTGGTTTTACCTCTTTGACAGATACAAGCTGATATATAACGCTATGTTGCACGCTAATCTCAAAAATAGGGGTTTTTAGTTCAAAGCCCATACTCTGGTTCAAGTTCAAGTCACCCTCGTGGGAATTGGACTAGAAGATAAGAGCCTCGGGCGGGAGTTGAACCCGCGACCTCTTGATATCTTATCATGCCGTTATTGTTTTTGAAGACATAACAGATAAGGCCGGTACAAGTCAAGTGTTCTACCACTGAACTACCGAGGCAATTATAAAGTTTTTTTGTGCTTGAGCTTAAGCGAAACACAATTGTTTGGATTCTAACCTTATTAAAGGTTAGCCACTTAGCTACCGAGGTATAGGTAACTAGATTCATATGTGGCTATCGCTGCTTTATTAAGTTTTCTAGTATTTATGCTTATCTTTACCCATATCTTTCAAAAAGTAGAGATTTCTACAAACTAACAAAAGCATTTTGTCGTCATAGTTATGTTTGTTTAGGTATTTTTGAGCAATGATTTTGAAAATATCTTACTCTCGACTGCAAAATGGATTTATGGGTAAAGATAAGAGTATTTATGCCTAAATTAGCAAGGAATTACTCTTCTTTGTGGTGAGAAGGCCAAGCAAGTCCTTCGTGGAATGGTTTTGCTTCTTCGTATGGTTGGTATCTTTTCATTTTGAACCATTGTTTTACGAAGTTTTGTAGAACGTAGACTTCTTGATATAATTGTTTTTCATCTTCTAGCCAATCGTAGACTTCTTTATCAAAGAAAGTCATGACGTGTTTTAATAACCAGTGTTTTTTCCAAGCGGCTTCGTAGGTTTTTTCCATGAAAGCGTTCATTTTGAATTCAATTTCGCCTTTGTTTGCTCTATATTTTACACCATTACGTATAACTTCTGTTTTAGAGATACCGAACATTTGAAAGTTTACATCAATGTATTGTTTTATTTTTCCTGCTGAGTTTGGAGCTTGTCTTGAGAGTCGCCATTCTATTCTCATCTCTTTTCCACCATCAGGTTTGGTGATTTCTAAATAAAGAGTTTCAAAGTAATCTTTGTCAGGTTTTCCATTCATATCTTCGCCTTGCCAACCGTATTCAGCAAACCAATACCTAAGAGCTTTATAGAACTCCATGAGATTGAAAATGTCTCTATATTTTACTCTTAATAGTTTAGGGAAGAGTTTTTGTATATCTTTTCCTCTTGAAGCTATTGTTGGCATATTTACTAGAAGAGAAGATTAGGTATATAAAAGTCTCGGAAAATTTGTTTATTTATGTGAGATTTTTTGAGTCGAAATTTTTAAATAAACATAGTGTCTGGTAATAAAATTGGTGGGGGCTGGAAATAATTTGTAAGTAGTAATTCATGAGGGAGATAAAATATGAGAAATAATACTAATAGTGGGTTGACAACTTTGGTTGCTAGCTTGATGTTTGCGGGTGCAGGATGTGCTAGTGGAGAGTATGGACTAAGTTTAGAACAAATTCGAGAATCTTCAATTTCTTCAGGGGTTTATGCTCTTGAAGCTCTTGCAGCAGGAGGTTTGCCAGATAGTGAATCAGGAGGAGTAAGATTGCAATTTTATGAGGTACCAGAAGATTTTGGTCAACATGTTTTAGATACTCCTTTTAATATGGAAAGAACAGATTTAACTGTAGGAGAGGAGTATTCTGTTTGGAGCGTGACAGTGTTTTCTCCAGGAGTAGATAACATTGGAGAGGAAGTAGAAGAATTTCCTTTAGGGACATATTGTGCAGAGGCTTATGCATTCAATTTTGGTGATTTGAATTTTGATCCATATTCTAGTGCTTGTACAAAAATAAGATGAAGTTGAGTATATAAGATTGGAATTTCTAAGGCAAGAAAATTGTGGAATTTTAGATGGTTTAAGGTAAGTTTATTAGGAGGAGAACTTATTTTTTTTTCTTTTATGGTCTTTTATGAACTTTTTTTCATTGAATTTGTATGATCTATTAGAATTGTCTTTCTTATGGTTGATCCAATCAATGATTTCTTTTGTGTTTTCTTGAGCGTTTTTTAGGCAAACAGATGCACCTGGACTTGGTGTGATACTAAAAAAGCAGTTGTCTCCAGTAATTTTAGCTTCACCCATTTGCAATGCTTTTTTGTTTACGTTGACAATTTGAGGTCTAATTCCACCATAGCCTTTTGCTTTTTTTACTTGAGACATTTTTATGGAAGGAATAATTCTTTGGATTTTTTTAGTGAAAAGGTATCTTCCTAGCAAAGGTATGTCGTATAATGTGTTAGTAATTATGTATTTTAAGAGTGTTGGATCTGCAAGGATGTTTACAATACTCATTCCTGCTTTGTGGCTTAATGCTGAAGCAGTTATGAAATCAATGATTGTTTTGTATCTATGGCGTTCGAGTAAAGGGATGAATTTGGCAGTTGGACCAAACCTGGTAATATTTTGATTTGTTACGTCAGGGTCTCCGTGAATTGCTGAAAAAGGTAGCTTTTTGTTTTGAACAGTGTAACATTTTCCGTTTAAGAACTTTTGATTTGTAGTGAATAAGGAACCAGCTACAGGTAAAATCCCAAATTGTTTACCATAACCTAGTTGTTTTGCGAAAATCAGTGAGTGAGCACCAGCACAAACAGCTAAAATGTTGCAAGTGTAGACATTATTGTTGCTTGTTATTTTGAATATTTGGTTTTTATTTTTATTATCATTTTTGCTATTCTGTTTAATAGTTTCTAGTTTCTTGATTTTTTCATTTAAATTTATTGAAAGAATTTTATTTGATTTGCTTTGTTTGTTGTTTTCTTTGCTGTCTTTGATGAAATGTTCACTTAGTTTTGAGTAATTTATGGCAAAACCATCAGGAGAATATATTGCTTTTATGTTTTGTTTTGATTTTCTGTTTTTGGTGATGAAAGGTTCAAGTTTTTCTATCTCTTCTTTGTCAATGAGCTTCATTTTTGGAAAGATGTGCTTTACTTCTTCATAGTGTTCAGTTACTTTTTTGATTTCTTTTGCTCCTGCACCAATTGCTAATTTGTGGTTTTTGTAGTAAGAGTCAGTTTTGTTGTAGTTTTCAACATAACCTGCAACTAAATCAGCTGCTTCTTTTACTTTTTTGGCTTTTTCTGCGCTATAATGGGTTTCAATATCACCAAAATGAAGAGTTTGAGCGTTTTTAGTATTGTGAGAATTTATTTTGGCAACTTCTGTCTCTTTTTCGATGATTGCAATGCTATTTAGGTTAGTATATTTGCTTAAAGTGTAGAAGAGTGCTGTGCCTGTGACACCTGCTCCAATTATGATTACTTGGAAATGCTTTTCTGTGTTTGGCACGAAGAGAAGGAATATTGTTTGTGCTTATAAATGTGTGTGGTGGAAAGTGGAACAGTTATTGAATCTAGATTTTATGGAGTTGTTTGTAGCAAACTCTTGGTTCTTGTTTGATTCTGAGACCTTGATATAGTTAAATCTTAGTTATCTTTATAAAGAAATTTGCTTGTGAGATGCTTTATGTTAGTTGGAATTGTAGGGAAACCTAATGTTGGGAAAAGTACTTTTTTTAAAGCTATTACACTTGCAGATGTAGAAATTGCTAATTATCCGTTCGCGACAATCAAACCTAATTCAGGTGTTGCATATGTAAAAGTTGCTGATGTGGCTAAAGAAATTAGTGGGAAAAATGCAAACCCACGTGAGGGATATGTGAAAAATGATTTTAGGTTTGTACCAGTGCAAGTGATCGATGTAGCAGGGCTTGTTCCAGGAGCTCATTCAGGGGCTGGGATGGGTAACCAATTTTTAGATGATCTTCGCCAGGCAGATGTGCTTGTTCATGTAATTGATGTTAGTGGAAGTACCAATGAAAAAGGAGAAGTTGTTGATGCTTTGAGTTATGATCCAGCTGAAGATATTAAATTTTTGGAAGTTGAATTGGATATGTGGTATTTAGGTATTCTTGATAAAGGATGGGCTCGATTTTCACGTCAGGTTCAGCAAGAGAAACAAGATATTTGTGTAGCACTTGCTAAGCAGCTTAGTGGGTTAAAAGTAACTGAAGATATTGTTAAAGATGCAGTTGGAGTGCTTGGACTTGATGTAGAAAAACCACTTTTATGGGGAGCTGAAGAGTTGAGAGCTTTGGCAACACAATTGCGGAAAATGACAAAACCAATGTTGATTGTGTGTAACAAAATGGATGTTCCTGGTGCTGCAAATAATTATGAACGATTGGTTAAAGAATTTCCTGGGCTTATGCTTGTTCCAATCAGTGGTGAGAGTGAACTTGCACTTCGTGAGGCAGGGAAGGTAGAATTGATTGATTATATCCCTGGTGATAAGGATTTTATTATTGTTGATGATTCTAAATTAAATGAGAAACAGTTAAAGGCGCTTGAGTTTATTCGTGAGAAAGTTTTGGCTCTTGGTGAGTTTGGAACTGGAGTTCAAGAAGCAATGAACAAAGCTGTGTTTGAAGTTCTTGATTATATCGCAATTCATCCTGGTGGATCTTCTAAGTTAGAGGATAAGGATGGGAATGTCCTACCTGATTGTTTTTTGATGCCAAAAGGGACTACTGCGCTTGCTTTTGCTTATAAATTGCATACAGATTTAGGTAAAGGGTTTATTCGTGCAATAGATGTGAAGACTAAAAGGTCTGTTGGAAAAGAACATGAATTGAAGCATTTAGATGTAGTAGAGATTGTGAGTGCAAGGTGAGTTTGAATGAATGATACCAGAATAATTCTTCCAGATGCTCATGAAAGAGCAAAACAGATAGCAAGAGTGATTTTAGATAATTCTTTTCGATATAACTCTTCTTTAAGTGGAGGGATGTCAGGGATAGAAGATGTAATGTTGTTTGGATCTTCATTAGATCCTTCAAAGCCAGCAGGAGATGTAGATTTATTAAACTATAAGTCCTTTGACAAGAGGATAAAGCCCTTCGTAACCCATTTCTAAATTCACGAAAATCATCTATTTTTTCAGCACCCATTACTTCAAGAACCGCAGAAGCCATAAATCCTTTATCCAAACCAATCCCTACCTCTTCAGAAGGTACCTCTTCTCCTTTATCATTATCATACTTTGTGATAACTCCAAAACAATCTAATTTGTGATAATTATGAATATTATCAAATTGGTGATACAATTTTAGATTTGCGTCCTTCATTAACTGTTGATTTAGATTATTCTTTGGAAGAAGGAATATCTCCACAGTCTTTTGGTTATCATGAAGAACTTTTTAATGAAGTTGATCGAATATCTGAGGGATATTTAGCAGGTTCTGTCATTGAACAAGTTAAAGGTCTTGTTTCTGATACAAGAAGGGCTATAGATGATGTTTTAGATGTTCTTGTGATGAGAAGTTCTTTATTAGAGCCATTCGCTAAAAAGATTGGCGTTTCAGCTGTTCTAAGTCAAAATTTTAG
>CAZGQD010000038.1:0-12907 GCA_964527395.1 uncultured Methanosarcinales archaeon
CATATTTTCATGAACAAATACAAATATATAAATGTTGTTTGGAAAGAGAATAACATTTTACTTATTATACTTGCTTTGTTTATCTTTATCATACTTGCAATACTTTGTAATAGTACACTTATGGCAATCTGGGCCTCGTGGATGACAAACCCTTTGACCATGGTCTACAATCAAAGAATTGATTTGGTTCCAACGCTCTTTTGGAACTATTGCTTTAAGTTGGAGCTCTGATTCTTGAGGATCTTTGCTGTTGATCCAATTTAGTCTTGTTGTGTTACAGATTCTATGGACATGAGTATCTACTGCTATTGATGGAATGCTGTATACGTATGAGAGAATGCAGCTTGCTGTTTTTCTTCCTACACCAGGCAAGAGTAGGAGTTCTTCCATAGTGTTTGGGACTTGGCTTTGGTGTTTGTCTATGAGTATTTGGCAGAGTTTATTTATGTGTTTAGATTTAGTTCTGTGAAAACCAATGCCGTAGATTAGTTTTTGAATTTGTTCTTCTTTTAGATTTATGAATGCTTCAGGATTAGGGTGATTTTTGAACATTTTTAGAGCTATTGGGATGACTGTAGCATCTTTGGTTCTAGCACTTAGAAGAGTCATGATTAGAAGTTTGAAAGGGCTTAGATGTTTATACTCCTCAAGCATGGTTTTGCCAGCAGTTTGCTTGAGAGTGTCGAGGACAGTTGCGATAGTTTGTTGCATTAGAATATTGGTAATTGATCTTTTATTTAAGAAAGTTGTCACTGTCAGACTTAGTGCAGGCGTGACCACTCGCTCTTTATTTTTGTTGAAAAACAACAAAAATGCTCGTTAATATGTTCTTTTTTTGAGTGGTATTGCCAGTGAGGAGACAGTGAAAACTTTCTTTTAGTTGAATCTTTTTGAGATGTTTCTAATTGATGCTTTGTTGCAATTGGATCGTTAGTTGCTTGTGTTGGCTTTCTTTATGGCTTTGGTGAAGTTCTCTGCGGCCTCCGTAATCATTGCAGTTTGAGCCTTCCTTGTCATACTACCTAAATGAGGTGTGCAAATAGCGTTTTGTAGTTTTGTTAGATTTTCGTTTGGTGTAGGTTCGTTCTCGAAAGTGTCTAAGCAAGCTGTGAAGTTTTTGTTGTTTTCTAGGTGATTGATTAGGTCTGCTTCATTAACAATGCCACCCCTGGAGCAGTTTAGTAAGATTGTGTCTTCTTTCATCATATTAAGTTGTTCTTTTGCTATCATGTTTCTGGTTTGATCTAGTAATGGGACGTGGATACTTATTATGTCTGCTTCTTTGAACAAAGTGTTTAGGTCTTCTATTTTTGTGCAGTTCTGGTATTCTTCAATTTGTTCTTTTGTTAAGAATGGATCGTAACAAAGAAAGGAGTTTGGTTCTAGAGATTGAAGTTTCTTGTGGATTAGTTTAGCTATGTTGCCAAAACCAATGAAGCCAATCTTGCATTCGTTTAACTCTTTTCCATAGAATTCTTCTCTATCCCATCTGTTTTGTTTCATAGTTTGGTTTGCTTGAGGAATTTTTCTTAGAGCTGTTAGGATCAGTGAGATTGTGTGCTCAGCAGTTGCATTGATGTTTGCAGTAGGTGAATTGATAATTTTGATGTTCTGTTCTTTGCAATAGTTTTTATCAATGTGGTTAATACCGTTTGAGCAGGTTACTATGTATTTTAGATTTGGATATTCTGTTAGATTTGGACTTTGTTTTGAGCTGATTACAATAGCTTCAACTTCAGCTTTGTTGTCTGTTTGAGTGTGGCTTTTGTAGATGTCATGTACAATTTGTTTGTCGTATAGTATTTGGATTTTCATATTAGTTGGGTTTTTGTTGTGTTGTGTTTAAGAATGTTATGGAAGTGACAATTAATATTAGTATATACTCATCCGTAACTATTTTCTATAACTTGGTTACGGATTCGAGACACAGTTCCGTAAGAAAAGTTCCACTTTCTACTTACGGGCCAGTATATTCTTGAGGACAGATTTATTTAAAAACTATTTTATTTTTTTGGGCTTAAAATGACTGAAGAAGCACCAGCAAATCTTGAACAAGTTCTTGGAAAATTAGACCAATGGATGCTTTATAGATTTGATGAAGGCTATACAGCTAGAAATGCAGATGCTTTGAAACAAGAGATTTCAGGTTCTCTTGACTCTAGTATGGGAGAGAGTAGAATAGAGATTATAACAAATCAATTTGATAAAGGAGGACTTTTTGATTACTTTAGAGACTTTATTTCAAGATCTTATGTTGTAGCTAAAAAGGCTTTAGACGTGATTAATTCTCCAAGAAATCCTGGTGTTGAAGAGATTGCTGGTTTTTATAGAAGAACTATTGACTTTGTTGAAGGTTTTTGTCGAGATTTTCCTGATCAAGTTGATTTAGTAGAAGAAGATGTTATTGAAGAAGCATTTATTGAGGCATATGATTCAACTCAAGCTTTTTCTTTAGCAGTTACAGCAAATGTTAAAGTTTTGGATCAAGAAAGGCAAAGACAAAGAAAATCAAGGACTGAATATAATCAAGACTCCATATTCCCGAATGAATTAATACGATCTATGAGAGAAGGTCAAAAAAGAGACAATCTTTTTATTGATGAAACATTAAGAATGATGATTGTTTATATGCCAAGAGTATTTGAAAAGGTAATTGGAGATCTTTATCGTTAACAATGTTGTTTTTAGATTAGAAGTATTTATTAATAAGCTGATTTGATCTGTTTCTATGGAAGTAGCTATACCTGACAAAACTGAATTTGAGCGTAAGTTGGCATTTCTTGTTGCTGGAGGGGCTGCTGGGCTTCACGTAGTATCTGACTTTGATAAAACACTGACAATGGCACATTCTGCTGATGGAAAGATTGTTAGTTCTTATTCTCGACTTCGTAATTGTCCGCTTGTACCTAAAGAGTATTTTGAAGAGAGTATGAAGCTAAAGGACAAATTTCAACCTCATGAATTTGATCCTAAGTTGCCAATGGATCAGAAGATTGAATTGATGCAAGAATGGTGGGAGACTGCTTGGAATAATAAGGTAAAGTTTGGATTGAATATGGACATGATGAAGGCAGTTGTGCGCGATCCTAGCCTTAAAATGAGAGATGGAATTGCTTTGTTTTTTCGTAAACTTTGGGAAAATGATGTGCCGTTTTTGATATTTTCATCAGGGATTGGGAATGTGATTGATTTGAAACTAAAGCAGGTTGGCTTACTTACTAAAAATGTGCATTTGATCGCTAACTTTCTTGAATTTGATGAGTCTGGAGTTGCTGTGGATCATAACAGGCCGCTGATTACTGTGTTTACTAAGAATGAAGTCTCTGTAAAAGACTATTCCTATCATTCTGAGATTGGAGAAAGAAAGAATGTATTATTGCTTGGTGACAGTCTTGGAGATATTGGAATGTCAGAAGGGATGGAGCATGATTGTGTGTTAAAGATTGGGTTTTTGAATAAGGACAACTCTGATCGTGAGGCTTATGAGAAAGCATATGATGTCTTATTGCTTGGAGATCCAGATTTTTCTTATGTGAATGAGTTGTTGGTAAGGATTGTTTGAGTTGAAGGGGATTTGGTGATTTTGTTTGATTAAGTTTATATACTGCTTTTTGGCATCTTCTTGTTGAGGTAATTTATTATGGTAAAGGCAGTAGATATTGAAGGTTTTAACAAACTAGTAAAAGAAGATAAAAAGTTAGTTTTAGTAGACTTTTGGGCGAGTTGGTGTGGACCTTGTAAAGCACTTGCACCAGTTCTAGAAGAAGTTAGCAAAGATCCACAATTTAAGGACTTGACTTTTGCAAAGATTAGCACAGAAGAGCATCCAGAAATTGCTAAAGAATTAGGTATTAGAGGAATTCCATGTTTGAAAATCTTTAAAGATGGAGCTGAAATTGGAGAAATTGTAGGATTTAACCCAAAACCAGCACTTACTGAGAAGATTAAAGAGATTCTGGGGTAGATTCTGATTTAATTGTTTTTAGTTTATTTTTTGTTTTTTCATTATGCTTCTTTGTTTTTATCATTATTAATTTGCTTGAATTAACTGATTTTTTAGTTTTCTCGTGTACTTTGGCGTAAGATTTAAATAGCACTATGTGCTACAATGTGCTATGGAAACAATATCAGTTAGATACGACAATGAATTTATTATTGACATGGAACGGATTATGAAGGAAAATCGCTATTCCACTAAAGCAGAATTTATTCGTGAAGCTGTTAGAGACAAAATGAGAGATTTAGAGGCAGAAGCAGCTTTGATGCGTCTTGAAATGATTGCAGGTTCTTCAAAAAGAAAAACAACAAAAGAACAATTAAGGAGAGCTAGAAAAAAGTCTTTTGAAGAATTAGCAAGAAAGCATGGAAGCTTATAAAAGATTTTTTGGATGTTCAGACTTACATATGTGACTTAATTTAATAAAGTCTTTTTGATCTCTTGATACTAAGATTAGATTATTGTTTCTGCAAACAATAGCGTGAAATGCATCTGCTTCTGGAACTCTTTGTATTCTAGAAATTTTTCTTGCTTCGTCAAAGTAATGTTGGAATATGTGAATTTTCCTTAAATTGTCTGGTTTTGCTAAACTGAGCATTAAATTTATCTCATATTGAGAATAATTTAGTTTTTTCAATTCATGAGTTATCTTTTTAGAATAAAAAATTGTTGAACCACTATTAATTACTTTTTTGAACAAACTTTTTGCCAATTTTGTTGCTTTTCCCCTATTTTCATATAAATCTATCCAAATATTTGTATCAAAATAATATCTTCTTTCCATCAAGGTTTTTTGTGATTTTAAGATTTAAATGTGAATCTGAAGATTTTTCGGAAGAATCACGGAAATTAGCTCATCTCTTCGTAATTTTATGAATAAATTCTTAAATAGAATGCTTTCTTTTTATATTTATGGCATTTAAAGTAGATTTTGACAAATCACCGCAAGGATTTATTGATGAAGACATTATTCCACTCTTAGAAGTGCTGAATAAGAGAGTATTTTCTACAACTAGTTCTTGCTCTGGTAGAATCACAGTTATGAGTGGTGCTAAGAAAGGAGAATCTAAATGGATTTATAAATCGCATACTGAGGCTGATGTTGAGGCTGTCTGGAATGTTGTTTCTGGGCTTGCTGATGATGAAGTAGTGAGATTCTTTTATGAGCCATTCATTGTGCATGTCAAATGTAAAGATTTTGAAAGTGCAAGTTCAATGCTTTCTTTGTTGCATTTGAATGGTTTGAAGAAAAGTGGAATGATTAGTGGCAAAAAGCTGCTGGTTGAGATCAATGATACTGGAAGGATTGAAACTATTTTGGATAATAGTCTTGGATTTGAATATATTGAGAAGTTGGTTTTGGAAGCTAATAAGAGGCTTGAATCTACAAAGAAAAGGATTAAATTATGTGAAAGATTGTTTTCAGGTAGAGATTAATATTGAATAAAAGGTGAAAAAATGACTGTTGAAGAATGGAAGGATAAAATAAAAGGATGGGAGACTACCAGTAGTAAGACATTTTTGCTATTCCCAGTATTAGAAAAAATTATTTCTAACCCAAAAAATAAGAAAATATTAGATGTTGGTTGTGGAGATGGATTTGGAGTTAGATTCTTCAAAGAAAGAGAAGCTAAAGCTATTGGAGTTGACATCTCTGAAGATAGTATAAAGACATGCTTAGAAAAAGATCCAGAAGGAAAATATCTAGTTAGAGATGTGTTAAATGATTTAGATATTGAAGGAGATAATGATTATGTTTTATCTTTGTTAGTTTTACTTAGTTTTGGTAAAAAAGAAAAAATTGTTAAAGCTCTTAAAAATATGTTGGATAAGCTGAAAAAAGATGGAAGACTGATTATTTCTACAGAACACCCTGCTTTTGATAACAGAAATGATAATATGGATACTATGACAAGATCTAGTGAAAGTGAATATTCTTATGCAAAGAGTGGGTCTAAGGTGATTTACAAACATAAGACTAAAGATATGTCTTTTGTTGATTTTCATTGGACAATAGAAGATTATTCCAAATGTATTTTTGAGGCTGGTCTTGTAATTGAAAAAATCCTCGAGCCTAAACCAATACTAGAATCAAAGGAAATCAATCCAGAACTTTATACAGCAAGAGTGAATTTTCCTCCACAGATAGTTTTTATTTGTAAGAAAAAATGAAAATTTGATTATTTAAAGATCTTCTTGTACTTTGTGAAATTACTGCATATGTGGCCTTTTGTTTCTTTCTTTGCTTGATAGATTGTTTTGATCAGTTTTGTGGCCTTAGTGGGATTTTTTACATGAAAAATGTTGTTTAAATCTCCTTTACTAATTAGTTTTTTTCTTAACATACAGTCTTTTATCCAATCTATGAGTGGGAGATACATATCGTCTAAGAGAATTATTGGTGTCTCACATAAATGTTTGACTTGTACCAATTGCCAAGTGTAGAGAAGTTCTAAGAGAGTTCCAATACCGCCTGGTGCTACGACTACGACGCTACTAAGCTGCATAAAAGTATCTAATCTGTTTGAGAAATGTTTGAAATCTTTTTTAAGATCAAGATGTTTGTTTAAGTACTGTTCTTTTGGGAGTTTGATATTAAGGCCAATAGAGTGAGGTTTGTTTTCGCAGTATTCCTTGCTTTTGCAGAATAGTTTTTGACCTTCCTTATGGCCTTTGTTGGCAGCTTCCATCAAACCTGGGCCACCACCAGTGATCACATCAAAGCCTTCTTTACCCAAGAGTTTTGCTAGAACTTGGACTTTTTTGTAGTTTGTGTCGCTGCGTTTGATTCTTGCAGATCCAAAAATACTAATTCTGAAATGTCCTTTGCCATTGTGTTTGCTCATCTCTTTTGTTTTAGAAGACTTTTTGGAATTTTTTGTTATTTTACTTCTTTTGCTTGAGCTTGACTTTTTCTTTGTTGTTTTTGGCATGAATTTTAGATTGCAGTTAGTGTTTTTAAATGAGAGTGAGTACTTTATGGTAGGATAGATTGAATAAGACTTAGATTTTTAATCGATCACAATTTTGTGAGTCTCTTTGAAACATTTTGGTGCAATTATCCCTTTTCCTCTTACTTCAAAACATTGTGCTACTTTTTTTACAACTTTGAAATATTCTTCTTGATCTTTCACCCTTAATTTTACTAAGTAATCATGATCTCCTGTAATGAAAAATACCTCTTGAACTTGGGGAATTTTGGCTAATTTTTTAGCAGGTTTTTCTAAATCTAAATCTTTTCCTAGTTTTGTTTGGCCTAAAACAAAGGCAACAAAACCTTTTTCTAGCTTTTCAGGATCTACAACAACAGTAAAACCCTTGATTACACCTAAATCTTGCAACTTTTTTATTCTTGTTTGAACAGTAGAAGTCGGAACTTGCAATTTATGGGCAATTTTGGTAATTCTTGGGACACATAGATCTTCATCTTGAATTAATCTTAAAATTTTCTTGTCTATAATTTTTATTTTATCCATGTTTTCAGCCTTTTTTCATTGATTATATGTGTTTTTATCTTTATATTATAAATTTTACGTAAATTTGGGGAATAAATTCTTAAAAAATTGATTTTTTATGTCAATAATGAATTGGAAAGTGATAAAATATGGCAGAAACAAAAACTATTGGAAAACAAATTGGAGAGATGGTTGATAGAGAAGATTTTGATGCTGCAATGAAATTAATTGAAGAAAGGCAGGTTGATATAATTGTAGCTGCAATGCGACTTGAAGCAACTAGTAAGAGATATGATAGTGCGATTGCAGTTGCTGGTGAAGTATTGCCTGAATTGAGATATGACGAGAATATTGCTAAAATTAATGATACATTAAGCTTTGTTAGAGAACGTGGAATTGAAGTAATGATAGCCCAAGCAACAATTAAAAAAGATGAAGAGAATTATAATGCTGCAGTTGATTGTGCAATAAAAGCCAGAGATTATGCTACAGCAAATGAAGTTGACATCACAGATCGTCTTGAGGTAGCAGTAGGATTTTGGTATAGTGGAGATTACGAAGGTAGAGAAATTTCTGAAAGAGCAGGAGAAAGTGCTAGATTGTATGATGCATTTAATGAAGTGCTTCACTTACAAGGTGCTAATTTTAGAATAGGTCCAGTTTTTGATGATTATGATGAGATTATGAGTTCAGAAGTAGGAATATATACACGAGGAAAGCCTAAACCAATTGAAGAAATAGAGGGAGAAACCACATCTTTACGTGAAGCTATGAATAAACTAAATGATGGAAGTATGGATTCAATAACACCTGATCATTTTGAGGTAATTGCAGGAGTTTACCAAAGAAAACATAAATGTTGATTTTTTTCTTTTATTTTGTGAGATATCAACAGATTTAAATAGGGCTTTTGTGTTCTTTAGTTTTATTGGTTGATGGATAAATGGTTAAAGCTAGAAAGAGTTCTAAAAAAAATGCTTCTTCAAAAAGAAGTAAAAAGAATGAGAATGGAAAAACTAGAAGTAATGCTGTTGCTGCAACTAAAAATGCTTTTTCTTCAATGGAAAGAGAAGAAGATGATGTTGACATCAAATTATTAAAAGGAGCTGAAAAAGGAATGGCAGGAATTGTGCATACTTTTTTTAAGAAACATGTAGATAATTATGAAACTAGATATGGTCAGATATTTGAAGGGACCATGTTTTTCTTGAACTTTCTTGCAATTGCTTTTTTTATAGCAGATACACATCAGCTTTCAGATTTTTGGCATTCATTCTTCTTTACTGGAGAGCTTGTACTTGTGAGCTTTTTTATTGTTGAGTATGCAATAAGAATGTGGGTGGCTGACCGTAAGGTTAAGCACTTTTTTAATATATATTCAATTATTGATCTTGTTGCAATACTACCAGTAATGCTCAGTTTTGTGAATCTGGCCTTTTTTAGGATCTTTAGAATCTTGAGACTTGTTAGGTTACTTAGGATTTTGAGGTTTCAGCGTGCGTTTAAGTCAAAGAAGACACTGTTTGGGTATTTAAATGACACAGAACTAATTGTTATTCGAATCGTGCTTACTGTATTTACAATCATTTTTATCTTTGCAGGAATGATTTGGGCAATTGAGAGTACTGTCCATGATGGGTTTGGAACAATTTGGAACGCACTTTACTTTGCAATTGTAACATTAAGTACAGTAGGATATGGAGATATAACACCGCTTAGTCCACTTGGAAGAATTGTCACAGTGATTATGATTTTAACGGGTGTAGCTTTGATCCCATGGCAACTTGGAAAGTTGTTGAAGGTTGTTGTGAGTTCAGGAAACAAACATGACGTTAAATGTCCAAATTGTGGGCTTGTAGGGCATGAAATTGATGCTATGCACTGTAAGCGATGTGGGAAAAAGTTGCCTGAGAAAAAGAAAGTTAATGAATCAGATTAATTCATAATTATTTATTCTTATTTGATAATTATTGATTTTTTTTATTATTCTATTAAAAGCAAGTTCTTAAAATGATAATAATAAAAAACTAATAAAGAGAAAAAAAAAGAATGCATTTATAAACTGTTTTTAAAGTCTCTGGCGCAATCAATATTACAAAATTGTAGATCTTGTGCATCAATTGTTTTTGTAAATGTTTCTTCCCTTAAAGCAGAACCACACTCTTGGCATTCATCTACTTCCATGTCGTCTTCATATCCTTCCATAAAGGCTTCTTCTGAATCTCTGTCTTCGTAGTCGTAACTATTCATTATTTTACACCTCACAAACCACTATAAGGCTGAGTTTTTTGGAATCTATTAAATGTGTTATGCTTATAAGGTATATACCTTAATAGTTTTTTTGTTTTATTACCACTAACTGATTAGGTATTTTTATTAATATTTATTAATAACATATTGAATTTTATTGAAGTTATGACCAATGTAGTAATTCAATATATAGAAACTTTGATTTCTAGGGAGACTTTTTAGTCAATTCGGTCTTGAAGAATATTGTAGATCTTGTTTATTGACCTTTCCCAAGAAAATTGAAAAGCAATGGTGTTTCTGGCATTTTTTCCTAGTTCTTTTGCGTAGCTAGGATCACTTAGGATCTTATTTATCTTTTTTGCAAGTAAGCTTGAATTCTCTTTTGCAATAAATTCGCCATTATAACCACGTTTAAGGTATTTTGGGATTAAACCTACTTTAGATGCTAAAACTGGTAATTGCGTTGACATAGCCTCTAGAGTTGCTAAAGAAGTTGTTTCTGTAAGAGAAGGCATTACAAATAGATCACTAGCCTGAAGGTACTCTTCTACATTATCTATAAAACCAGTGATTATGATGTTTGGCTTATTTAAGAATTGTTCTTTAACATGATCTTCACCATCTCCAACCAATAAAAGAACTGTTTTTTCATCGTTTAAGTTTTTAATTGCTTTTGACAATGATTCTACGTTTTTTTCTGTTGAAAGTCTGCCAACATAAGTAACTATCTTTTTGTCAAGAGGAAGATTGAGTTTTTGTCTTAATTTTTCTTTTTCTTGTTTATTTTTTGCTTTTTTGAACCTGTTGATATCAACACCTAATTTTGCCACAATTGTTTTTGTGTAAACCCTTTCTTTGATTAGCTGCTCTTTTATTTTCTTATATGGTATGACCAGTAAGTCTATTTTGTTATAACAATAACGAAAGAAGAAACTTAAGAGTTTAGTTGTTGATTTCTTTAAATGATAACACTTTTCTAAGAATTCCCACGGCAAATAATGAACATAGCAAACAACTTTCTTTTTGTATCTTCTAGCATAGAATAGTGAAAGAAGACCAATTGGACCTGGGCCTTGAATGAAAATAAGATTTGAATTTTTTACCTGATTTTTGATTGTTTTGATGTTTTTTCTGTTCAATTTTATTGGATTATAATTGAAAAGTTCTTTTTTGTAGTTTACTTCTAAGAGATGTTCTGAAATATTGTGTCTTTTTTTACCGAATTTTGGTGCTATTAAAGTGATATTTTTGTCTTTTTTACTTACTCTTTTGATAAACTCATCTACGAAGATCCTAACACCATCAGTTTTAGGTTGATATGTTTCACTCACAATTAAGATGTTGTTTGTGTTTGCTTGTTTTTGATGATTATTTTCTGTTTCTTTTTTTTTACTTTCATTGTTTTTTTTGTAAGTTTCACTGTCTTTTGAAGTTATGTTGCTAATTGAAGCTGTTGTTTCATGATTTGCTTTTGAATCAGATGAAATTTCTGCTAAGTTGCCTTTTTCTACCAAATAGAACTTTTCTGCGAATCTTGACCTTATTTTTAGACCTTCTCTAATTGCTCTGAACCAAATGAAGAACATAAGAGGATAAATAGCGTTGAACTTTTGAGAAGGAAAGGCCTTGAGAGCTTTTAATTTTGTTTTGTATGTATCTTTGATTGGAACAATTAAGCTGGGATACTTAGTTTTAAAATCAACTGGGTTCCAAACTGAGTATGTTAGGATTTGTGGCTTGTCATTTAGAGTTTTGTAAAGTTCTAATGTTATTTCATTTACTGCCTGATGGTCAGGGTGAGGGTCTTCTGAAGAATGAGTGAATATCTTTTCTGGGTTGATAGTTTCTGTTATTTGCATTAGTTTGTCTTTTAATTTCTTCTCTTTTGCCTGCTCTATGAATTTTGTTTCTTTCAGATCGAAAAAGTGACATTTGCAGCCTAGAATCTGTGCTGCTTTAAAAGCTTCTTTGGCACGGAACTTTTGTACAGTTTCTTCTTCCTCCCAAGGATGAGAATTTTCACCAAAAGAGAAGATATATACATGTACTTGATAGCCTTTGTTTGTGTATTTTTTGATAGTTCCGCCAGCACCAATCACAAAATCATCAGAATGAGCACTGAAAATAACTATAGAAGGCTTAGAATTTGCAGCTTTTTGCATAGAACTTGTATTCTTTGTCATTGATGTTAGAATATAGGTGTTAGTTTTAAAGGCTTCTGGTAATCTAAAGAAAGCATTCACATATTTTTATTAGTAATTAAGAAAATGTTGGTCCTTAGCCATCTAGGAGGACAGGTTTTACAAAGACCGAAATCAAAAACCAGCTGGATTTTCTAGTTCAAACCTTTTCCTTTGCCTTGATAAGGACCAAGGAGTTTGTAGGCATTTGTAGTATTTAAAGCTTTGTTGTGTCTTTTAGGGAGTTATTTTATAAATGGGGCGCTGAATTGGAGATTATGGAAGAACAAGGCGAACCCAATTTAGATTCTGGATTATCTAGAGATGAGATTAGAACTATATTTATGGAAGAATTAGGTGAATTAGTTACTGAAATATCTACTTTTGCTGAAAGGTATGTAGATGTTATTGAAGCAGATTTATATCATAAGGCCTGGCATCGTTTGGTCCTAGATGATTCTTGCCCTCCTGCGACTCACATATTAACCTCAGCAGCACAATCTTTTGGAAGACCACTTCGTTATAGTATTGGAACTTATGATGTTGTTGCCAAATCTGGTCGCCGTAAAGAAGCTGGTGATTTTGGGCAAATGCTTGCATTACAAGAAAATTGTTCTAGTTATTTAAGTCCTGAAGATATGATGCAACTGTTGACTCGAAAAGATATTTTTGGAACTGAGTTTTTTCCTTCATACAAATGGAATAATAGTGTGAATTTACGTCTTTGGCATAATAGAATGTTAGTTAGACAGACCCAGGAGAGTGGAAGAGATATTTTGGAGTTTGATCTGAGTAATCGTCTTGTTTTGAGTGGAAAATCTAATAACAGTTTAGGAAGTAGAAGCATGGTTATTGGTGACTTAGCTGTTGTGAGAGGATTGTATGGTCGTATTAAGAGTGCAGCTGTAGAAATGGACAGAGCTAAGTATGAAGGATAGAATATTGGTTAGAATACATCTTCTTTGTTAATCCAAGTTTGACAGTTTGCTCAAAAATCACCTGCGTCTAAGCTCTCGAGCTTAGCA
>CAZGQD010000039.1:0-12798 GCA_964527395.1 uncultured Methanosarcinales archaeon
ACGGACTTCACTAAAACGTTCAATCCGTAGGGTTCAGAGGACCGCTCGCCCTAAAGATAGAGATGTGACCGAGATTTTCTTTGTTTTTCTTTATGGAATTGAACAACTTTTGATATTGTTACTTTTTCCTAAGTTTAATGGAGATTTGAGTATATTTTTGGGTGTGTCTGTCTTGATAGTTTTGACTACAATTGCAGTTGATAAATTACTGCTTAAACGTAACCTAGAAAGGAAAAACAAAGAATTAATATATTTGAAAGGCATGTTAATAGAAAAAGAAAAAAAAGTAGGAAATTTAGGAAATTTACTTAAAAAATCATATGAAAATGGGAAATAATAAAGAAAATAGAGGAATTGATGACTTACAAAATGTTGATCAAATTGTAGAAGAATTACTTGTTGCAATTGATGAATTCAAAGAAGCAAACAGAAAACTACAAAATTTTAGATTCTAAGATCTTTTTTATATCGATATCTTGAGTTAAATTTTTAAATTAATTGCTTTGGCTGCGAGATGTGGCAATTGATACTTATGTTTCTAGATTATTGGTAGCTAGAGGTTTTTCTTTGTATGCGACCAGTAAGGGTGTTGTGAGAGATTTTCCAACACACCCAAATGATGTTGCTAGAGTATTAAGACCTTTTTATAGACGTAGAAATAGAGTTGTTGAAACTTCTTTTGTGCTTGCATGTGAGACTGTTTTGAACTCTAGAGGAGATCCTTCGTTTTATTTGTATCAAGGACCTAAGACTGATTGGAAAAGGATTCTTGGCAGAGAGATACAAACATATAGAAATCCTACTTATCTATTAGATTATGTGCGTCCAAGAGTTGTTGAAGGAGGTTCTAATATGTTAGTTGACATTGTTAAACAAGATAGATTTCTTGATTTTATTGTTTATAATGTTAGAAGAAGGTGAATATTAAGTAAATTATTACTATTTTGAGTGCTAGTGCTGCCATTGAAGCTGGAGCCCACCTTTTGTAAGGGTATCTAACTGAACCAAAAATGAAATTTGCTAGTGGGTATGGAAACAAAAGTAAGTTCATTAGAAAAACTGCGTATCCTCCGTATTTGTTTAGTTTAGTTGCAATACTTTTTTTTGTTTTTTTCTTTATAAAGCCCCTTGTGAAAGATCCGAAAAGTTGTCCTGAAAAGTAATTTATGTGTTGTCCAATGATTAAACCTATTGTTGTGATTGCCATGAGAGTTGTGATGTTGTGTTTTGTGCTTGAAAGAAGAGTGTAGAACATAATCTCTAAAGGTGCTGGGATTATGAAAATAGATGAAAAAGAGAATAAGTAAAGGACTCCTAAAGTTGTTCTAGCTTTAATTTCTAAGAAAATTGATTCTCCAATTGGATATACATAAGGAATTTGCTGAATTTGATCTATGATGTTGAAGCTGAAGAAGTCGTATAATAAGATGAAGAGAATAGTGGCACAAGAACCAGTTATTAGAAAGACAATTAGAGTGATTAAGGATTGTTTTGTTTCGTGGAGCTTGTCTGCTAGCCAAAGGATTGATTTTTCAAAGATTTTGTTCTTTTTCTTTTTTCTTTTTTCCACAGTTGGTCTTTCTGAGCTGCTTTTTATTTAAAAAGGAGTGGGTAAGCTTTTAAATGAGATAGTGCTTTTTTGCTTAATGGATGCTGAAAATCATAAAGGTGATCAAATGAAAAAGGATATTGGAGACTATAAGGTTATTTCACTCTATAGATATGTAGAAATCAAAGACCCTGAAACCTTATGTGAAGAGATTAGAGCTTTTTGTGCCCTTCATGACATTTTTGGACGTATTTTGATTGGATTTGAAGGTATCAATGCTGCTTTTAGTGCAAAAGTGGTTAATTGTGATTTGTTTAAAGATTTTTTAGAAGCTAAATTTCCTGGACTGACATACCGTGAGCAAGAGCTTGATTCACATAGTTTTCACAAACTTGTAGTTCGTATTCGTTCTGAAATTTGTGTATTTGGAAAAGATGTTGATTTATCTTTGAAGGGAGAATATCTTGAGCCTGCAAAATTGGAGAAGTGGTATTCTGAAGGAAAAGAAGATTTTGTGATTGTTGATGCACGTAATGACTATGAATTTGATGTTGGACGCTTTAAAGGTGCCCGTAAACTGCCAATTGAAACTTTTAAGGATTTTGCTTTTGTTGCACCAAAAGAACTTGCAGATTGTAAAGACAAAAAAGTGGTTCTTTATTGTACTGGTGGAATTAGATGTGAGAAAGCTAGTGCTTTTTTGAAATCAGAGGGGTTTGATTCTGTATATCATGTGAAAGGAGGAATTATCAATTATGTTAGCCAATTCCCTGAATCAAATTGGGAAGGAGGACTGTTTGTGTTTGATGATCGTAAAGTAAGTGATGTTGGAGAAGCTGTTTCTTCTTGTTTGCATTGTGATGAACTTAGTAATAGGATGATTAACTGCCATAATTTGGACTGTGACAAATTGTTTTTATGCTGTGCTAAATGTGCTGGGAGTTTTGATTCTAGCTGTAGTGAAGCTTGTAAAGTTAGTACTCATCGTAGAAAAGCAATTAAACTTGTTAATAAGAATGTTGCTGAGCTTAAAGGAGTTGTATTACATTATTACCCTAAAGCTGGTGTTGCTTATGTTAAAGTCGAGAAGGACTCTCTTAAAGTGGGAGATAAGTTATCTGTAAAAGGTAATACTACTGATATTAGTTTTGAAGTTACTGAGATGAAAAATGAGTCAGGAGAAGCTGTTGATTCTGTAGGTGCAGGAGTCTGTGTGACTATTCCAATTTCAGAAACTGTTAGAATGAATGATAAGTTGTTTGCTTGAGAAGAGAACATTAAAATATATACTTCCTTATGTTTTCTTGTTTTTCTTATAATAATATATCAATTAATTTATAAAGCAAAAATTATTTCTTTATTTTATGAGGTTTGGGAAAAAATTTACTTTAGGTGTTTTTACTGTGGTTTTCTTGTTGTTAGCTTACAATGCAACAGTTGATGTGATGACTGATGCTGAATCAAGCATGATGTATGTGCTTGATGATGGTGAGAACAATGCTGTTTTGGTTGTTCAGAATGATGTTCAAGGAGCAAGTCAGACGTATTATTATGACAATGTTAATGAGTTTTGTAGTGCTGTTTCATCACTAATTGTTGACCAAGAACAGTTTCAGGCAGTTGTTTTGAATTTGGGATTGAGTGGCTGTGGTGGAAATGGTTTAATTGAGCCATGATTCTCGTGATTAAATATATACTAATATAGACCTCAAATATTTATAAATGATTTTATTCTATTTTTTTTATGGATGGAGATTCCCTTGAAGATATTTTATGTGATGTTGCAAAGGAGGTTGGTTATCATAGAGGCGTTTTTCTAGTTCTTGATTCTAGAGATGGAATTGCTACTAATGTAGCTATAACTGGAGTGCCAAAACAAGATAAAGAAATTGAAATAAAAGGAAATACAGGAAAAGGATTTTATAGATTTGAGGTAAGAAACCATCCATTTTATAAGATTCTTAGTAAAACTGATTTTTTCCATACTTGTTTAAAAGAGAATTATAGAAGAGATGAAGTGTCTGCTGAAACTGGACCTGATAAGGAAGATTATTATCCTGTGTTGGCAAGGCAATTGGAACAAAATAGGGAAAAAAGGTTTGATGAACTATCAAGGTTAGATATATTCTCTCCTGAGTATGATTTTGAAGCATTTTGTTTGGACCAAAATATGAATTTTTCTAAATTTAGAAGTGAAAATTGGGGTTTTGATAGAATGTACCCTTCATTTGCTTATTGGTCAGCTACTAGTGATAATGAAAGAGATAGTCACCTTGAATTATTAGAAAAAAAAGGGATTGATGTTGATGGGCTTGAAGGATCGACATTATATGGGCTATTAAAAGAAGTTGACCCACATTTTAATGATTTATTTGGTGATTATGAAGATTATGTTTCTATCGCACCACTTTTTATGAAGCATTATGGGGTTTCACTTGCACATTATTCAAATACATTTGCAGTTAAATTGTTCTCAGGTGATGATTTTCTTGTTATGGCGCAATTTGATTCTTCAAGTTCTGGTGAAGATCCCACTGTTCCTTTGTCACTTGAAAAGCAAAGAGAAGCCTTGGAGAAACTTAAACCTTATGTTCCTAGTATAATCATGGAAACTGGCTTAAAGTTGGTTAAAGGAGATTTAGGAGACCTTGCAGAAAAGTATTTTGACCAAGTTTTAGGCATGGATGTAAGTGAAGGAGCTGTCAAATTAGTAGATGGGAAAGGATTTATAGCAAAAAGTGATGTTTACTTTCCAGGAGCTGAAATTGCTGAAGGATCAGAAAGGGCAGTAGCACTGCCAAATTTGTTTTGTATCAAAAGATTATCTGAAGCAGGAGCCGCTAGAAAAGAAGCAGCTGTTAGAAAAAAACTAGGAGATTTAGGTTTTAGAACTTATACTGAAATTGGAGCTACTGATCACTATTTAATCTCTAGGTTAGTTCCATCATTGACATTAGATGATTTTTTAATTAAATTAGGAGATGTTGATTATGGCGGGGAACTTAAAAAAGAGCTTTTAGAGGTTACTAGAAGGCATGTTGATAAATTAAGAAGAAGATTTCCTGCTTCACGATCATCTCAAACACTTTCTCACCCTGACTATGTTGCAAAATTTAAGGAAGGATTAGTTAGATTTTTGCCAGTTGAGTTTCATGAACTAGCTGGAAGAGTTGCGATACGTTATGGAAGTGGATTAGATTCTGGTGAGGTAGAAGTGAAATATGATAAACATTTGCCAAACTTGCCTTTTGCTATTTGTGATTTAGCAATTGGACTTGGTTATGATGATGAATTTGTTAAAAGGCTTGCAGAAATGACTAGTGAATCTTGGGAAAATGATGTGAATGAATTTTTTCAAGATGCTAAAAACAAAATAGAAGAAGATGTTCAAGGTTTTTTGAATATTTTTGAATCAGCTTTGATTGAGGATGATCAAGATACGTATGAAGTTGGAACATATATAGCAGATAATGATGTTATGCTTGTTGGAAGTTATGGATGGGGGTTACCAGTCTCAGAAGTAGTTAATCTATTGCCAGAATCAATTTCAGTTGGAGAATGGGCCTATAGAAGTGCTAGAGAGATATTTAATGCTGAAAAGTTTAAGACTCCAGAAACTAAAGATTATTTTGAAGCAAAACAAAAACATCATTATGGATTGTTGTGCTACTTGGCTGAAAGTTCTGGTGATTCAGAATTTGTTGAATTGATGAAATTGTTTTCACTTGATTGATTTTTGGAAGTTAGAATATATATTTCTTATAGTGCCTTATATTATTGAATATGTCTTTTGTGAACATATATTTTCTAGTTTTATAACATTATATTAATAGAAATAATTATATACTCTCTTAATAAATCAAGTTTAATATATATTTTTTAGAGGTTTTTTATGAAAAGGAAAATTATGCAACTTGGAAAGTCCACTTTTGTAATGAGTCTTCCAACAAAATGGGTCAAGCAGTACAATGTTCAAAAAGGGGATGAACTTGACGTAGTTATTCAAGGACCGTCAATCTTTGTTTCTTCAGATAATAATAGCTCCTCTTCAGAAGAATGTTTCGAAATGGATATTTCTGAGTTGTCGAATGAGATGGCAATTCGTTTATTATTACCTGTTTTACATAAAAATGGGTACAACAAAATTGAGTTCACATGTAAATCTGAACAAATACCCCATATTCAAGCTAGAATTAATAGTATGCTTTTTGGTTATGAAATTGTTGGTGTGTCTGGTAATAAGTGCATAATTAAGATGATCTCTCATGAGATGAATGAAGATTTTGATAATTTAATTAGAAGAGTGTTTTTAGTGACTTTGCAACTTGCTGAAAATGTTTATTTGTTTTTAAAAGAAGGTAAAGAAGACAAGCTTGAAGAATTGCTTGTTTTGGAACATACAAACAACAAACTGACTAATTATGTTGAAAGATTGATTAATAAACAAGTTTGTTATGAGAAAAAGCACTCTTATTTGTATGTTGTTACATGGATCCAAGAATCTATTGGAGATGAATATAAACATATTTGTAATTATATCAAAAAAGAACAAAATGTTAGTCCAGATTTAATTGAGACTTTTGGAGAGATACATAAATTTCTAAGATTACTGTATGAACTATTTTATACATTTTCTTTTGAGAAAGTTGAGGAGATCTATGCTAAGAAAAAAGAACTTTCTAAACATATGACTGATTTGACCAAAAATGGAAGGTCTGAAAGTGATTTAAGGATTATTTTCTTGCTTTTTACTATCTTGCGTCATGTTGAAGATTCAATTGGGTCCGTGATAGCTTACCATCATTAGCTGTGTTTGGCTAGTTTTGTTAATTTATTTCTTTGATTCATGGGAACTTTGTTTCTGTTGGTGCTAGCTTCTTTTGATTCTGAAGAGAGAAGGAGTGTTGGGGCTGGACACCCTAAAAGTATAAAGGTGTCGGGGGAGGGACATTCGTGTTACTGTACTAGCTTCGCCAGTAACCATTCGAACCCTCGAACCCACTAAGAGACAGGATATCTTATCCCAGTATTGAGCTGGGTGTCTTTTGTAGAGTATCTTAAGTCCTGCGCATTTGACCAGACTTTGCTACCCCGACACTATTAATGGTGAAATGAGCGTGCTTGCTTATAAATCTAACTGTAGTGATTTGAGAATTTTGCTTATGCAGCTCTTTTGTAGCCAATGTCTGTTAACATCTCGCTTGTTTTTGCTACAAATTGATGTACTGCTTCTCTTTGACCACTTAATTCAATCATGTTTTGATCATATTTCATTGATTCAAGCATCCTTTCCATATCTTCAGGTTTAGCCTTACCTCTTAACTTAGGAACAGCAGCAAGTTTGAAATATTTTAATACTGCTTCAGCCCTTGTTGACAATACTAATCTGGCAAAATCTTGTTCACCACAAACACTCCTATAAACTGTGGGGACTAGGCAACTAGATTCATTATTTGAACGAGGGAATCTTGTATCATATACAGGTTTAAGAGATCTTCTATTTACTTCTCCAATATCACCATGACTAAATGCTTTTTGTGCAATTAAATATCTGGCAACATAATCTTCAAGAAGTGTCCTATTGCTTTCCTGAAAAATAAGATCTGGTCTTTCTTTACCTTTTCTATCAACAACCATTGAAAGTAAAGCAGATCCAATATCCCTACCAGGAATACCATAATGTGCATGTTCAAAATCAATTATTTTATTTTTTCTTAAAAAAGGGCCTGAGGAACCAATCAAATGTCTTTCATTAATCTCTCCATGAATGATTCTATGGAATGGAGTAATTTGATCTGCAGCTTCTTCTATCCTACCTATATACCTCAATGCCTCCCATTCTTCAATTTTTCTTTTTTCTGTTTGTTTAATTAAGTCATTTACTTTATCTGCCAAAACACCTCTTTCACGTCTTCTGACATAACTAAGTTCATTAGGGTCAAAAAGATTAAATTGTGAGGCTAGATCTTCAGCAATAATAAGATAATTGATATTTGCAGAAAACCATGCTGCAGCTATAACCAATTTATTAAAAGCAGTTTTTCTTCTACTCTTTTCCCTAATTGAATTTGTGAAATCCCTGCCATCTGATCTAGCATTTATTTGTAAGTAAACTGATGAATTGGATCCAAAAAATTTATTTAATAAGGGCATTGGACCATGTTTGTGCATTGTACTAGAAACTGCAACTTCAATAGGGTGTAAAATGTAAGGTTGCATTTCCCCCATATGTGATGGACCCAATTTCTTAGGGCGGCGATGTCTTTTGATGTCTACCTCTACCCATCTAGGTCTAGATCTACCTTTTGAAGTGAATATTTTTCCTCTCCTAAGTGTAGAATGTGAAAAAGGTCTTCTTCTGCCATATACTTCTACGTTGTTTGGAGAAGTAATTGTACCATTTTCTAAGAGAGGCCTTGCAGTATTCTGAATCCAAGTATTGTTGGACCAACGACTGTCTCTTGATTCATTTGTGTCCATTTTTCCTGCAAAAGAATAGTTATTTATAAAGGATTTGCTGATTTTACACTTTATCGAAGGTTGTTAGAGTATATGTAGACCGCCCCATATTGTGAATTGAGCCGAAAATCCTCCTAATTGCATGGACAACTTTACTCAAAGAGACGTCATTATTCATATGAATCTCAAACTCATCTAGTTTTTTATCTAATGGTTTTTTCAATTCAGCATTTTTTAGGGCTTTTGTGACATTTGTAGAATGAATAGATTTTATTGAATCTAAGTAATAATTTTGTAGATCTTTTAGAATATCTCTTAAATCATCCTTAATTGCTTTGTTTTTAAACTTGGCTTTTCTTGCATGCCTTGCTACTCTTCTGATCTCATCTGCAATATCTTCCAAATAAAAACCAATATTTTGAATCCGCATTAAATCTCTTGGACCTACACCTAAATTCTTTAAGGCTTTTGTAGGATTTTCCATGTTGTATAAAACTGAACGGTATACTAAGAAATATAATTTGTTTACATCTTTATCTCTTTGGTTAATACTATCATAATTATCTTCATCTAAAATTAAGGTAGTTTCTTGAATCATTGTCCGAGTTACAATGTCTATTTTTCTTAGAAGTTCTGTTGGAGAAACCTTATCCATGTTTAAAAAGTCCTTAGCAACAATAGAATCAGTTGTTTGTTCCATGATTTCAAGAGCCATCATGTTTTGAATAACATCTTGAAGCATTTTTACCTTGGTTTTTAGCTCTTTTCCCTTAAGTTTGATAGTCCGATAATTAGTAATGTATGCAGTGCAGACTTCTCTTGTGATCCAATCTCTTGATTTACCATCAACCATAATGGTTAATTCTTTTTCTTCTTCTTGAGATTCTCCTATTTGCTTACTTAAAATAAGCTTTGGACCATCTTCTTCTACTTCGATTAGGTCTCCCTTATTTAATCTATTTTTGGTGACCCATGCTTTTGGCAGTGAAATAACATAGCTAGATTTACCAAATGATATCAATTTTCTAAATTCCATAATTTAACTCCCCACAAAAAACCATCACAAATGTAGTTATACTCAACGCAATTAATATTCGTACAATTTTATGTCTTTATAATTAACTGCGTTTATGAAAATATAAGATATTTTCAAACGCTGAATTGAAGATTCAGCATTTCGAGACACTGAACGAATGCAAATAATCGAATGATATAATATGATTATTTTTTCGTTCAGTATAATGTTGAAAAAATGTATAAAAAAGCATTTCTTGTCACTATTCGATTATATTTAGTAGGATATGAATAGACAGGTATATATATTTATAACACAACTATATGTTATGTACATTAGGTATTTATATATAAATGTTTTTGTATAAAGGTATAGTAAGTGGTTTTGCTTACTTAATAGCATGGGGGTGCTTAAAAATGACTAGAAGAGAAGAATTACTTTATGAGGTGATAATGAACCAAAAGGCTCTACCATCAGGGGAGTTTATAAGGAGTGGAGATTCCTTGTTTGCTCGAGAGATGCATTTCTTTAATCTTTGAGGTTTGAGAAGTGAAAAGGTAGTGTATGGTTTATTTAATTGAGAGTATGTAAAGGGCTCCGTAGAAATCCTCTCGGGGGCGCCTATGCAGAAAGAGGCCATTTTCGTAAGAACAATACCAAACGACCTGAACGAGGTACGAGTGAACGCGGAGAAGAGCCTCTTCACTTATTTTTCCTTGGAAACTTGGCGAATAGTCAAGTTCCGAAAAATCTTTGAGGATAAATCAGCCAAGAGAGCTCTGCTCGAAATTGGCCTCGCCCCGTTTGAGGATTTCTACGGAGACTATGTAAAGGATGGGTTTATATACTCTTATTTTCTTTTTTTCTTTATGAGGTTTGATGTTTTTAAGGAGGTTTATTATAAGTCTATTTCTTTGGTTAAAGAGCACAAATTGCAGTTTGTTTTTTCTTTGGCTTTACAGATAATGTTGTTTGCTTGTTTAGTTTCTATTATGTTTGGATTAACTATTGATTTGACTGGTGATCTTGAGAAGATCTCTTCCCCACTAGTTGATGTAGATGTTAGTTCACTTAGTTCAGGTGGAACTGATAGTTTATTTAAACAAATTGGCCTGATGTATGCTGGTTATATCTCACTGATGAAACATATAGCACTATATACCTGTCTGATTTTGCTTAGTTTTTTGCTATTTGAAGGATGGAATTGGGTTTTAGCACAGTTTCGTGTTAGTCGTAAGTGGACTAAAAAGGATTGGAAGACTGCAGTTATTTATTGGAGACGCTTTTGTGAGAGGTCACTTTTGTTTTTACTTCCCTTTATTGGTCTATTTGTGTTATTTGTAATTCAATTTGTAGAATATGGAGATGTCATGTTTATGAAAGGGATATGGCTAATGATAGTCTTATTTGCTCTTGTTTTATTTCATTTGCTAATATATGTGAATATTTTGTCTGTTTCAGGTTGGAAAAAGTCATTTAAGTTGCTGCTAAATATAATTTATGATCGGAATTTGAAGTATTTTTTGGCTTTTATCTTGTTTTTTGTAGCTGTTTTGGCATTATGTGGGTACTTATTGTATCATTTTGTACTTGTGAATGAAGTATTTTTTATGATGCATTTAGTATTGGTGTTTTTGTTATCATTTGTTTGTTTTAGCAGATGGTATTTTTCTAGACTTATTTGGAGGTTCCTTAAATGAAACGTGTAATTATAGATACTAATGTATGGCTTTGTATTATGACAAAAGGATTAGATTTGTTTTTTGCTGTTGATAATGCATGTGATTTTGAATATGGGCTTTTTGTGCTTGAAGGGACTTTAGTTGAGTTGGAAAAGCTTGTTGATAAGTGTAAAGGTAAAGATAAGGCAGCTGCTCAGCTTGGTTTGGCTATTTTGAAGCAGAAAATTGGTGTGCGTGAAGTGATGGTTTTGCCTTCCTCTGGACATGTTGATGATGAACTCGTTCGTGAATCTCTTGATGGAGCTATAGTTTTGACAATAGATAAAGCTTTAAAAAAGAAGCTTAAATCTCCGTACATGACTGTAAGGCAAGGAAAGTATGTTGTGATGCAGTAGGAGATTGTTTAAATATGGCTGATGAAGTTGAGTTCTTTGATGGGTTAGGCAACAAATATGAAGCTGATCCTAGTAAAGCTGTTTTTAGAATAGGGGTTTATGTGATTGTTAGAAATTTGTCTGGAGAATTCTTAGTTATCAAAAATAGAGTTTCTCAATGGGTCTTTCCAGGAGGTGGGCTTGAAGTAGGTGAAGAACTAACTGAAACTGCAATTCGAGAGGTGCTTGAAGAAACAGGATATACTCATCCGTAACTATTTTCTATAACTTGGTTACGGATTCGAGACACAGTTCCGTAAGAAAAGTTCCACTTTCTACTTACGGACCAGTATATACTTGTAAATTGAGAAGCAGTTTACCAATGCATATTGAAAAAGAGATGTATTATAGCTCAATCTATAAGACCTATTGGCATAGCTTAAATCACTTCTTTTTAGCAGATTTGGATGAATCCGTAAAGCAAGTAGCTCAGAAACTTGAAGAGCATGAAAATATTCAAGAAGTTAAGTGGGTTTCCTTAGAAGAGTTGTCTAGATTTGATTTTTCTGATTATCAAAAACAAATCAAAAAGAAAATAATTGAGAATAAAGATCTTTCTTAAGCAGCTAGTTCCTTAGGTGCAACTGTTGCTTTAGCTGTTTGAGTGGTTGCTGTGTTTTGTGCTGTTTTAGCTACTTTTGGACTTGGAGCTGTGCTGCTTGATTCCAGTTTTTGAGCTGCTGTGTTTGCTTGTTTGATAGTAGTTGTAGTTTGCTGGACTACGTTGTTTGGACTATTCCATTTAAACCAACCTTTTGTTTGGTAGTCATAAGAACCATTTGCTAGTTTTCTTTTAGGAAATAGGCTGCCACCAGATCTGTGTTGACCAAAAGCTAATTTAGCATTGCATGATCTGCATTTTAGTTCAAAATAGTCGTTATTTTCTACAGTTCTAACTATGAATTGGATGTTGTCGTTCTTACAAATGCCGCAGTTTTGTTCATCGAAGACCTCTTGGAACTCTGCTAGCTTTTTGAATGTGTCTTTGACTGACTCACTTTGAATTTCTACATTTAATCTGTTGTTTTTACTTGTATATTGAACTTTCATGTGTTTCACCTCAAATCTGTTTGAATATTGTTGTTATTTAGTTAATATGAGAGGTTTAGAATAGTTGTTTATAAGCGTTGTCCGCACCTGTCCAGTGGGTAGTGGGTTTTTTCCACTGGGCCAAGAGAGCTTAGTGAGGTACGAACTAAGTCAAGAAGGCTTTGCCTGAAATTAGTTTCCTCGAAATTAGGGAGTGGGTCTGCGTATTAAAAAAAAGGAAAATAGTAAGAAAACTAAGAAAGATTTGTGTTTGATTTGAAGTATTCTTCAGTTGTTCTAAGGCTCGTATTGATTATGTTTATCCACAAAATATATCTGAATGTTTTGCTGAATTGGAGGAGAAAGCTAATTCTGTTATTTCTGCTGAGGCAGAGGTTAAGTGTTATGGTTCATCTTCTGATCCTGAAAGGCGTGTGTGGGAAAGTGCAGGATGGAGCTGTCCTTGTGGAGGAACTCATGTTTCTGACTTGTCTGAGATTGGAAAGATTCGATTGAAGCGAAAGAATATAGGGTCTGGGAAGGAAAGGATTGAGATATTGCTTGTTGAGTGAGTGGGCGCTGTCCTAAATCATAAGTGAAGAAACCCCAAAGCTAAAATATCGCTTTGGG
>CAZGQD010000040.1:0-11860 GCA_964527395.1 uncultured Methanosarcinales archaeon
ACTCAGACGATATCTGTTATGGCTATGATGATTCTTTAGATGCAGACCAAGATGGAACTCCTGACGGTTGTGACACAGAAGATAACACTCAAACAGACACAGATGGTGACGGCGTAGTAGATTCAGCAGATATCTGTGAAGGCTACGATGACGCAGTTGATACTGACGGCGATGGAACTCCTGACGGATGTGATACTTCAGACGGAACCACAACTGATACAGACGCTGACGGTATTATGGACAGTGAAGACAATTGTCCTAACACAGCTAATAATGATCAAGCTGACACTGACGCTAATGGAGTAGGAGATGTTTGTGAATCAAGCACAACTGCACCAAGCTTCCCAAGCTTATCAGCTCAAACAGCTAACGTAAACAGTGAATTTTCATACAGTTTCACAGTATCAGATACGCAAGACATCTACGATCTAACAATTACTGCAACAAGTACAAGTGACGCAACTACATCAACCTTAGATCTAACAGAGAACACTCATTTCACATACGATACTACAACTGGTTTAGTTACAATCACTTGGACACCAACCAGTACAGACATCGGAATTCACACAGTAACTTTCACAGCTACTGACAGTGACGCAGAAAGCACATCTACAACTTTCACAATCACAGTTGAAGATGAGTTAAACGAGTATGAACAATCTATTGTAGATTACACAACTGACTTAGAAAACTACGAAATCGACTATGAAGATTTAGAAGATGACTACGATGATGCTGTAGACGATGAAGATGAAGATGACATTGATGATGCTCTAGATAGTTTAGATGATCTATACGATGACGTATTAGACGTACAAGACGAATTACTAGACTTAGAAGATGACATCAAAGACGCTGAGAACGATGACGAAATCACAAATGATGAAGAAGACGACCTATTGGACGACTTAGCTGACTTAATGGATGACTACGACGATCTAATTGACGATCTAGAAGACATCTTAGGTATCGAAAGCACAACTAGCGACGATTCAAGTAGCTCAAGCAGCGACGGTGGTTCAAGTAACAGCGGTACAGACACTACAAGCGACAGTGGCGATGATGACTATGATGTAACTGTGACAACTATCAGTCCTGATACTGGTTCAGACACATCATACGAGAACACAGCATCAAGTACAAGCGCAACCACTCTAGTTCTATTAACAGCTGGAGTAGTATTAGCCTTATTAGGTCTAATCGCACTTGTAGGCTTCACTGTACTTAGCAGAAAGTAAACAAACAAAGCCACATCGGCTAACTTTTTATTTTTTTATTTATTTAACTCAGCCTTCTTAAACACCCTAACAAAATAATCCAAAAATAACGCTTTCTCAATAAAAAGCTCATAGAAAACAAGCTCAAAATAGACATAAGAATCCTTCTCAAACAGCAAAAACAGCGCTATCCACTCACTGGCAATTATATTCTCAACAAGTCCAAAACCACGAGCATTTTGGTTTGGAACAAAGCAAAATCTAAGGCTCAGTGGAATGTACCTGCACTAGGTCTGATAGCGCGACAAAAAAGAATATCACTCTTCTATCTCTTAAAAAAATCCAATATAGTACCTACATATCTTAGAAAGACCAAAAATCATGTTCAAAATGACTAAAGATCTAACTATCAGAAATTCAACAGCAGAGTTCCTAATTTTCCAATCAAATGCAAGAGAAGATTCTATAGAAGTAAAATTCATAGATGGCACAATTTGGCTTTCACAAAAGATGATTGCAAAGCTATTCGATGTCGACAGAACTGTAGTTACTAAACACCTGAAAAACATCTTTGAAAGTGGTGAGTTAGTAAAAGATTCAGTTAGTGCAATAATTGCACATACTGCCAAAAGAGCAGATGAAAATTCAGATTGTCGGAAATACCGACATACTGCCCTAAAACCAAAACAATAAACCTCTCCCAACAAAAACAATAAACACTCTTCTAACCCAAAAAACCACTCCAATCCTATTCTCTCAAATAGTAACTTTCTCTTATAAACACAAACAATTAATCACATGTCAGTAACATTTATAAAGAACCACCAATACTTACTATTCATGCGAGGAGAAAAACAAGAAAGAATCCTAAGGGTACTCTTAACAGAAGGTCAACCATTAAGCAAAAACAAGCTATCTATCAAGGCAGAATGCACTAGGTCTTGGGTCATTCAGTTCCTAAGAAAACTAGAAAAAATGAACCTAGTAAAAGGTACAAAAATAACAAACAAAAAAGAACTAATCAAATACTGGATTTCCATTCATAAACCATATAAAAAATACAGAACTTATTCAGTAAAAAGACCAAGAAAACTATTAGAAAATGCCAAAATGGACTACGTTCTTACAGGCACACATGCTGAAACAATAGTTCATCATTACTTATTTCCTACAAGAGCAATTATTTACATCAAAAAAGAAGATTTACAAAACTGGCATGAATATTTCACAGAAGATGGTCTTTATGGTGGAGGCAACATGAGAGTAGTTCCAGCGGACCCACATATATTCTATAGCAAACAAAAGTTAAAAAAGCTCTGGCTTGTCAACATCCCACAACTAATAGTTGACCTTTGGCACGAAAACGGGCCAAGTAGAGAAGCCGCAGAGATGATCTTAGAAAATGTACACAAATATTGAAACAGAAATATCATACAATTATCTTCAAAAAGTAATGGAAGTCTTAGAACAACCTATTTGTATGCTTGGAGGTTGGGCTGTTTTTTTCCACGTAAATAAAGCATATCAAGAAGAAAACAACATTCCTTATCTTGGAAGCAGAGACATTGACCTTGGCTTTCATTTCGAAGAGAATCCAACAGATCATGAACTAATTAATTCAGAATTTGCCAAAGCCACAAGAATTCTAGAAAAAGATCTTGGTTTTGAACCAATTAGTTTTCGTCTTCGTAAAGATTTACATTCGGAAACAGGTAAAGAAATCAAAGAAAATGAACACGTACCTGCTCATTTTAGATTCAACATGTTCATTGACCCTATAATTGATAGGATTCCAAAGAATTTTACCAAAATATTAAAGTTTCACCCAATTGATGAGCCACTACTTCAGTTCGCATTTGAACAAGAAAAATACAGATCAAACAAACAGACATTACACAAAAAACTCCTTCTACCTTCAGTATCTTTAATGGTTGCCATGAAAATAAAAGCATTGCCAAACAGAGGCAAGCAACACAAAAGAGTAAAAGACATTTGTGACTTATTTGCATTAATTTGGTATGGCGAAGAAACAACCAAATCAATCAAAGAACAAATAACTAATTTAGTAACAATAAAAGACATAACTAAAGCGATAGAATGCCTAGAAAAAGACTCTTTAGAAGCTGCCAGCTCAGCTTTAAACCACACAATAAATGAGATAGACACCACAATAAGAAACTTAGGCAACTAAAAAACAAACAAAACATCACTTCTCCACCCAAACAATCTTTATATGCTCAAAAGCAATAATTAAAGACATGAAAACATTAGCAAGAGCTGACTTAGCATCAAGAGTAAATAACTTCCTAAGCAGACCTACAAAAACTTTCAAATAATCACTCTCGTCAACTAATTCTTCACAAAAAAACAATTTCTAGCATATCCTCCTAGATATTCAAAACCCAATGAAATAAACTCTCTTGGGTATGGCGAATGCCCAATATGGATGCTGATCCCTCTTGGAGGAGTTACACAGTATATCTCTTCTAATAATTCACTCATATATCTTCTAGAAAGCTTTCCATCACACCTATTTCCTATAACTAAACGATCAATAACTCCTAAACTAACAACATTTGCAGATTCAGAATCAACGCTTCTAAGATATCTAAGTCCATCCAGTTCACTAATAGATACTCTATTTTTATATTCCGGGTTTCCTTCAACGAATCGACCAATTACTCTTCGAGTTTTATTAGCTTTGAATGGTTCAACTCCTGTGTATGAACTAATCCCTGCCTCAAAAAGTATCGGCAACAAACGGGTATGAGATGGTCCTAACTCAATAACTGGTTTTCCTCTAACTCTTTCTCTTCTTTCTGGTCTAGATAATACGTTCTCAACAATTCTTGCGTTACTACAAGCAAGGATATCTAAGGGGTCAGAACCATCAATAACTTTTCTAATTTGTCTATTACTTAATTTTCCAGAAAATAATCTCCAAAACATAAAAATTCCTCAATTGTTATTAATCAAAACACAAAACAAAGAATAAAACAAAAATAATAACTCCCAATAAACCTAAAGCATCTCACCTAAGTCCTTCTTACCTTTAACCTTTTTCACAGGCTTCCCAGCAGGAGCTCCTTGAGCCGCCATTTCAGCTGCCAAATCGACACCTAGCTTCTTAAGTTCCTCAATGTGCATATGCATTAGTTGTTCTACAACAGATAATATTCTAGCTAATTCCTCTCTTTCTTTACTAAGAGTAGCTAAACTACCTTTATGAAATCCAATTCTTTCGTTTTTATCTTCAGTTTTTGCTGCCATATTACAAAAAAAGCCATATCTCTTTATAAACTTATACAAGCAAAACATAAAAATAAATCAAAATATCAACATAAACTAAGCAAAACCCTTACGAATCTACCCTACTTCTCTACCATAAAGTTTTTATACGCTAAAACTAAAACTAAGCTTGAGGAATTCAAGGGTGAATAATCAATGGAAAAAGAAAAAAACTATTCTAAAGATCTTTTAGGCAAGACAGTTGTCTCTAAAATGGGTAAAAAATTCGGCGAAGTCGGCGACATGGTATTTGAAGTAGGTTCAGGAGAACTAATCCACTTAGTCCTAAGAAGTCCAACTAGCTACACAGAACGTATGGAACTAGAAAAAGACAAAGAAGGCGAACAACTAATCCCATTTTCAGCTGTAATAGCAAGTGGCGATTTCATAGTAGTCTCCGAAGAAGACATTATCTAGAAACAAAACCAATAAATTATCAATTTATTACTTTTTTTTTTTTAACATATCTTATTTTCTTACTAACTAAGCATTCTAATAATCAAATCCACTACAAAACACTTAAACATTCCAAAACATATTCTCAAACCCACATATCTATTTAAACAAAAACCCTCAAAACCAAAAGGAGGGGTGGTCAAAAGTAGCAACTAGTTCAGAAGATCTAAATTTACATGCATTAAAAGCCATTTCTCCAATTGACGGCCGCTGGCACATTTTCACAAAACCATTGGCAGACTGTTTCTCAGAATACGCATTCTTCAAATACAGACTAAAAGCACAAGTTGAGTATCTGATCAAACTAAGTAAAGAACCAGAGTTCAACATTTTAAGGCCACTAAATATAACTCAGCAAGAACAACTAAGATCCTTAGTCACAAATTTCTCCTTAAAAGACGCTAAAATCATGCAAGACATCGACAGGTTCGGCTACCAGTATGAAGAAAAAGACCATTCAACAAACCAATCAAAAACACATACTTTAGGCCCAATCCAACATGATACAAAAGCAGTAGAATACTACTTAAGACTAAAGTTAAAAGAAACAACCTTCAACAACCTCTCCCATTTATCAGAAATCATCCATTTCGCTCTAACTTCAGAAGATTTAATCAATATAGCATACGCAATTATGTTAACAAGGTTAAAAAAGCAATACATCATCCCCGAACTAACAGAACTACTAAACTCCTTAGCAAAACAAGCAAGAGAAGAAGCAAACACTCCTATGCTTGGAAGAACTCATGGTCAAAATGCCACCCCTACTACTTTTGGAAAAGAGATGGCAAATTACCTAACTAGACTAAAAACACAACTCAACAAACTCAACAACATCAAATTAACAGCAAAGCTCAACGGCGCAACAGGCAACTACAACGCCCATAACTTAGCATTTCCCAAAATTGATTGGATCAGCTTCTCAAAAGAACTAATAAACTCCCTAAACCTAACTCCAAACTTACACACAACTCAAATAGAATCTCACGACACAGTGATAGAATTCTTCCAAATTATCCAAAGAATCAACAACATCATCCAAGATCTTTGCGTAGACATGTGGCTCTACATCTCAAACAATTACTTCATCCAAGAAAACAAAAAGCACGAAGTAGGCTCATCCACTATGCCTCACAAAATCAACCCTTGGAGATGTGAAGTTGCTGAAGGTAGCACTAAAGAATCAAACGCCAAAATAAACGGATTCACAAACACTTTACAAACTTCCAGATACCAAAGAGACCTCAGCGACCACGTTCCACAAAGAGCCATGGGTGTAGCGCTAGCCCACACTTACATAGCGATCACTCACCTAAGGCAAGAACTCAGCAGACTAACTATCAACAAACAAATCTTAAAAGAAGATCTAGAAAACAAAGCAGAGGTCTTAACAGAAGCCATCCAGACAATTCTAAGAAAAGAAAACCATCAAGACAGCTACGAACTATTAAAACATTTCAGCAGGGGCAAAAATATCACTCTAGAACAACTCCACCAAACAATAGACCAAATAGAAGATCTAAACCAAAACATAAAAGGGCAACTAAAACAATTAACACCAAGTACATATATCGGCCTAGCTCCAAAACTAGCCATAAACGCAGCAGCAGATTGGGAAGCACAAAATAGTCAAAACACAACTAAGCAAAACACTACTCCAATCACACAAATCATCATTGATTTAAGAACTCTAACAGAAAACCAAAAACAGGATCTAAAACAACTAACTCCAACTATAGAAAACAAAGACATCAAAATTCTATTCCTTCATGCAGAACATGAAAAACAAATCCCTAATAATCAAAAAATCCAAGAATCAGACATGCCAATAGGCAAACACATCCTATATTTAGGAGCTCAAGACCAAACTCAAAAACAAGCTCAAAAAAACCAACATTTATGTGTAAATTGCACAAGAGATGGAAAGCTCAAATTCAACATTACACAAATGCAAGAGCTCTTAGCAATCATCAACATGACAACAGAACTAAACTAGAACAACTCATACTACAAAGATAAGGACACAGTCTCTCCACTGGCAATTCCCTCCATACATTTAGACTAACAACGAGCGCCCTAAGAGCTTTGCTCGCAGAGATAGTCTGCGAAGTGGAAACGCCTGCGATACTTTGAGAGGCACGAACAAAGTAACGAGAGCTCTGCTCGAACTGAAGTCTGACAGTGTTCTGATCTTACATAAAAGAAGAAGTGAAACAAATGCAACAAACTAACCAAAAAAACAACCAACCTATTCAATTAAACACAGTAGCAGTCCTAGGTGGACAATGGGGTGATGAAGGAAAAGGTAAAATTGTGGATTGGATTTCTGAACATTTCGATGTAACAGCTAGGGCAACAGGCGGAAACAACGCTGGCCATACAATTTATATTAAAGACGAGAAACACGTATTCCATCTTCTTCCTTCTTCAATTACCAGACCAAACAAATTAAGCATTTTAGGTCCAGGTATGGTTTTAGATCTCCCAACTTTAATCAAAGAAATTAACACTCTAAACCAAAAAGGTTACAGCACCAAAAATCTAAGAATCTCAGGCGCAGCTCACGTAATTCTTCCTATTCACATCCTTCAAGATGGTTACAGAGAATCAGGCAAATCTTCTCATAAACATGTTGGAACTACAAAAAGGGGCATCGGTCCAACATACTCAGACAAAATGCGAAAAGTAGGCATCAGAGTCAACGATCTTTATAACGAACCCTTACTAAAACAAAAAATAAAATCACTTCTAACTGAAAAGTTAGGCATTTTTAAACACCTACAAAAAATTGACGAACAAACCATCAAACAAGATATCAATGCTGTTATAGCCAAAGCTAACTTAAACCAAGCAGAAAAACTGCAAATTAAAACACACATCACAAACAACAATTTAACAAAAGCCATAACATTCCTTCTTACAAGCTTAGCAAAACAAATAGAACAATATGTAACAGATTCAACTCACCTTATAAATCACATTACAGCAAACAACAAAACTCTCTTACTAGAAGGCGCACAAGGTCTCTTACTAGACATCGACCACGGAACTTATCCCTACACCACATCATCAAATCCTTCTTTAGGCGGATTATATACTGGTTTAGGCATAAAAAACATCGACAGAACTTATTCAGTCATCAAATCATACCTCACATGCGTGGGCGTCAGACCATTTCCAACAGAACTAGAAGGGGATGAACTTGAACATATCAGAAAAGTAGGTCACGAATACGGATCAACTACTGCTAGACCCAGACGTTGCGGTTACTTAGACGCTCTTCAGCTAAGATACTTAAGAAAAATCAACGGAAAACACACAATTCTAACAAAATTAGATGTCCTAAAAGGTATCAAAGAACTAAAAATTTGCAATTCCTACAAATATTTAGGCAAAACACAAATTTTCAACGGTGAAACTTACTTCAAAGGCAAGATTATCAGTAACTTCCCAGCAGACTCACATCTACAAGAGTTCTGCGTCCCACATGAAGTGATCAAAACTAAAGGTTTCCAAGAAGACATCCAAAACATAACCACTTACGAAGAGCTTCCAAGTGAAGCAAAACAGTTCATAAATTTAATAGAAACAACATCTGGAGTACAAATTGATGCTATCAGCACAGGTCCAAAGCGAGACCAAATAATCACAATTCCTGGCAGATGGCCTTTCAAAACAAGCTCAATAAGCACAACAAATACCCAAACTGTAAACCAAACACAAACCATCACTCAAGAAGCCACTAATCAAACAGTTTCTCAACAAACCAGGCCAAATCCCATAAAAAATCCACCAACCTTATCTTTAGAAGAAGCTTTCAAATACAATAATTCAACTCCACAAACAAATTCAGAATTAAATAAATCTATTAATTCACCAAATAATAACAATTTACTAAACAGCAATGAACCATTAACAAATATCCTAAAAAAAGACACAGCTACAACAGCCCCATCTCCACCAGAACCAGTAGACTCAGTAAAATCATTTGAATCAATGGAAAAATTCACTCCAGTAACAAATGTACAAGCAACCAATACTACAAATTCAACCAAAATAAGCAATATCAAAGCCATCATCTACGACTTAGACAACACTCTTATAGCAACAAACAACTTTGTTTTCAACCTTTTAAAAAGAACAGCCACAAACATTCAAAGAAAATACCTTTTCCCAATCCCAACAGACGAGCAAATAAGAAATACCCAAGCAAAAAACTTACCTTTCGAAGACATTTTCAAAGAGCTCTTCCCAAAAAACGATAATTTCCCAAGGGACACTCATGAACAAGATTTCTGGCAATACGTTCTTCAAGAATACAGAAAACTAGCACCAGACATTCCTTATCCTGCCACAAATGGCGCAGTAGACACAATCAGACACTTAGGAGCAAAAAACATCGCTCAAGGCATTGTGACTAACAGAGTTAGAATGGCCAGCACAAGATTAGATCAAGCAGGTTTCCCTGACGACAGTTTCCTTTTCATAGAACAACCAAGGTCAAAAGAAGAAAGAAAACCAGACCCACGTTCCTTAATCCCTGCAATCCAAAAACTCCAACAATTAAACATTGACAAAGACCAAATAGTTATGATCGGTGACCATTTGCATGACTACGAAGCTAGTGCCAGAGCCAATATCAAATTCATTGGGATCACTACTGGTTCTACAACAAAAGAAGACTTCCAAGCAGCCAACCTAGAAGAAAACTTAATCATTCCTTCCCTATCCAAACTCCCAGAATTACTCAACAACTAACAAAACTATAACAACCAAAAGCCATAAATCAATAAACTAAAAAACATATCAAACAAAAACGGAGCTAAACAAAAATGCCATTAGAATTCGCACAATACACTGACCCTTCAACTTTCACCCACATGGGAAGAAATGCTAGACAATTAAAAAGAGCAATAGCTGAGTATGCTGCTAGAAATAATAATTCTCTCCCAGGTTCGTTTTTTGATGCTGGTAGTGGTTGTATTACTCCTGTTACAACTTCACATATGTTAGGCAAGAGCAGTTCACAATTATATACTGTTGATGCTAGTGAAGAAATCCACGGATTACTATCAAAATTAGTCAGAGGAGAACCAGTCAAACTAGCAGATTATACAGAAGTAATTTGTAACATGAGGGGTGGAACACCAAGACCAAATAGTGACTTTACAAACCCAGAATACGTTCAAATTGGTTTAAGAGAAATGGAACTTGCTGGTTTAGATCCAACTGCTTTCTACAATCAAGAAACAGGAGAATTCAAAAATCATGAAGTTCTTCTAGCTGCTTTAAGACAAGGTTCTAAATACAATCTTTTTACAGTAGCTAAAGCAAAAATCATAGAAAAAGTACCAAAAGGAAAAAGAGTGCCTCTCTTAACAGACATTGTCTAAACCATAAATCAATATAAACTCTTTTTTTCATTTCTTTTAATAATGCAATCATACATCCTCTACGCCTTAGCTGCAATGCTCTTATACAGCATTAGCCCTATTCTTCATAAGACAATCCCAAAACTATCAACCCCACACTTGATCCTTATATACTCAATAGTTGGAACTGTACTAGCTAGCATTATCTTAATAGCACATCCTAACAAAGCGGCAAACACTCAAATAACAAAAACAGGAATAATTTTAGCAGTAGCAACAGGCCTTTTAATCAACGCAGCCTTCCTTCTCTACATTAAAGCTTTAAGAACAGGTCCAACAAGCATAGCAGTCATCCTAAAAAACATGAGCATTCCTTTAACAATCATCTTAGCCATCTTCCTTTTAAAGGAACAAATCACTTTAACAAAGGCAGCAGGAATAGTTCTAGGCATAATCTCCATAATTCTAGTATTGATCTAAAACAAACCTATAAACCACCAAGAAAACCCCACCATAAGCTTTTTAAAAGCAAAAACAGCAATAATAGACATGGAAAATACAACTAACAATCAAGAAAACGTAAGAGAAGTCATCATCATTGGAGCAGGCCCAAGCGGTCTTACAGCAGCAATTTACGCAGCAAGGGCAGAATTAAAGCCACTAGTAATTGAAGGTTACAAAGCAGGTGGTCAATTAATGCTTACAACAGATGTAGAGAACTTCCCTGGCTTCGAAAAAGGCGTAATGGGACCGGACCTTATAAGTGTCATGCGAAAACAAGCAGAGCGTTTCAACACGAAATTTCTAACAGAAGACGTAACGCAAGTCAACCTAAAACAAAGACCATTCATAATAAAAACAGCGAACAAAGAATTCAAAGCAAAAACAGTAATAATTTCAACTGGTGCTGATGCAAGATGGCTTGGCCTAGAGTCAGAAAAAGCTCTTATGGGTAAAGGCGTAACCTCTTGTGCGACCTGTGATGGCGCTTTCTATAAAGATGAAGAAGTGGTTGTTATTGGTGGTGGTGATTCAGCAATGGAAGAAGCAATTTTCCTAACCAAATTCGCAAGTAAAGTAACTGTTATCCACCGAAGAGACACTTTAAAAGCTAGCAAAATCATGCAAAAAAAAGCTATGGACAACAAAAAGATCCACTTTGAATGGGACAGCCAAGTAATTGAAGTCTTAGACAAAGAACAAAAAAAGGTAACTGGCGCAAAGGTGAAAAACCTCAAAACAAACGAAGAAAAAGTCATCCCTTGTACAGGTTTCTTCTTAGCTATTGGTCATATTCCAAACACAAAACTATTCAAAGACACAGATCTAAAACTAGACGAAGCAGGATACATTCTAACAGAAGGTAAAACTACAAAAACAAACATTCCTGGAGTTTTCGCCTGCGGAGATGTTCAAGATAAGAAATACCGTCAAGCTATCACTGCTGCAGGTTCTGGTTGCTCAGCTGCTTTAGACGCAGAACACTTCCTCCAAGCAAATGAATAGGATTTTCTTCTTTTTTTG
>CAZGQD010000041.1:0-11497 GCA_964527395.1 uncultured Methanosarcinales archaeon
AGTGCATGAGTTTCACAAGTTCAAGCTCAGAAAAAGAGTGGGATCGCAGGGATTTGAATTCCAGCGCTTGAAACAGTAGCTTCAAACGTCCCTGAACCCCCAGATCTTCAGTTTCACCTGACGAAAAGGTTTATCCTTTAAGTCTCTGGTGCTCTTTTCTACAAAAGAAAAGATTGATCTGAATCTTTTATTCTGGCCCAGATTGAGCTACGATCCCAGTTTGGCTTAAGAAGGATAAATGGGGTTTATAAGTATTATGGTAAAAGTAGGCCAAAATTATGAGAAAAACAATATTTTTTGAATTATTCCCTTTTTTCACCATACCCTTTGTGAGAAGTTTTATAATCAATTAATTTGATCCTAAAACTATAGCCATATTGGTTAAATCCTAATTTTTTGTATAATTCATGCGCTCTTTGGTTCTCTTTTCGGCTAGTTCCAATGAATTTGTAGGCATTTTTACTCTTTGCAACTTCTAAGGCCTTATCAAATAGTTTTATTCCTAAGCCTTTCCCTCTATGATTCTCATCTACAAAAAGATACTCTAAATGAGCGTAAGGTTCTTCATGAAAATCATTTTTTAGAAAATTTACTCTTGCGTTACCTATTTCTTTTCCTGATTCGTCTTTTAAAGAGATCCTTACTGCCTCTAAAGGTTCAGTTTTAGTTTCAAATTTCATATCACGAGATCTTTGAATTTTGTTTAAAAAGCTTGTGGAAGAAGTGGCACTGTCCTAAATCCTGCCTTCGGCTCGGGGCGAGGCTGAAAAGGCTCTTCTCCACGTTCGTTCGTACCTCACTCAGGTCGAATGATAAAGCTCTAGCGAATAAGATCTCTTTCTGCGATCGACGCCCCCGAATAGATTTAGGACAGTGCCGGAAGAAGTGTTTAATCTAATCGTTTTTTAATATACCTCTAGAAGTTTATTTTTAGCGTTTAGTTGTTTAAATAGTCTTTGCTTTTCTAGAAGATAAATCTATTTAAATGAATTTGATTGAATTTTATTTTTAATATGGATGGAATGGTGGATGCACTTAGTTGTGCTGTAAATAATAGTGGAAATAAAAGAGATATCATAGCCATCACAGACTTCTCACGTGAACTGATATTGCACATTCTTAAGTTAGCAAAAGATTTGGAAGAAAACCCACAGCCTAACTTGCTTTCTGGAAAAATACTAGCCACATTATTTTTTGAACCTTCTACACGTACAAGACTTAGTTTTGAAACAGCAATGCATAGACTTGGAGGAAGAGTGATTGGCTTTTCAGATGATAAATCTACTTCTGTTAAGAAAGGAGAAACACTTTATGACACAATCAGAATGGTGGAAGGGTATGCAGATGTTATTGCAATGAGGCATCCACTTGAAGGAAGTGCATTATTTGCTTCAGAAGTAGCTTCAATACCAGTTGTTAATGGAGGAGATGGAGCTAACCAACATCCAACACAGACATTTTTGGACCTTTACACTATCCAAAAGGCACTTGGAAGACTAACTAATTTAAAAATTGGTTTTGTGGGAGACCTGAAGTACGGGAGAACTGTGCACTCGCTTGTTAGAGCAATGTCTAACTTTTTTCCAGAAATGACTTTTATATCGTTACCTGAGCTTGCTTTGCCTGTTTCTTATATTGAAGATCTTAATTCTAGAGGAATTAAATTTAAGATTGTGGAAGATTTACGTAGCATTATTTCTGAACTTGATGTACTTTATGTGACTCGTATCCAAAAAGAGCGTTTTCCTGACATTATGGAATATGAAAAAGTTAAAGGTAAATATCGGCTTGATTCTAAAATGATCAAAAATGCTAAGGAGTCTTTAATTGTACTACATCCATTGCCACGTGTTGATGAAATAGATCAAAGTTTTGATTGTGAGAAAGGAGCATTATATTTTACGCAAGCTCATAACGCAGTACCTGTTCGTCAGGCATTACTTGGATGGGTTTTAGGTGTGTTAAAATGAGTGAATTAAGAGAATACAAGGTTTATGCTATCAAAGAAGGTACAGTTATAGACCATATCCCTCATGGTCTTGGGATGAAAATTGTAGAAATGCTAGGTGTTGAAAATGAAGGTGGTATTGTAACAATAGGAATGAATTTTGAAAGTCGTAAAATGGGGCTTAAAGACATTGTTAAAATTGAAAATAAGAAGCTTAGTTCTGAAGAGTTTAGTAAAATTGCATTAATTGCACCAAATGCGACTATTAATATCATTCATGGAGCGGGAGTTGTGGAGAAAATGCCACTAAAATTGCCTGAGATGGTTAGAAATTTGATAAAGTGTTCAAATCCGATGTGTATAACCAATGCCGAAACTGTTTGTACTAAATTTTATGTGAAAATTAATGGGAGCTATGGTGGAATAAGAGTAAAATGTCATTATTGTGAAAGAATGTTTGATGTCAATAAAATGAAATTGTTGTGAATTTATGCTGATTATTTAAGAGAGATTGAAGAAAACACTTTTGTGAGGAAAGAAAATGGATTTGATAATTAAGGATGTTGTATTATATGATGGAAATAGAACTAACGTAGGTATTCGTGCAGGGAAAATAAGTGAGATTAGTTCAGAGATTGTAGATGATGGAAGAAAAGTTGTTTATGCTAATGGGCTTTTTTTGCTTCCTGGAGCAATTGATCCACATGTACATTGCAGAGACCTAGGGCATGCTTATAAAGAAGATTGGAAAACAGTATCAATGGCAGCAGCTGCTGGTGGAGTTACTAGCATATTTGATATGCCAAATACAAATCCTGCAACCATTGATGAAAGTTCACTATTGGCTAAGCGTGAAGTTGCTGCTTCTAAAAGTATAGTTAACTTTGGGTTTCATTTAGGAGCTACAGTAGATAATTCTTTGTGGGTTAAAGGTAAAAAACCATTAGGTGTTAAAATCTATATGGGAGCTACAACGGGAGATCTGCTAGTTGAAGATGAAGCTGCACTGGAATCACATTTTTCTAATGATGCATCAGTTGTAATAATTCATGCAGAAGATAATACACGAATGAAGGAGAACTCAGATAGGTTGCGTTATAGAAGTGATCCTATTGTGCATACTGAGATCCGTGACAATTGTTGTGCACATATTTGTGTTGATCGTGCTATGAAAATGCAAGAGAAGTTTGGAACTAAGTTACTTATCGCACATGCATCTACTAAAAAAGAAGTTGAAACTGTTCGAGCTGCTAAAAATGCTGGCCGGACTGTATATATGGAGGTTACCCCACATCATTTGTTTTTCTCTAAGCGCGATATGTTAAAACAAGGAAACTTTTTGCGAATGAATCCGCCACTTCGTAGTTCTGAAGATGTTGAAGAGCTTTGGAGAGGTTTAGTTGATGGAACCATTGATATGATTGCGACAGATCATGCTCCACACACTATTGAAGAAAAGTCAAGTAGTTATTGGGATGCACCTTCGGGAGTTCCTGGGCTTGATACAATGATGCCACTCATGCTTAATTTAGTGAATGAAGGTAAGATTAGTATGAAAAGGCTTGTGGAGTTGACATCAAAACGTGCTGCAGAGATATTTGGTTTAAATAAAGGAGAAATTGCTGTTGGAAAAGATGCTGATTTGATATTAGTTGATCTTGGTTTTGAGCATGAACTTAGAAATGATTCTGTTTATAGTAAATGTCGTTGGACACCTTTTGATAGGTTTAAAGTCAAAGGTAAAGTAGTTACAACTATTGTGAATGGAAATATTGTTTATGATAGAGGAGAATTTAATTTTAACAAACTTGGAGATGAGATTGTTGGAATTAGTGTTGCTGATGCTGCTCAAGGGATTATTAGTGATTATATTTCTAATGAAGATCTAGGGTCTAGCGATACTAATGTTAATGAAGTGAGTGTTTCTGCTAATTCAGAAGTTAAAGTTGAGGTATATAATATGGAAAATGAATCTAGAGTTAGAGATCTTGGAGGAGTTAATAGTTTAAGAATAAAAAATGTTGTTATAAGTCCGCCAATTATGAATGCGTCTGGGCCACTTTGTACTAGTTTTGAAGAATTGGAGGCTTTGTGTAGAAGTTCTGCTGGTGCTGTTGTGATTAAATCTACAACATATTTGCCTCGAACTGGTAACCCACATCCAAAATATTTTGAGTTTGCAGGTAATTCTATTAATTCTAACGGACTTGAGAATCCTGGATATTTAGCTTATGTTCAAATGATTCCTAAGTTGCGTGAAAAATATCCTGAAAAAGTGTTTGTATCTAGCATAGTTGGATTTAATAGATCTGAATTTGTAGAAATGGTGACTGCACTTGCCCCTGTTGTAGATATGCTTGAAATAAATTTAAGTTGTCCAAATATTCCTGGAAAACCGCAAGTTGCTTACGATATGGAAAGCTCACTTGATATTTTATTGACTTTGAGGAGGCTTACTGACAAACCAATGGGGGTTAAATTACCAGCATACCTTGATTCTGTGTTTCAAAAACAGATGGCAGAAGTATTAGTTAAAGGAGGAGTTGACTTTATTTCACTTATTAATTCTCTTGGGCATACAATATTTATTGATGGAGAAGAAACATGTATCCATCCTAACAATGGGCGTGGAGGACTTGGTGGTGAGTTTATAAAGCCAGTAGCGCTTGGACAAGTTAATGCGTTCTATTCGCTTATTGGAGATAAAATACCTATCTTTGGTGTTGGAGGAATTTCTTCTGGAAAAGATGTGTATGATTATGTCTTAGCTGGAGCTAGTGCTGTGCAAGTTGGAACTGCATACGCTATGAGTGGAACAGCTGTATTTGATAAAATTGGTTCTGAGCTGTCTGAAATATTTGTTTCTAAAGGATCTAGTTGGAATGAGAAGCTTGGGAAGCTTAAAGTGCGTGATAAAAATGGATTTTTAGGAGATAGAGATGTTGCTAAAATGCTTCTTGAAATAAAGGCTGTGACATTATCACCGCATTCACCTTATTCATATAAATCTGGATTAAAAGGACCAATATATTGTGACAATCGTTTAATTATGTCATATCCAAATACTTGGAAAAATATTATTGAGAAATTTGTTGAATATATTAAACTAGAGAATATTGAATTTGATGTGATTGCTGGGACTGCTACAGCAGGAATACCGCATGCAGCATATTTATCAGGATTACTTGGAAAACCAATGATATATGTTAGATCTTCTGGTAAAGGGTATGGGAGAAATAAAAAAGTTGAAGGATATTTTGAAGCTGGACAAAAAGTGTTAGTTATTGAAGATGTAATTACAACTGGAGGATCTAGTTTAGATGTTGTTGAAACTCTTCGTGCAGTAGGAGCAAATGTAGTTTGTTGTATGAGTATATATACGCATGGTTTTAAAGCAAGTGTTGAAGCTTTTGCAAATGCTCAATGTAAAATATTTACATTGACTAATTTTAATACTTTGTTAGATGTTGCTTTGCAGAACAATTATGTCAGTTCTCAAGACAAGGATATTTTGCTTGAATGGAACAAAGATCCTCAGAATTGGTCAGCTAAAAGAGGGATGTGAAAAACAATAGTAGATGGTGATTTGATGGCAGAAAGTGATGAAAACAATAGTAGTTTTGTCAGTGGGGTTGCTGGTGAGTTCGAATTGAGTCCGAAGATGCTTGAGGCTCGTGCTCGAATATGTTTGCCTCTTGATGGTTTAAAGACAGTTGATGCAGTTAGAGAAAGAGTCACTGAGCTGCGTGAATATGTTGGGATGTTTAAGATTGGAAAGGAGTTGTTTACTCGTTTTGGTCCTGAAGTAGTTAGTTTGGTGCATTCACTTGGAGCTGAAGTGTTCCTGGATCTAAAATATCATGATATCCCTAACACTGTTCGTGGAGCTTCTTATGCAGCTGCTGAGCTTGGTGTTTATATGTTCAATGTACATGCAAGTGGTTGTAGTGAAATGCTAGAAGCTGCTGTTACTGGAGCTAAAGATGCTGTGAATTATTTAGGAGTGCGTATGCCAAAAGTGATTGGAGTTACTTTGTTGACATCTATTGATCAAAAACAACTTAATGGTGAACTTGGTGTTAATGGAACTGTGTCTGAATATGTAATGAGACTTGCTAAAATGAGTGAGCAGGTTGGGCTTGATGGAATTGTTTGTTCAGCTGCTGATTTGTCGTCTATAAAATCTGAATTGTCTGATGGATTTGTGTATGTAACTCCTGGAATAAAAGGAGTTGATGGTGCTGTTGGAAGTGATCAAAGACGTGTGATGACTCCAGGAAATGCATTGCAAGATGGATCCTCTGTGTTAGTTATAGGAAGAGCGATAACAGGATATGCAAGTCCCGATGAGAGAAAGATGGCAGCATATAAAGTGTTGGAGGACATGGCCAAGTATATGTGAGATCTCTTTTGAATATAGATGAATATATCTGTTGTTATTTGTATATGTGTCTATATTTTTATTTTTTATTAATAATACGAGGTGGATTATGTGGTTAAAGGAGTTTTAGTGCTTGAAGATGGAAATCAGTTTGAAGGGGAATTGTTTGGAGCAGTAAAAGCTTTTGTGTCTGGAGAAGTTGTGTTTAATACTGGAATGGTGGGATATGTTGAATCTATGACAGATCCAAGTTATTGTGGACAAATATTAGTGTTTACATATCCACTCATTGGGAATTATGGTGTTCCTGATGGTTCTGTTGATACTCATGGATTGTTAAAATATTTTGAGTCTTCATCTATTCATTTAAAAGCAATTGTAGTTTCATCTTTATCTGATACATATAGTCATTGGAATGCAAAAAGAAGTTTGTCTGATTGGATGAAAGAGAAAAGAGTGATTGGAATAAGTGGAATTGATACTCGGCATTTGACTAAACATTTACGTGACAAAGGAGTTATGCTTGGTAGAATTGAGGCTGCTGATTCTGGTGATCCAGGGAACTTAGAAACAAAAGGAAATATTGGTGCTGAGTTTTATGATCCTAATAAGGAAAATCTTGTTTCTATTGTATCTTGCAAAGAAGTTAAGACTTATGGAGTAGGTGAATCTGGAATACATATTGTAGCAGTAGATTGTGGAATCAAATATAATATTGTTCGGTGTTTTCTAAAATTAGGAGTGAAAGTTACAGTTGTGCCGTGGGACTATGATTTTGTTTCTGGTTTAGAAAATGGAGAATATGATGCTTTGTTTTTGTCTAATGGGCCTGGAGATCCTAGCAAATGTAATGTTACTATTGAAAATATTCGTAAAGTTATGGCGTTTGAGATAGTTAAACCAATATTAGGGATATGTTTAGGTAATCAGCTTTTGTCTATTGCGGCTGGAGCAACTACATATAAAATGAAGTTTGGGCATCGTGGACAAAACCAGCCTTGTCAGGAGATTATGTATGGGAATGATGGATCTGAAGGAGTTAATGAAATTAGTGGTAGATGTTATATCACATCGCAAAACCACGGTTATGCAGTAGATTCTAAGTCTCTTCCTTCAGATTGGAGGGTCTGGTTTGTGAATGCAAATGATGGAACTAATGAAGGTATTAGGCATGATAAGTTGCCGTTTATGTCGGTGCAGTTTCATCCAGAAGCAGCGCCTGGACCAGAAGATACAGAATGGATATTTGAAAAGTTTGTTTCTGTGATTAAAGAGAAGAAAAGCAATGGAACGCTTGAAGAAAAGAAAGAAATTGATGGTGGAACTAGTAGTAATTATGAACCTAAGAGTGAGGGGCTCTTAAATGATGGCGGTGAAACAAATGAAAATTGAAGGTGTTAAGAAAGTCTTGGTACTTGGTAGCGGTGGACTGAAAATTGGAGAAGCAGGAGAGTTTGATTATTCAGGAAGCCAATGCCTAAATGCACTACGTGAAGAAGGAATTCAAACAGTTTTAGTTAACCCAAACATTGCTACTTGGCAAACTAGTCAAAAAATGGCAGATAAAGTATATTTTTTGCCAGTTACTTGTGAATTTGTGACAAAAGTAATTGAAAAAGAGCGTCCAGATGCAATTGCACTTAGTTTTGGTGGGCAAACTGCACTAAATTGTGGAGTAGAATTATTTGAGAAAGGTGTGCTTGAGAGGTATAATGTTTCTGTGCTTGGAACTCCTGTGCAAACTATAATGTGTACAGAAGATAGAAAAGCATTTGTTGAAAAATTGTCTGAAGTTGGTGTTAGTTATGCCAAAAGTATGGCTGCTAGTACTGTTAATGATGCTGTAGTTGCTGCAGATTCTATTGGATACCCTGTAATTATACGTGCTGCATATGCACTTGGTGGACTTGGTAGTGGGTTTTGTGATAATGAAGAAGAACTTCGTGAGAAAGTGGCTGCTGCACTTGCTTTGTCATCGCAAGTACTTGTTGAAGAATCACTGCGTGGATGGAAAGAAGTTGAATATGAAGTTATGCGAGATTCTTTTGATAATAGTATCATTGTGTGTAACATGGAAAACTTTGATCCAATGGGAGTACATACAGGAGAATCTATTGTAGTTGCACCATCACAAACACTCAGCAATACTGAATATCATATGCTGCGTTCTGTAGCACTTAAGGTAATACGTCACCTTGGTGTTGTTGGAGAATGTAATATCCAATATGCGCTTGATCCAAAATCTTCTGAATATAGAGTTATTGAAGTTAATGCTCGGCTTAGTCGTTCATCTGCACTTGCTTCCAAAGCTACTGGTTACCCTATTGCTTATGTTGCTGCTAAATTAGCACTTGGAAAATCTATTGTTGATTTACGGAACATGGTGACTGGTAAAACTTCTGCTTGTTTTGAGCCTGCACTTGATTATGTTGTTGTAAAATATCCTCGCTGGGATTTGAAGAAGTTCAAAAATGTATCTACTTCGATTGGCAGCAGTATGAAAAGTGTTGGTGAGGTTATGGCCATTGCACGTAATTTTCCTGAAGCTTTGCAAAAGGCAGTTAGGATGCTTGGTGAAGGCCATGAGGGGATAATGACTGATACTGGTGATGAAAAGGTTTCTGTTTTTGAAGGTCTGTCAGTACCTAGCACAAGAAGAGTTTTTGAGATTGCTAAAGCTTTTGGGATGGGGAAGACTGTTGAAGAAATTCATTCACTGACATCAATTGATAAATGGTTTTTAAATGAATTGTTTCGGGTTGTTTTGCTTGGTAAAGAGATTGAAGGTTTGAATGGTTTAGATTCACTTGATGCTAATTTATTTATAAAGGCTAAACAATTAGGGTTCTCTGATAAGCAAATTGCTGAGTTTTTAAGTGCTGAAAATGCAGTTAATGAACTGGATGTTCGAAAAGCTCGTGTTGAGTTAGGGATTTTGCCTAAAGTTAAGAAGATTGATACGGTTGCAGGAGAGTTTCCAGCTGAGACTAATTATCTTTATTTAACTTATAATGCTGCATTTAGTGATGAAATTGAATCATTTGTTTCTAGTGTTTCTGCTACTACTGTTGGGTCTGTTGATTCAGGTGGACCTGTTGATGATGTTGCTGCTGATTCTGTACTTATGCTTGGGTCTGGAACATATCGGATTGGAAGCAGTGTTGAGTTTGATTGGTGCTGTGTAACTGCCGTGAGTACAATTCGTTCTATTGGTAAAAAGACTGTGATGATTAATTGTAACCCTGAAACTGTTTCTACTGATTTTAATATGTGCGACAAATTGTACTTTGAAGAACTTAGTTTTGAGAGAGTCTTAGATGTACTTGATATTGAATCTGTAAGTGGAGTAGTTGTATCAATGGGAGGACAAACGCCTAACAATTTAGCTGTTCCATTACATTCATATGGTGTTCCTGTGCTTGGTACATCTGCTCTTGATATTGATAGGGCTGAGAATAGACACAAATTTTCTTCATTACTTGATTCTATTAGAGTAGATCAACCAAAATGGAGCGAATTTAGTAGTGTTTCTGAAGCTGAAGATTTTGTGAACCTTGTTGGTTTTCCAGTAGTTATACGTCCAAGTTATGTTCTTAGTGGAAGTGCAATGAGTGTTGCACATAATTGGTCAGAATTTAACCGTTTTATTGGATCTGCTGTGAAAATATCATTAGAATATCCAGTTGTAATCTCTAAATTTATTACAGAAGCAAAGGAAATTGAAATGGATGCTGTGGCTCATTCTGGGAAGGTACTTTGTTATGCTATCTCTGAGCATATTGAAAACGCTGGTGTACATTCTGGAGATGCTACTCTTGTTACACCTCCACAAAAACTTTATGTTGAAACTGTTAGGAGGATTAAGAAAATAACTCGCAAAATTGCAGCTGAACTAAAAATAACTGGGCCGTTTAATATTCAATTTATTGCAAAAGATAACGAAATTAAAGTTATTGAGTGTAATGTTCGGGCATCACGTAGTTTCCCGTTTGTTTCAAAAGTATACAATATCCCATTTATTGAGATTGCAACTAAGGCTATTTTAGGTGTTGAACAGTCGATTGTCTCTAAGAATATGTTTGATATTGAATATGTTGGGGTTAAAGTTCCACAATTCTCATTTACCAGACTTTCTGGAGCTAATCCACAATTAGGAATAGAGATGGCATCTACAGGAGAAGTTGCTTGTTTAGGATCAACTGTGCAAAAAACATATTTAAATTCACTTCAATCAGCTGGTTTTAAATTGCCTGCTGTTGGAAGTACAATATTACTTTCTACAGGGCCAGTTAAGTCTAAAGCTAAATTTCTTAAGAGTGTAATTCTACTGCGAGATTTAGGTTATTCATTTTACGCCACACGTGGAACTGCTGAGTTTTTACACCAAAATGGAGTACAAGCAACAATAGTGGGATGGCCTGATTCAGATAAAAAGCCTAATGCGCTTGAGTGTATCCGTTCTGGGAAAGTTAGTCTTGTGATAAATATTCCTAAAAGTCTGGATGTTAACGAATTGTCTAACGATTTTGTGATACGTAGAGCTGCTGTAGATTCTAAAGTGCCTTTGATTACAGATGTGAATTGTGCAATACTGTTTGTAGATGCTTTAAAAAGCGTACATGGGAAAGAACTTAAGATCAAAGCATGGAAAGAGTATGTTGTTTAGTTTTGTTTTTGTTTTTGTTTTTTTCTTTATTCTATTTTAACTTTTTCAATATATTCAATGTCTCTTTGTTGAATTTGGAGAAAGCGAACCACTTTTTGCCTAAGTCTTTTAATGAAGCTCCTATGTAATAAAGCTCAGTTTCGTCTATTATCATAAATGCAGAATTTTCAATTCTGCGTCTGGAAACAATTGTTTCCATGAATCTGTCATGTGCATCTTTGAATGGAAATATTTTGATATTTGGATATTGAGAATTATATTTATCCAAATCTAATTTGAGCTGTTTGTTGAAATTTTTTGTGTATATTTTCACTTCTACTTCTTTATTTCTTTTGGAAAATAAGGTTAAAACTGCGTCATCAACATAATTATCTATCAAGATTATTGATTTTTTGGCTGACCTGATTAAGTCTGAGATAAATTTATAGGCATCAAAAACTTGTCCATTGAAGAAAATACCTTGTTTTCTTGTTATTTGTTTGTTTTCTATCGCATCAAAGAT
>CAZGQD010000042.1:0-11448 GCA_964527395.1 uncultured Methanosarcinales archaeon
GGTCTTTGTCCTGGCCTTTTGCAATAATTGGTAAAAAGTTTTTGGCGCGCTTGCCTCCTCACTGGCAATTACATTATGAAATTACACCAACAACAAGCATTTTTGTTCATGAAATAGAACAAAAATTATTGCGTAGTTGTTTAGACCTGCGGTAAGTCTGGCCAAGCGCCATAGGACTTTTATTATAAAATCGCAAAATGATGAATTTGCTAAAATTCAGCGTCTGGAAAATGATTTTTCCATAAAGGCCAGCTTAAGTACCCAGCATCCCAAAGAAGGCTCTGTAGAAAACCTTAACGAAGTGGGTACCAGAAATGTTCCATTTCTAAGTATGTATGGGGGGCGTCCTTGCAGAATGCAGAATTCAAAGAATTATGCGTCTGGAAACACAAAGTGTTTCCACGAATCACTAAAAGCTTTGCTTTTCATGCATGCTCGCTTCGCTCGGTCCGATTTTCTTGGACCCTGCTCTTTCCAATTAATGTTTAATAATATTCAACACCTCCTGTGAATACACAAGTGGAAAGAGCAGATTCTACAGAGCCGCCAAAGAAAAAAGGAGGGGAAAATTAAAAAAGAAAATCTTTAACTACAAAAATCAGCACCTGAACCAAGATCACATACAGCTGATACTAATTCTGCAAACGAAACTTCTTCGATATCTCCATCATTTGTAACATCAAGTTCAACTACCATATCACTTGCACAAATTCTAAATTCTTTATCAGCAGAACTCACACAATAATCATCATCATTTGATGTTGCATCAAGACCTATTACAAACGAGTCTTCATGCGTTGCTAGAGAATACTGTCCCATTGCAATCGAACCTTCTCCACTTGCTTCAGAGTAAGAACCTATAGAAACTGAAGAAGCACCACTTGCTGTAGTATATCTACCAATAGCAGTTGAAGAATGACCACTTGCTGTTGTGCTAACACCTAAAGTAGTAGAATACGTATTAGTTGCCTTTGTATTTGATCCAAAAGCACTTGAATATTTCCCTGTTGCATCATTACTATAACCTATTGCAAATGAGTGACCATCTTCAGCAGAAGAACCATATCCACATTCTAAAGAGCTAGATCCACTCCCATAATCACAAATATCATCTACTGTTGTCATATCATCAATATTCTCTGAAAGAACTCCCTTCGCATAATCACTACTTCCTGCCTGTCCGACAATCGCCTCACCACTCTCAGAACCTTCTTCAACCACTACAACTGTCTCACTGCCACTACCTTGGAACATCAAAAACACAGCTACAACTGCAACCAAAGCAACAACAATCACTCCAACCTTATGCATATTATCATCTCTTCCCATAAAACCATTCACCTCAATAAACTAATTATAATAAACCTAACAAAAGAATTCCATCTATATAAATATTGACCTCACTTCTTCTTCAACATGTTCAAAAAAGAATTAATTTCATCATAAGACCTATCCACTCCACTCCCAAAAGAAGACACAAGCACATTAATTCCCATCTTCACACATAACTGATAATTAGCTTTCATCAAAGCCAGCAACCTACCGCTCTTCTTAACATTTTTCTCTAGCACAAAATCACTATAAGCAAAACAAACAACTTTCCCACGACGCACAACTGTCTGCAACAACCCAACATCAAGCCCAGAACGTAAATAATGTACAGAATCCTTATAATGCACTCTTTCAGCTCCAACAATAAACCGAGCTGAACTTTGTTCAATCGCATGCACCAGTTGCTGCTCAGAACTCACTCGAACCATAACAGGAACTTTACTTTTCCTAAGCTTATTCATAACAGACAGGTATTTCTTCCAATCCTTTTCATATACATACACAAAATCTCGACCCAAAAAAAGCGAGCCAGAATAGCCTAAATCTAAACTTCTAGCTTCCAGTACAGGATGGTATGAACAAAACAGCACATTTTCCATATGAACCATCAAAATATCCTCAATTATTTAAACTTAGCATCTATTTTTTCTCAAACCTGGAAGATCCATTTGAAACAAGCAAATAAATTATGTAAACACTTCCATAAAAAATCAACATAGTCATAATTTCTTCATCATAAGGTATTGGTGATTCCAAACCAAAACCTCTAAAAAAAATTGAAGAAACGCTATAAGAAAAACCATAGACACTAATAGTCAAATCTATGGCTCTGTAGAAAACCTTAACGAAGTGGGTACCAGAAATGTTCCATTTCTAAGTATGTATGGGGGCGTCCTCGCAGAAAGAGACAATCTTCAAAAGAGCTATACAATTCGACCTGAGTGAGGCACGAACGAACGCGGAGAAGAACCTCTTCAGCCTCGCCCCCATCGAACGCAGTGAGATTTTCTACAGAGCCCAAATCTATAGAACTTTTTAGCTTTGATTTCCACTTATAAAGAACAACACCTCTATCATAGTAATCCAAAATCAATCTAACAAGCCAAATTATTATTGAAATTGCTAATAAAAAATACCCTAAAACTAAAATCATCTTCCTTTAAATTGCCTAATTATTCTTGGTGCAAAAGATCCAGCTAGTATCCCTACACTTCCTCCAACTACTGCTCCTAATGCTCCTGCACTCCCACCTCCTACTAAAGTCCCTAGACCTAGACCTATTAAGGCAATATCTTTATCCTCATTTCTTATCCCTACCATAATAAAAAAACACTAAACATTTTATTTAAACCCTTTGCCAAAAAATAGCTTAAATCCACAGAACTATTTATAAAGCACAATCCAAAATACAACACAATTAAACACAACCAATCAAACATGTGGCCAATTAGTGGAAGCATAGGAGAAAGAAAATGAAACCAAAAACTGTAACTGTTTTTAACGAAAAAGAGAACCAAACATTAAGAGTAGATACAAACTCTTCTACAGTTAAGGAACTTCTAAAAGAATTAAACATTAACAGTGAAACTGTCATTATCACAAGAAACGACGATGTCCTACTCTTAGACAACGAACTTAACGATAACGACACAATCAACCTTCTCTCCGTGATCTCTGGCGGATAAAAAAACAAATCCTAACCAAAATTACTAATTAGCTACAATCTAAAGCTAAAAATGGAACCAAATAACCCTAAAACCCAAAAACAGTACGTAATAGAGCTCCAGCACGGCAAATTAACCAAGCAGGAGTTCATCACTTATCTAGAATCAAAAGTATTCAAAACCATCAACAGGTTCAAATTAATCGATAGAAACGATAAAATCTGCGTAGCTGCTTCTGGCGGAAAAGACTCCCTCACAGTTCTATATCTGATCAAAAAATACATGGAGAAATACAACATCCCAACAAAAAACCTTCAAGCCCTAGCTATCAACGAAGGTATAGCAGACTATAGAGACCAAACTTTAGAAGATCTAAAAGAGTTCACCAACAAACACAACATCCCCTTAACAATTGCTAGCTTCAAAGAAAACTTCAACAAAACCTTAGACGAAGCCTACCCCATTATTAACAAACTAACAAAGAAAAAACCTTGTAACATCTGCGGCGTATGGCGAAGAACTCTTCTTAACACCTACGCAAAAAAACTAGGAGCAACAAAGCTAGCTACTGGTCATAACATGGATGATGAGGCTCAAGCTATTCTTATGAACCAGTTCAAAGCCAACACAAAACTGGCAGCCAAACTAGGTCCAGTCTCTGGAATCGACAAACATGAAGGTTTCGTCCAAAGAATCAAACCCCTTTACTTATGCTCAGAAAAAGAAACCAGACTCTACACTTACCTATTAAATTTCAAAGTAAATTACACCGAATGCCCAAATGTAACCCTTAGCTACCGTTCAGAAATCAGAGACATGCTTAACAATTTCGAACAAAAGTATCCTGGAACTAAGAACGGCATCATCCAATCTTTCTTAGACATCCTTCCAACCTTAAAAGAAAAACAAATCTCTGAAAACAAAGACTCTTCCTCAGCTCCAAGACAATGCCAGATCTGCAGAGAACCGAGCAACAACGACACTTGCAACTCTTGCAACCTAAAAAACCTAATCACCACCAAAAAAAAAGAAACAAACTCATAAAACACAAAGATTAGCGCCGTCCCTTACTGGCAATCCCACCAACGCATAAATCAAACAACGAGCATTTTTCAAGCCTGTCTTGAAAAATTAAGGCGAGTGAACACGCTTGCAATAAGTTTGACAGCGCTAATCTTGTAATAAAAAACATACCATTTTACCCTCTACATCCAACTTTTCACAATGTAGAAGTGTAAGAATCAAACACAAAAAATCAAAATAAGAGATATAACCCATGCAAAACAGATACCATAGACAAGAACTAGTACTAGGAAAAGCAGCACAACAACTCCTAAACAAAGCAAGAGTAACAATTGTAGGCGCAGGAGCTTTAGGTACAGTAGCAGCTGAACTTCTACTAAGGGCAGGAGTCACTAACCTAACCATTATAGACAGAGACATAATAGAACTCTCCAACCTCCAAAGACAAACATTATACACAGAATCAGATATAAAACAAGCAAAAACAAGCACAATAAAAAATAAATTACTTCAAATCAACAAAAAAGCAAACATCACAACCCACCTAACTCACTTAAACAAATTCAACATCAAAAACACCATAAAAACAACAAACGAAAGCAAACCAGACATCATTCTAGATTGCACAGACAACATTCAAACCAGACTTCTATTAGACATTTTCAGAATCAAACACAATATCCCAATCATCTTCGCCAGCGCCATCCAAACTAAAGGCACAGTAGCCCTTCTAACAAACTACGAAAACACCAAAACAACCCTTAACTCCTTCCTTCCACAAAACGCTCAAGGCCAAACTTGTTCTCAAGTTGGAGTTCTAAACACAACAACAAGCACAATAGCCTCAATGCAAGTAACTTTCACAATCAAACACTTAACTAACCAATCAGAAGATATCCAAAACAAGCTTTTCATCCAAGACATTTGGGAATCAAGCATCAACAAATTCAACCTCAAACCCACCAAAAAAGAAACATTAGAATACCCAGACCTACAAAGAATCCAAAGATTCTGCAGTAGCTACTTCCAAATCCTCCCAGACACAAACACCTCAATAGACCTAAAACAATTAAACAAACAACTAGAAGACTCAACCCTAAACAAAAATAATACAATCCTAACCACAAAAAACCATCACAAAATCTTCCAAGACAAAAGAGCCCTAATCAAAGCAAAAGACAAAAAAGAAGCAAAAATCATCTATTCAAAAATTATAGGCAACTAATTTTTACCCACAAAACACCATTTCTCCATCGGAAACCAAGGGGTCTAAATCACCACTACTTCCTCTATAAAACTACTAAAAAACCCTATTTTATTAAGCAAGCTTTATAAAGTACAAACTAAATTCATTTATAAAGCATTTAAATACTATTTATAAATGCTGAATTTAAATTCAGCGTCTGAAAAATTAATTTTTCATGAACTATTTATAAACAACCCCTCAATCTTATACGAAAAGCAAAGGAGACGAAATAACCATGGCAAAGAAAAAAAGCACAAAACCTAAGAAAGGTAAAAAGGAAATCAGTATAGTAAATATAGTAGTTTCTACATCATTGGAAAAAGACGTACCATTAGAAAAGATGGCTGCAACTTTGCCAAACACTGAATATAACCCTGAACAATTCCCTGGTTTAGTTCTAAGAATTAAAGATCCTAAGACATCAGCTCTAATTTTCTCTTCAGGAAAAGTAGTTTGTACTGGTGCTAAAACCTTAAAAGATGTTGACAAAAGTATTCAAAGCATCATTGAATCTCTAAAAAAGATTGATATCATCATCACAATTAAGCCTATAATTACAGTTCAAAACATTGTAGCTTCAGGTTCTATTGGTATGATGTTAAACTTAAACTTCTTAGGTTTAAAGTTACCTAATACTGAATATGAACCAGAACAGTTCCCAGGTTTGGTACACAAACTTAAAGGTACAAGGGCAACCTTCCTATTATTCAGTAACGGTAAAATTGTTTGTACTGGAACTAGAACAGAAGAAGAAGTTCATGAAGCAACTGATATGTTAATCAAGAACTTAGAAAAGCTTCTTAACGCACCTAAATAAATTTTATTTTTAATTTTTCTTCAACCTTATGTTCTACATCAAAGACTTTGCTTTTTCCTTACCTCTCTTTTTCATCTGTTTATGCCATTTTTCCCACTCTTTCTTTTTTCCTTCAGCTAATATTCCCTCTTGAAAATCCTTAGAAAATGAACTTAACAACTCCTTCCCAGAAGAGCTACCCAATCTATCTAATAATTCAAAAGCCAAAACATCAAATTTAGAAAATGCGAACCACTTTTTACCTAAGTCCTTTAATGAAGCCCCTATGTGATAAACACAAACCCCATCAATTATCATAAATGCAGAATTTTCAATTCTGCGTCTGGAAACAATTGTTTCCATGAATCTATCATGTGAAGCAGAAAACTCCTTAACAATTACCTTTTCATACTGAGAGTTATATTTTTCCACATCCAATTTCAACTTCTTACTAACATTTTTGCTATAAATCACTACATCAACACCCTTTTTTCTCTTAGAAAACAATGTCAAAACTGTGTCATCAATATAATTATCAATTAAAATTATAGATTTTCTAGCACTACGAACCACATCTGCCACAAATTTGTAAGCATCAAATGCAGAATCTTCTGATTCTGCGTCTGGAAATAATCCTATTTCCATGAAGATCTGTCCATCAAAAAATATCCCTTTTGAAGGTCTAAGGTCTTTATCTTCAATCAACTTAAACACTTGCTCTATTTGAGAATCTGTCTTTATTTCATAACTTAATTGTCTTTTCTCAATATAATTCAACCTATCAAAAACATAAATATTCGAATTAATATATTTCTTCATTGAAACAAATGCCCTCATAACTTGAATATTCACCTGAACTGCTTTAGAACTCCTCAAAACTGAAGAAAGCATAGCTACTCCTTGTTCAGTAAAAACATACGGTAAATAGCCTCCTAAATTTTTTCTTGAAGGTATCGCATTTTGCGATACCATAAAATCTACTTCCTCATCCATCAATTTAAACATAAAATCCTTAGGAAAACGGTCTAAATTCCTTTTTACTTGTTCCCTTAACCTGATAGCTTTAACACCATACATCTTAGCCAAGTCACTATCTAAAATCACCCGAACCCCACGAATCTCATGGATCTTACTTTTCACTGAATCAACTAAACTAACTTCTTTCACTTCAACCATCTAAGCTCGAGAATCTACTTACTTATAAGCCCTGTCCACACCTGACCAGTGTCCAGTGGCTTTGCCACTGGGCTTCGAACAGCTCCTGTGAGATTGGGTAGTGGCTCCAAAACACACAAACCTTAAAAAACCCAAAATCTCCGAACACCAAAAATGCAACTCCTATACGACATTTTCATCTCTGCAACCTTCCGAACTAATTGGAGCAAAAACTTCAACTTGAAACTAGAACAAGCCCTATCAAACAAAGGATACACATGCTACTTACCTCAACGTGACTCAGAACAACTAGGTAACAAAAAACAAACTTTCTTAGAAAACATCAAAGGAGTAAAAAATTCAAAACTTATCCTAGCGCTAGGAGTTGAGCTTCAATCTGCCAATTGGGGATTAGAATTAGGCTACGCTTACGCTAAACAAAAACCAATCATCATTTTAGTAAAAAAGGACCAATTCATCGAACTTATGCCTGAAGGCGCAGCTAACCACATCATCCAAACAGAGAATATAGACAACTTAGTCGAATACCTTCCACAACTCCTAACTAAAATAGAAGAACTCTTACCAAAATAACAACCACTAACCCAAAGCAACAAAAAACCTATCCTCCAATATGCTGAATAAATTCAGCGTCTGGAAGCTATGTTTCCAAGAATACACATTCTAGTTCGACACAACAATCTTTTAAACTCTAAAGCGTCCAAAATCAACCTATGTCTGGTTTTGATAACGTAAATAAACATGAACCTCTTCTTGAAACTAGTGAACAAATCAGACTTCTAAAAGAATTCATTGAACAAAACTACCATGCAGAGCTTCTAGAAACTACTAGAAAAGGTAAAGAATCTCTAATAATTGACTTCTCAGAGCTAATTAAATTTAATACTGAACTAATTGATGAACTTGTAGAACGTCCAGAAGAGGTCTTAAAAGCCGGCGAGATTGCTATTAAAGAGTTCGACTTACCAAAAAAGATTGAAAAATTCAACCTAAGGCTAAAAAATCTTCCTGATTCTTTAAAAATCATTATTAGTGCTATCCGATCTAAACATTTGGGGAAATTCATTTGGACTGAAGGAATAGTAAGACAAAAATCAAATGTAAGACCTCATGTTGCAACAGCCAAGTTCGAGTGTCCTAGTTGTGGTAACATTCTATCTGTGCTACAATTGGACCAAAAATACAAAGAACCAACTCGTTGTTCTTGTGGAAGAAAAGGTAAGTTCAGAGAAATATCAAAAGAATTGGTTGACGGTCAAGGATTAGTTCTAGAAGAATCCCCTGACGATTTAGATGGTGCTCAACCTAAAAGAATTAATGTTTTTCTAAAAGGCGATCTTGTCTCTCCGATCACTGAAAGAAAATCTAGTCCGGGAACAAAAGTACGATTGTACGGTTGGGTTAGTGAAGTTCCAATCACTTTAAGATCTGGTGGTCAATCAACCAAATTTGATTTAATTTTAGAAGCTAACTACATTGAACCTGTTGAAGACGATCCAACTGATATGAAAATTTCTGAAGAAGACAGAAAAGCTATCATGGCTATTGCCCACAGAAACAACGCACATCTTTACGTATCTCAAAATCTAGCTCCTTCAATTTACGGTCACGATAAAATCAAAGAAGCTTTAGTTCTCCAACTTGCTGGCGGTTGCCAAAAAAAGCGTCCTGATGGTGTATCAACTAGAGGTGATTTGCATATGTTACTAATTGGAGATCCTGGAGCAGGGAAGTGTGTTACTGGAGATACATTAGTAACCCTGGCTAGCGGCAAAAAAGTCCAAATTAAAGATTTAGAAAATGATCAAAACGAATTAATAAGCATTGACCTAAAAAACCTAAAAGCAAAACCAGCCAAAAAAACCAAATTCTTCAAAAGGGAAGTAGAAAAAATTCTAAAAATAACTACAGAATCAAAAAAATATCTAAAATTAACTCCTGAACATCCTTTGCTAACAAAAGAAGGTTGGAAAGAAGTAGAAAAACTTCAAATTGGATCAGAAATTGCAACTTTAAAAGAAGAAACAATTGGTGAATCTGTAACTTGGGAAAAAGTAACATCAATTGAAACCATAAACAAAAAAACAAAAGTTTACGACTTAACTGTACCTGGGCCTCACAATTTCATCGCAAACGGAATTGTTGCACATAATTCGCAGCTACTAAAAAGAATCACTAGAATCGCACCCAAAGCGCGTTTCACATCCGGGAAGGGTGCATCGGCGGCTGGGCTTTGTATATCACCAAATAGCGTCGTAGAAACAAACAATTACAACAACAAAAATGGAAGCATTACTACTATAAAAAGCTTTGTAGAAAACAACTTCGAAAACGCAAAATTATACAAACCTGGCATCTGGAAAAATAAATACAATGGTAAAACTTCTATTAAAACACTAAACAAAAACAATAAAATAGAAACAAAATCTCCAAGTACCCTTTGGAAATTAGAAGCACCAAAAACTGTAAACAAAATCACACTAAAAAGCAAAAAAAGCATAGAAATCACTGATAATACTAAACTTCTTACAAAAAAAAATGAAGAAATGCTTTGGGCAGAAAGTATAAACCTAAAAATAAATGATCTCATCGCAACTCCTAATTACTCAAAAGATGATAAGAACAATATTTTCTGGGATCAAATAAAAACTATAGAAAAAATCAAACCAGATTACAAATATGTCTACGATCTAACTGTAGATGATACTCATAGTTTCATAGCAAATGGAATTTTTGTTCATAATACAGCTTCCGTAGTAAAAGATGAATTCTTAGGTGGTTGGTCCTTAGAAGCTGGTACCTTAGTTTTAGCAAACCACGGTTTTGCGATTATTGACGAGCTGGATAAGATGACAAAAGAAGATAGATCGGCATTGCACGAGGCCATGGAGCAGCAAAGCTATCACTACGACACTGAATTCATGTTTTCTGATGGTTCAACACAAAAGATCGGTGAAATTGTTGATAATTTGATGGAAAAAAACAAAAAAGACATCATCCAGGGGATAGATTGTGAAATTCTCAAAGCAAATCTAGATATTCTTTCAACAGATTTCAAAAAGGTTTTCCATACCAAATCTGATAGAATTAGCAGGCATACTGCTCCAGATCACTTCATAAAAATCTCCTTTAGTAATGGAAGGTCTATTAAAGTTACGCCTGAACATCCTATTTTCATCAAAGACAACAATAAAATTACAACAATAGAAGCAAGAAACGCTAAAGTCAACCTAGAAATTCCTGCACCAAAGAACCTAGATCCAAAAACAAAAAACAATCTAAAATATTACAAGATAACAAAAGTTCAAAAAATAGCAAACAAAGACCAAAAATGGGTATATGATATTACTGTTGAACCAAATCATACTTTTGTTTCTGAAGGAATTTTCCTACATAATACAGTGAGTGTCTCCAAAGCAAATATCCAAGCAACCCTAAAGTGTGAAACCAGTCTTCTAGCTGCAGCGAACCCTAAGTTTGGTAGATTCGACCCTTACGATCTTATTGCAAACCAAATTAACTTACCTCCTACCCTTATCAACCGTTTTGATTTAATTTTCCCAGTAAAAGATCTTCCTTCAAGAGAAAAAGATGAAAAAATGGCAAGTTTTATCCTATCTTTACACAAAAGTCCTGAGAGAGCTAAAGGTGACATTGATTCTGATGTTCTTAAAAAGTATTTTATGTATATTAGAAAAAAGGCTGTTCCAGACCTCACAGATGAAGCTATTGACGAAATCAAAAAATACTACATTTCTATGAGAAACAGTGGTGGTGAAGATGAAGCTGGTATCAAATCAATTCCAATTTCCGCAAGGCAACTTGAAGCTCTTGTTCGTCTCTCTGAAGCTTCTGCTAAAGTCAGATTCGCAAAAGAAGTGAAACGTGAAGATGCTCAAAAAGCAATAGAATTGGTAGACTACTCTTTAAACCAGATCGCAAAAGACTCTGAAACAGGTAAAATTGACATTGATAGAATTTCCAGCAGAATCACTGCAACTCAACGAAGTACCATTAGCTTAATAAAAGAGATAATTTCCAGTATTGAAAAAGAATCTGGCCAAAAGATCATTCCAACTGAAGCAATAGTCCAAAAAGCAAACGAAAAAAACATCTCTGAGGAAGATGTGGAAAAGACTTTAAGCAAATTAAGACGTTCCGGAGACATTTTCGAACCAAAACGAGGTTTCATACAACGATTATAAACATAA
>CAZGQD010000043.1:0-11210 GCA_964527395.1 uncultured Methanosarcinales archaeon
TGCTTATAAAGGAACTTTTTGAAAATTTTTTGCAGAATTATGGAATTCTACAGTTTTTGAGAAGTATTTTATTGAAAAGATGAATATTAGTAGCCTTCAACTGCCAAATTTTGAATCCTATTAAAATCCTTGATGTTTCTTGTTAGAACTGCTAAATTGTTACTTTTTGCTACCCCTGCAATCATTGAGTCCATTTGACCAATCATTTGTCCTTTGCTATTTTGATTAGCAGAGATTATGCCTGCAGCCTTTGCTGACTCTTTATTGAAAGGTAAAATTGCTGTTTTTGAGATAACATTTTCTATCTTTTCACTCTCTTTTTGGTAATTTGAAATTATTCCTTTGCCTTGGAAGAGTTCAAAAATGCTGATTGTAGAACAAAATAGAGGTTTTCCAAGGATATCCAAATGTGCAAATTTTTGAATTGCTTTCATTTCTTTATTCATTAAATCAATGAAAAAGCATGTGTCTATTATCATTCTTTTTTCTCCACTTGCCTTCAAGCTCTTCTAAAGCAGTTCTGTTTAACTTTTTATGTTCCTCTTTAAAAGCTTCAGCTTCTTCATCAGAGAGCATGCCAATAAGATCATAGATAGCTGTTCTTTTCATCAATCTAATCATTAGCTCATCCATTGTTTCACTTTTTAGCTTTAAATTTACTAAGCTATCGTAGATCTTCTTTGAGAGTTCTAAATTCTTAAGTTTTGATTTCATGTAGTTTTGTTAGAAGTAATAATATTTAAATGAATAGGGATATGCCCATATATGGAGAATATATGCTTTTGGAGTTTTACGAGACTTTGCTCATTCTTCGGAAAGTTTCCGGATTTTCTATGTAAAGGCATATAAATAAGTTCTTTTTTGAATATTCATGGTGAATTATGAGAAGTTGCAAAATATTTCTGAATTAGAAGAAGGAGATATTGCTCAAGATATATTTGTTGTTAAGTCAATTTATCCAGTAGTACCATATTCTAATGGACTTAAATATCGTTTCGAATTGATGCTGGGTGACAAATCTGCAGAAATTAAATGTAAATATTGGGGAGGAGAATCAATAGAAGCTGTTGAAGCTGTGTTTGGGTCTCTTGCTAAAGGAAAAGTTGTACATGTTAAAGGACGTTTGCAGTTGTTTAATGAGAAACTTGAGATGAATATTAATGAAGGAGATATACGGGTTTTGAGTTCCGGTGAATATGATGCAAGCGTTTTTATTGAAACTAGCAAATTGAATATTAATGAAATGTTCTTGGAAATAAAGTCGGTGATTGATTTAATCAAAGATGAAGAATATTTGTCTGTTGTAAAAATATTTTTTGATGATGAAATATTTGTTTCTAAATTGAAGAATTCTCCTGCAACTATGTTTTATCATCACAATTTTGTTGGAGGATTGCTTGAACATACACTTTATGTTTGTAATTTGTGTTTGCTGCTTTGTGATAAATATTCGCAAATTAATAGAGACCTTTTGCTAACTGGAGCCTTATTGCATGGGATTGGGAAAATGGAGCAACTAGATACTGGCGTTGGAATTGAATATTCTTCCAAAGGTGCAATGCTAGGAGATGTGTATATGGCAGCTATGAAAGTTCAGAATGCTTGTAGTTTGGTCAAGATAAGTGAAACAAAAATGCTCAAATTAATCAATATGATGCTTAGTCAGAAAGGTTCTGGTCTTGGTGGAAAAAAACCAGCAACAATTGAAGCTTTGATGCTTTCTAAAGTTAAGGATCTGGATTCTACTGTGAGCCAGATGATTAAAGTTGTGTCTGAGAATTCTGGACTTGATGAAGATTTTGTGTTTATAAAGGAATTTGGGAATTTGTATCTGAAATGATTGGTTTTTGAGCGTAATGTGTGTTGATTAGCTTGTTTATTGTATTATTGATTGTATTTATTTTTGTATTTTTCTTATATTTTCTTGGAAATATCTATTTTAATGTATATTTTTGATTTGGCTATTTTATTTTATACTGAAATATTGTTGTTTTTCTTGAAAAAGAGAATTTGCTGCTTAAAATCTGTGATGGAAGGCATAATTCTTAGAGAAATTTGCTCAAAAACACCTAAAATAGTCATATTAGCTACATTTTTGGTGGAAGAAGTCCTTTATAAACAAATAGCCATTTTAGCTTGTATTATTGGTGGTTTGTGAGTGTCCTTGATGTAAAAACTACTTTTTAGTAGCAAACTTTATAAAATAACCCTATGAGGCAAGCATAATGTCACCATTACCAATAAGCACAAGACCGTCAAATTCACTAGTTGATAGATTAAGTGATAGTGGAAACGCTAATAGAAACTTAGCTTTGGCAGCTCAAGCGCTTTTTGATTCAGATTTGAATGCTGTTGAAAGATATCAGCAAATAAGTGAGCATCTTGAGAGATTTTCTAATTCTCCTTATTCTACAGCAACACAAGACATAGATGATTTGTTGTTTAGAACTATGACAAGTCACCTTGAATCTACTATTACTGGTTCTACTGATTCTTCAGAGATGATGTACAATAATTTACTTTTAAATGAAATCAATATTGGATATGAATGGTTTGGTCAAGTTGATCTTGAAGATAGAGCTCGTTATGATGAGATTGATGGAACTACATTAAGTTTAGTTAGAACAGCTTCTGATGCAGGTGAAGGTACAGATCCAAGTATTCCAAAAGTTCCAGATTATACTGAAGAGTTTACTGCTGCTGTTCATACAGTAACTGATCCAACAATTACAGAAAGGACTGCTAGTTTAGTTAGGATTAATGGAGGTCGTTATGAAGGACCTACTAGAGAAGACGTTGTAGCTAATCAAGAAAATAGTAGAGTAACTGCAGTAGATGTTCCTTTGACTCAGAGACCTGAATTGACTCTTGTTACAGGTGGATCTGCAGTAGCTTATGAAGCCCCTACTCGTGATGAAGGCATAGTTGGAATACATTCTGCATCAAATGCAGTTGTAGGGAGTGAAGCAGACAGACATGCATTATATGTTGATCATGATGATGAAACTACTTCTAGAACTGTTATTCCAGTTACATTTGGAAACTATAGTGGTCCTGCTGTTGTAAATGAAGGTGGAATTGAATATGACGGAGTTACTGAAGGAATGCGTGTTATGAAAGAAGCACCAACTAAAGAGATTTTTCCTGTTGAAGGCTTAAATCCACCAAAAGCAATCATTCCATTAGGTGTTGGAATTGGGATGAGTAGGGAAGCTGCTGAACTATATGAAGTAGGAGCAGGACTTAGTTCAAGAGCAATTGATGATGTTTTAGAAGCAGCTGGAGTTGGAGGAGGCACAGTTGTTGAAGTTACAATTCAAGATGGTGAGATTGGGAGTGAAGATAGAACTTTTGTTGACTCTGCTAAAAGATATAGAAGATCAGACATCAGGAAAGGAGTTAGAAATGCACTTAGAAGATTAAGACCAAAAAGAAGAGGGTTTTTTGGAAAAACTGTTGCCATTGATCAATTAGTTGATGGATTTGAAGATTTAACAGAAACCATTAGTTATGGAGCAAATGCTATTTATAATAGAGTTACAGCAATGTCAGCAGGAGTTGGAGCAGTTGCAACTGTTGGGCTTGGATTATTAGTAGCAGCATGTTTTGGTGGAGATAGAGTAAGTAATGTTATTGATTCTGGTTTCCATGCAGCTCAAAGTGCAGTTGGAGACACAGGAACTTCTGATACTGGGCTTGGCTATTCTGATGTATCTGCAAAAGAGAAGTTAACATCTTTAGAAATGAAAATTGTTGAACCAGATTATAGTGCTTGTTTAACTAGTAAAGATCATGCCTTAAAAGTACTTCAAAGTGTAGGCCTTAAAGAGCACCCATTCCAAAGAGGTACTGCGTATAAAAGAACCAGTGGATTTGGAGAAAGAACAATAAAAGGTAAAAAAAGTAATCATTTTGGTACAGATTTAGGAGCTGCTGAAGGAACAAGTATTTATGCACCAGGAGATGGTCAGGCAGCATATAGAAAGTCCCCATTTAGAGGAACAGGAAATTTAGTTGCAGGATTTACTTTAGGAGATATGGAAGTTGGTCCAAATGGAGAAGTTAGTTTCAAAAAAGCTATTTATTCCTTTATGCACCTAAGTGAAGCAAGTGATGTAATCCACCATGGTAACTTTTCTCATGATCAATCAATTAGTTCTAGAACAGTTTATTCTGGGCTTGCTGCAGCAATTGATGTTAATGAAGGAGAGGAAGTTGGAAAAGTAGGTCACACAGGAAGAGTTGTCTCAAAAAAGAACAAGAATGGAGATCATCTACATGCAGAGTTTTATGTTCCAAAAGATGCACTTCGTTCACTAATTGCAATTGATTACAGGTTTGGAAGTGAAATTGGTAATAAAACTAAAAAAGCAGATGGAATTGTATATCATGTAGTAGATTCAGATATGATTTTTTCAACATTAGAATATGGAAGAGACTTTGGATATATGTCCGGGTGTGCAGATCAATTAGCTGATTATTCAACAGCAATATTAATGGCAGATATAGGTACAAGTTATGATACAGGGCTGATTGATAGTAGTGGACTTTAATTATTTGAAAATTTTCTTTTGTGTTTTTCTTAGTTGTTTTTAAGTGATTTATAGCGTTTTATTTGATGAATTTGGATCTTTTTATTATTGATCTATGTCTTTTGAGAAAGATTAGTTAGTTTTTGTTCTTGATTTAGAAAATTGAAGAAATAAAAATAAAAAAAATAACAAATTAAAGATTGAATTAATTAAGGAGTTAACCTTTCTGGGTCTCTTGGTAATAGAATTGCTTCTCTAACATTGTCCAAATTTAATAATCTTGAAGTAATCCTATCTAATCCCATACCAACCCCACCATGAGGAGGGCAACCAAACCTGAAAATGTCTCTATAAAATGAGAGTTTCTTTAGATCTAAGCCTTTTTCTTTACATTGAGCTTCAAGGACATCTAATCTGTGTTCACGTTGAGCACCAGTAGCGATTTCAACACCCCTGAATAAAAGATCAAATGATTTTGTTTCGTCTTTCTTGCCTTCAGGTTTCATGTGGTAAAAAGGTCTTACATCATAAGGGTAGTTGGTGACAAAAACAAAGTCGGAATTGTTTTCTTTCTTTACTTTTTCTCCAAGCATCTTTTCTGACTCTGAATCTAGATCGTCTTCTTTAGTTAGCTTTTTACCTTGCTTACTAAGCATCTCTTTTACTTCAGGCATTGGTAATCTTGGGATCTTTTTCACGTCTGCTAATTCTACTTTTAGCATAGTTAGTTGTTCCTTGCAGTCTTGTTTTATTTCTTTTATTAGAAAAGTGAAATACTTCTCAATTACATCCATAACGTCGTGTTCGTTTTCTATGCAGCCCATCTCGAAATCCACACCAGTAAATTCAGTTAAGTGTCTTGTTGTATGGGACTTTTCTGCTCTGAAAACTGTACCTATTTCGAAAACTTTGTCAAAACCGCCAGCTACCATCATTTGTTTATATACCTGAGGTGACTGAGCTAGGGCAGCTTCTTTATGAAAATATTTAAATTTGAACTCTTCTGCACCAGATTCAACACCACTAGCAGTTAATTTTGGATTCTGAATGTTAATGAAACCTTCTTTAATGAAAAATTCTACAGTTTTTGCGTAAATTGTTGATCTTACTTGGAAAATTGCTTTGATTTTGTTCCTTCTTAGATCTAAGAATCTGTTGTCTAGTCTTTTGTCAATGTGAGTTGTAGTATCTTCAATTATCTCTATTGGTAATGGAATGTCAGAAGGGTTTAGAACTGTTATGTCTTGTGCGCTTAGTTCAATCTCGCCTGTCCCTGCTTCTTTTACTTGGTTTTCAGGTCTTGCTTTAACTTCACCAGTGATTTTTATGAAGTCTTCTTTGTGGAATTTTGTTGCATCTTGTGCCAGATCTTTGTTTAAGAAAACTTGAGTTTTTCCGTACCTGTCTCTGATATCTATGAAACCGATCTTTTTGCTGATTCTGATTGAATCTATCCAACCACAAAGTGTGACTGTTTGTCCTGCATTAGCTTTGTTTAATTCTCCGCAAGTGTGTGTTCGTAACATTGTAGCTTGTTTTGACCCCTATTTATATATAAAAGTATGTTTGGAAATTGTTAAAATGGAAAAATGTGATGAATGTGGTGGAAAAATGCTTGTTAAAAAAGTTCCCTTTATTTTATCTGGTAAAAATTTAGGGGAATTTGAGGCTTTTGTTTGTTCTTTTTGTGGACAACAGCTTTTTACAGAAGAAGTTTCTGACCAAATAGATAATGTAGCAAAAGAGATGGGACTTTGGGCAACTAATTGTTAGAAAAAAAAAAAGGTTTTTTCTCAGTCCTAAGTCAATTGACGCTTGGTCAGACTTTAGTTCGAGCAGAGCTCTCTCAACTTGACTATTCGTCAAGTATTGCAGGCGTGTCCACTTCGCTGTGATTTTGCTCCTTGTAGTCACAACAGCGGAAAATTCAGGGAATTTTCGAGGTTGCTTAGCAGCAACAATGCTCGTTGTTTAGGTATTGTTGTGAGTGACATTGCCAGTAAGAGACAAGCGCGCCAAAGACTAGGACTTTTTTAAATTAGGTGTCAGTTTAGCACTTGCCTCTTAGTTTGGAAGCTGCTAGGACTTTTCTGATACTGTAAATGTAAGTGTTCATTCTAAAGTCATGCTGCTTGTTATTTGCTTCATACAATTGCCAGATGTCTTCGAAAGCTGTGTCCATCTTCTTTTTTAGCTTAGTTTTGATAATGTCTGCTTCCCAATAGTCGCCAGTATTGTTTTGGATCCATTCGAAACAAGAAACAGTTACACCACCTGCGTTTGCTAAAATGTCTGGTAAGACTAGGATCTTTTTTTGGTGTAGAATGTCATCAGCTTCAGCAGTAGTTGGACCATTAGCAAGTTCTAGAATTACTTTTGCTTTGATTGTATCTGCGTTGTCCTTTGTAATACTGTTTTCTAAAGCTGCTGGAACTAAAATGTCGCAATCTAAGGCTAAAAGTTCTTCTTGACTGATCTTTTTGGTGTTCTCGTCTTGAATGTCTGTTACAGATTGTCTGTTGTCTTTTAATTTGCACAATTCTTCTACGTTTAATCCTGCTTCGTTGTAAACTGCTCCCCTACTGTCTGAGGCACCAATAATGGTGAAGCCTTGATCTTTTAGTAATTTTGCTGCAGTCATACCTGCGTTACCAAAACCTTGAATTACTACTCTTTTGTTTGTTAGGTTAAGTTTCTTTAAAGCTGAATCTAGAACATATGTACCACCTAGAGCTGTTGCAATACCCCTAACTTTGGAACCTCCTACTTCTAATGGTTTTCCAGTAATTACACCTGGAGCATGATGGCCTACGTGTTTTTCGTATTCGTCCATCATCCATGCCATGATTTGAGGAGTTGTGTATACATCTGGTGCTGGTACGTCTTTTGTTGGACCAATGTGCATCCAAAATGCTCTGATATATTCACGGCTTAATTCTTCTAATTCTTGAGGGTTTAGTTCTTTTGGGTTAACTGTAACTCCACCTTTACCACCGCCTAGAGGAAGATCAGTAACTGCGCACTTTAGACTCATCCAAAAGGCTAGAGAAGTAACTTCGTCTTCATTTACGCCTGGATGATATCTGATACCACCTTTTGCTGGACCTCTGGCTCTGTTGTACTGAACCCGCCATGCTGGATACTCTTTTTCGCCTACTTTTAAGGTAGCTCTATGAACGTGTTCTGGTTTTTCTAAAACTGCTTTTTCTTTGTCAGTCAAATTCAATAATGGAAGTACTTTGTCTAAAAACTGTTTATAAATCATGTTATCACCTTAGGCTTGATCAGGGCAATTTAGTTATACTCAAGGCAATTAATACGATAGATCTAATTCTTTAAAAGAATCATGCCTTTCGTAATATTAAATGAGTATTATTACTTAACCTTATGTGTGAATTTGACTTCATTTAATATATAAATATTGTGGGAGAAAAATAGCTAGAACTGCTAGTCCAACTCCAAAATCAGCTTTTCTAGATCCAAATGCAACTACTGCTGCACAAACTCATTTTACTACATTAAGATTAGCACCGTCCCATACTGGCAATGTTATTCACAACAAGACCTAAACAACGAGCATTTTCCAAGCAACGACTTGGAAAATAGACAGCGAAGTGGTCACGCCTGCAATACTTGACGAATAGTCAAGTTGAGAGAGCTCTGCTCGAACTAAAGTCTGACAGTGCTAATCTTGTATGAAAAGAATAAGAAGTTAAAAATAAAGAAAATGTTTAGTCTTTCTTAAATGGTTTAAGATCAAAGTAATTGAAATTATTAATCTTCTTGTCAGTTAGTATTTCTAAACTAGAATCTCCTGAAGCAAATCCAGAATATTCAGCTCCTTGAACTCTAATTCCTCCAGTTCCTAAAGCACCTGACTGAACCATAGCAGCGTATGCATCTATCATAGTACTGCCACTATCTGGAAAGTCAGGAACTAATTCTGTGTTTGATGGAAGACCATCTAAAGCACAAGGAAGGCATTCGTAAGGTTTTGCATTAGTTAAATCTGCAATTGTTTTAGTAAGTATTCTTTTTGCTGCAGGTGAAAGACCAGTGTCAGGAGCTACAACAGTAACGTCATCAGGACCTATTCCATCTTCAATAGATTCTCTTAGTCTTGCTGCAGCTGTAGGATCTACTACACTTGCTCCTAAGTATCTTGGGTCATTTTGAGCAGTTCCTTCATGACTTAAAGGTCCTGTGTGATCTAATTCTCTTCTTAATTGTGCTTTTTCATTTTGTATTAATCCAGTATAGTCTCTTCCTTTATCAAAAATAGGAAAACCTGTTTCGTCAACTCCTGCAAATCTGGGGTCAGCCATTGCTCCTGTGATCCCTAATTCACTGTAAACTCTTTGTTTTAGAGTTTCATCACCTGGGTGAATTGGTTCTACTTTTGTTAAATTAGTTGGAATTATTTTCCTATTTAGATCCTTGTGGGTGTTTATAATTAGTGATGGAATATCTCTTTCTTTGATTTGTTCAATCCGTAATCTTGGTGGTTTTTGTTGTTCTGATAAGAAATTAGAAGGATTTAGGTAAACATCTCCCTCAGGATCAGCATATTCTCTCAAAATTTCTAAAACAGTAGAACCATCGTGACCTCCAAAACTGCCATCTGATCTTTGCATTAGTGAGTATTCTCTAAAACCAGTTGTTTCTGAAGTTCCATTTGCTGCTGGACCTTGAGAATCTTGAATTTGAAAAGAATAATTATAGGTAAAATTAAACAATCCAGGATTATTAGGATCATCATTGTCAGTTATTTTATACTCTTTTAAATAATCAGCCACAAGAACATCTAATTTAGATGAATTTTGAGGGTCTGCTAAAGGACCTTGAGAATCTAATGATCCTAATGTTCCTTGATCTTGATTTGTATAGTTATCTTCTGCCATTTTTATATTACGCTCCGTTAATTTTGTATAATTTTGTTTAATTGTGTATTTTATAGCTAATTATTAGGCTACTTTAAAAAGGATTTGGCAGAAATGTGTCTGATTAGGAGTTAATTTAACTTTGAATGATCTTCCAATAGCCACCTTTTGCAGGACCAATTCTTTTTAAAATTTCTTTTCTCAGCAGGTTTTTTATATTGTATTCCACTGCCTTTTTTGTTAAATTTCCTGCTATGGCCATCTGGGACTTACTAATATGAGGATTTTTTCTTATTAAATCTAATATTTTTCTTTCATTTTCGGATAAATTATCTACTCCCTTTTCTACCCCCTTTTCTACACCCCAATATCCACCTCTAGCAGAACCAATTCTTTTTAAAATTTCTTTCTTTCTTAAGAGTTCTATATTATACTCAACTGCTTTCTTTGATAATTTACCTTTAGAAACCATCTGAGACTTACTAATATGAGGATTTTTTATGATAAGTTCGAGTATTTTTCTTTCATTTTCTGAGAGATTTTCTACCCCCTTTTCTACCCCCTTTTCTACCCCCTTTTCTACCTCCTTCCTATAGAAAACTACTAAAAATCCACTTTTTAGTTTCTTAAATTCTACTTTAACAGAATTTTCTTTGCAAGTGTCATGGATTCTCTTCATGCCTGAGCCCCATCGTTCAATATCATTACTTAGAAACATAGTATTTGCAATTAAAGGATTTCTTAAAATTGACCTTTCTGTCCCTTCGAAAAAGTCTTTAGGTTCATAATTCTCTGGGAATTGACCAGGATTATATATCTCAACCCTATTTTTGAATATGGCCACTTCGTTTCCTTTTAGATTTGTGTAATCCTTGTGGCATAATGAATTAACTAAAGCTTCTGTAATTGCTCTTATTGGAATTTCAGGTATCTCTTCTCTTATTCTTCCCTTTAATTCTGCTCTCCAATTAATGTGCTCTTTGAGATATGATTCTGTTTTGTTTAAAATATCAAATAGATTTCCTTTGAACTGTTTGATATCAAGAAAAGTTAATTTGTCATCTCCTGCAAAAACTGCTGCTTGTACTTCAAGATCATTTTTATCGCAGAATAAGACTTTTCCTGCATTGAGTAAGCTATCTTTATTGAGAAGCTCTAGTTTGCTTAAGACAGATGTGGTATTTGTAAAATTAAAATTTATTCTTTTTACTGAATTTGCTCTTTGAATGTAATCTTTTAAAATTTCTTCATTTACATCTTTAATTATTGATTTTGAAGTGCTTTTTTCCCAGATTTTTTCATTCTTTTTCTGGAAAATTTTTCTTAATTCTAAAGGACTTATCTTTCTATCTTCATCTCCTACTCTGATGAAACATCTCCCATAAGCAAAATAAGGTATATTGTCTCCAGAAAATTCCACATAAATACATTGTTTATCTTCAATGACAATATTGGTAATTTTAGGAAATATTCTTGGTTCAATGTGATCAAAAATACTTTTGCTAACGTCACGTATTGTTTTATCAGATATTTGTTGGCCAACTACATCACCATTATTCTTTATTCCAAAATAGATTTCGCCTTTTTGGTGCTTGTTTAGAATTGCACAAATAGAAATGATGGCTTCCTTTAGCTCACTAGTAGAACGTTTTAATTCAAGTATCTCTGACTCTTTTATTTTTGCATCCATCTTTTTTGAGATTATGAGTTAAAACCGTATGACTATTATAATGCTTTGAGTATAAATAAAATGAAAATGCAAGAAAATCAAAGATTTTCTGCATAGGAAATGTTTCAT
>CAZGQD010000044.1:0-11031 GCA_964527395.1 uncultured Methanosarcinales archaeon
ATTTTCGAACCAAAACGAGGTTTCATACAACGATTATAAACATAATATAACTATCAACTCTTACTCAACATCATCAAAAATATCCTATTCGAACTACTACTCCAAGAAATAAGTCACTGCCGCCCATCGAGGCCCTGCTCAAATTTTCAAAAATCTAAAATCCAACGGATTTTCCTAAACTCAATTTAGAGCAGATAAAGGCCGTGCCGCAGTGACTTATTTCTAAATAGTAAAACATCATAAAATGAACCAAGCAACAATAGAATCAAAAAAGGAACCTAAGAAACCAAAATCCGCTTTGAGAGACACAGCAAAAATCATCACTATCAATAAGCTCTCTCAAGGTCAAATAGTCCAAATAGAAGGCAGAACTACTTTCCAATTAAACATCAACCCTTCAAAATCAGAGGAAATGCTGCAATCAGCAGCGACTGGAAATGCAAAAACTGTAGTTTTTGCGTCTGGAAACAATGTTTCCATGAATTTTACTAAATTTACAAGTATGTCAAAGATTCACATTCTTGGCACTGTTTTAAACATAGAAAAGCAAGGCAACATTACAAACATCCTTATAGATGACGGCACAGGCTCCATTATCATCAGATCTTTCGAAGAAAACAAAACCATAGAATCACTAACAACAAACAAAATAATCCGTTGCATTGGTAGAATCCGTGAATACAATGAACAAATATACATTTTCCCTGAAATAATTAAAGAAACAAACACAGGATGGCTACATTGGCTCCATAGCAAGCTTAACAACTCAAAAGAAACATCTACAACAAAAAAAGCCAAAACAAAAACAACAAAGCAACCAAAATCAAAAATGCAGAATTTAAATTCTGCGCCTGGAAAGTCTAACTTTCCAAGTACCAAAACAGAAATTGAGCCTATTCAAAAACAAATCAAAGCTAAAAAAGATCAAGAAGCTAAACAAAATCTCCAAATTGAAGTCAAAAATAACGAAACAAAGCCAAAAATAGAAAAACCACTCCAAACCAAAGAAACTCCTTCAAAACCAAAAATACCTAAACAAGAAGAACAAAACCAAAACCCTTACGAACTTCTAATCAACATCATCAAAAACAAAGACTCAGGCCAAGGCGTCCCAATAGAATCTATCATCCAAGAAACTAAAGAAAACATCAAAGAAGCTAGTAAGTTCATAGAAAAGATGTTAGAACAAGGCGATATCTTCCAGAACGCTCCCGGTAAAGTTAAAGTATTATAAAAATTATTACTCACGCAAACACATAATACGCTCCCTTATACAAGCCTATTTTCTTTATATAACCAAACCGAACTAATTCATTTATTTCTGAGTTGGCTGTTCCATAAGATACTTCATTCCTCTCCATATATTTTTTGGAACTAATAGATTTATTTTTCTTCAAAAATTTCAAACAATTTTTTTGCCTATCATTCAGATCTTCGTAATCTTTCTCATAAAATTTTTTCTCCTTCTTATTATTTACTACTACTCTAAAAAAATCATCATAAATCCCAAAAACCGGATCTCTCAACCCACTTTCTCGCATCAAATCTTTCATCCTTGCTATTCCTGAACCTAAACCTTCAATATACCCATAATCTCGAAGCAAACGATAAATATCTGGATTCCTACGAACAGATAAAGTGCCAAACAATTCACGCGGAAGATTCATTGGAATTGAACCAGGGTTAGTTATTTCAATTCTGTCATTAAAAATATAAATTTGAATAGAATCCTTACTAAAATAATCTCTATGAACAATTGCATTAATTATTGCCTCTCTCACAACATCTATTGGGTAATCATATATCATCTTATTTCGCAACTTTCCACTTATCTCTATTTTCTTAGATATTTTATCTTTCACAAACGCTATAGATCTTTCTATAGATTCAATTATATTAGTTTTTATCAATTTATAAGACAATATTTTCACTGGCTCCACTCCTTCAAATTGCACCAATTTAATTTCTATTTGCGGACAAAAATTTTCTATTTCTTTTGCAAAAAAAAGTACAGCTACATTTTTCAACCTAAAACCTTCTTCTTCTAAGGCAAGTTCTTGACTAAGCAAAAAATTCTTAATTGAACTTTTCCTTAAGAATCCTTCCTGACCTCTAACTTTCAAATATCCTCTAATTCTATCTTCATCAAGATCACTTAACTTTGCTTTACTAACCAATTCATCAAAATTAAGTATTTGTTTTTTACGAAGAAAATCTACTAATTGATTTCCTTCAACTTTTCTTAAAGTACTCCCAATTCTAACCCATACAACTCCTCCAAATGTATGAAAACCATCTCCTACAACTTTTTGAACTATCACAGAAACAATTAATTTGTCACCTATTTTCTTAACTTCTATTTTTGGAACTATTGCTGGAGATACACTCTCGGCAGCTGCAGACACTTTTTGTTGAATAATATCCACATTTTCCTTTACACCCAATATCTCTTTCTTATCACTAACCCCAATTATTATCATACCACCAAAACTATTAGCAAAACCACATATCAATTTTGAAAAAGTCTGAGAACTATGAAAAGACTGTTTAAACTCAACTTTATGAGTTTCTCCTACTTTTATAACTTCAATTAATTTCTTAGATTCCATTTTTCCTTAGCTTTCCTTCTCAAATATTCAAATTGATAGTATTTGATAGTAAATTGATAGTATATAAATTTTCCTATTATTCCAACAGATTTACTATCAAAAACTCATTGATAGTATTTGATAGTAAATTGATAGTAAATTCCAATCAAAAAAGACTCAGGCCAAAACGTCCCAATAGAATCTATCATTCAAGAAACAAAGCTAAAAGAAGCTAGTAAAATTATAGAAAAGATGTTAGAACAAGGTGACATTTTCCAGAATGCAGAATGTTTCATTCTGCGTCTGAAAAATCCCATTTTTCATGAACGCTCCCGGCAAAGTTAAAGTATTATAAAGAAAGAAAAAAAATTAACTTACACAAAAACAATTAACTTCCCAAAGAAGAAGAAGAATCTTCATCTCATCTGCCTATTTACTGACTTTAAATTATACAAAACTATTTTTTGCAAAACCAAACTAAGCATTTCATCATCACGTTTCTTATACTTCTTGGTAGCTTCCATATATTCATCATGTAATCCTAAAGGAATATCTAATATTGGTATATCTAAATACAAAAACAAATGAAAAATAAGCAAACGAGTTACCCTACTATTTCCATCTACAAAAGGATGAATATACTGAAATTGGTTATGAAAATAAGCTACAAACTCAAATATCTCTCGAACACTCCTTTTTTTCTTAAATATAAATTGATTATACTCTAATAATAAATCATCAAATTTCTCATCAATTTCATAGAAATCTAAAATCTTAAAGTTAGGGTTACCTTTAATATAAACTGGTACATTCCTAATCTTACCAACAAAATCAATTTCATGCCTCATTGCCAGAAGATGATACCTCAAAATCCTTTCTTTAGTCAAAACTCTCCCCTCAAAAAAATCTTCAAACATCAAACTAACTGCTTTTTGATAATTTTCCACTTCTTTTATATCTTTTAACCTCAAACTCCTAGGAACAATTTGGTCACGAAGCAAGGAAATTGTATCTGAAAGCGTTATTGGGTTCCCTTCAAGACTAAGTGAATGTTTAACAAAAGAAAATTTATAACTCTCAATTACTTTCTTAAAATCTAAAAAATCTCTTTCTTTCAACTTAAAAAATAGCTTCCTCTCTCTTTGAATATCTTTAAAATAATCTCTAGAACTTTCTTTGACTGTATACATATCTAAATCAAAATAAGAAAGTAACTTCCCAATAAAAGAATTAAAAGGTATCATAGCTTCTATTGGCTTTTCTGAAAATAAAATTAATAACCCAGAGCGAAATAAAACATTCACATATTTGCTAAATGTAATACTACTTAAATCAAAATCTTTCAACCTAAACTTCTTTTTTTGCAAAGCTAAAGAGACAAATTTAGCCATAGAAGCTGTCAACAACCTTCTATGGTTCAACTTATTATCTAAGCAATAATGTATCAAATCATTAAGTAACTGATGTTTAATACTAACAATAGGCTTAAAACCATGTCTGTCATATGAAATCAGACCATCATCTACCATTCGTAAAAGCATATCTTGAATTGCTGTTCTCTCAGATGGATGGCGCTTAAGAATCTTTACTATATTACTAGCTGTAACTGGTCCTCCATCACTATATACTGGTCCGTAAGTAGAAAGTGGAACTTTTCTTACGGAACTGTGTCTCGAATCCGTAACCAAGTTATAAAAAATAGTTACGGATGAGTATATACCAATTCAAATATATCTAATTTATGTACCACATATACTCAATATAAACCTATTTTATAAACATTTCGCACAAAATACGACTATCAAAGACGTATTTGATATAAAATAAACAAAATTCATAGATTGTCAACTTAACCTAAATCCCAAAAAAGTTTATGAAGAATGAACAAACGTTGGGGAGTTTATACTCCCCAAAACACAGGAGTCACATACACTTCAACTAAAGCAGCAAAAAACAACACTGCCAAACTAATAAGAACCATATCAAGGGCATCATAAAGTACTGAACTCTCCTCTAAATTATGCTTTATAACTGCAATTGAAATTATGCTCCCTGCTATTCCTGCTATAAAATACGCTGCTATTTCTACAATCCCATGAAACATATATCTCATAAAACTAAATGTACCAACACTAAAATAATTAAACAAATTTACTGCACCAACCTCAGACATTATTTCAGCAATTCTTGATTTAAATAGCATTCCAACAGCTGCTGCAACAACAGAAGCATTCCATGTCAAAATAAACATAGCTCCAACTCCAAAAAGGAAACTAAACACTAAACAAAAGAACAACACTTTCAAATTATTAAAAAAAATGTTTGAAAACAATCCAAATGAAGTAATATTTCCTTGCACATGATTTTGTACTCCATTCATAGCTGCTATTTGTACATTAAAAACACTATCTACTATTGACGAAGGTAACAAAACATAAAGCACTGCAAGTGTAATCACTACACCTACAAAAAAATGCAATAAAAACAAAAGCAATTTAGCATGCTCACGCAACAAGATCCACTCATTATGTATCTCTAAATCAAGTTGTTCTTCATTCTTAATAGCATTATAAACTAAAGGAATCGAACTCATCACAATAAAAAACACCATTAATAATCCAGCATGCTCTGGAAATGATATGTACGCTAAAAACAAACTGACAAAAGAATAAAGTACTCCGACCAAAAACATCTCCCATGGTTTTTTCTTAACCACAAACGGATTCAATAACGATTCAAGCACCATCAAATAGTAAAACAAACAAAAGCTCTATTTAAACTTATGTCAAAAGCGATGCTGGGTCTTTGTTCTGGCCTTTTGCAATAATTGGTAAAAAGTCTTTGGCGCGCTTGCCTCCTCACTGGCAATCCCACTCACAACAAGACTATTTCCACGAGCATTGTTTGCGTAGCGAACCTCAAAAATGGAACATTTTTCGCCGTTGTGACCAACGAGAACAAAACTTAGTGAAGAATGAACTAAGTCCCGAAAGCTGTGCTTGAGGACATAGTAAGCTCAGTGGAATGTACTTGCACTAAGTCTGGCCAAGCGCCACAGGACTTTTGTTAGAAAATCGCAAAAGGCCAGCTTAAGTACCCAGCATCTAAAACAATGGCTCTGTAGAAACCCTCTCGGGGCGCCTCTGCAAAACGAGATCATCAATACAAGACAAAACGACCTGAACGAACATAGAGAGTGAACGTGGAGAAGAGCCCATTCAGCCTCGCCCCGAATTAAGGGTTTCTACAGAGCCTCAAAAGCTACATATAATTAGAAAATAATTCAGCAAACTGTGAAGCATTTTGAACAACATATCTTCCAAAATCTGCTCCTTTATCTCCAACTAAACAAGGTGCAACCAAAGCTGCTGTTCCAAACAAAGAACATCCTAAGGGATCGTCCTTATTAACATTATAACCTAATCTTCCCATTATATCGCTATAAGAACCCCATGCTCTAAGCATTCCATAAGCTGCATAAGGAACAGCCCCGTAAGCTACTGTTTTTTCTAAATCTCTTACTTCATTCACACCAGCAACAATTTCAGGGATTCCATTATAAAGTTCAACAGCAAAACAAGTATAAAAACTAAGCAAACTCAATCCTATATAAGGCCCTAATTCAATCAAGTAACTTGTCCTTAAATCATCTTGCTCTGACATTGTAAATTAGAAATTAGTAGTATCTTTCTTTATATATATTTTCCAACATAATTTTATTCAACTAATCTCTTTAACACCCTTCACCCAACTAAGTAAAGTAGAAAGCGCAATTCCATTTTCCTTCGCAACAGTTCTCATACTTCCATTCTCTAAATAATCATGAACAACCATTAACCGAAATTCTTCACTATAAACCTCCTCTGCCAATAAAGTTCGATAAGCTCCACATTCCTTACAGTGAAACTTTTGCTTCCTAGCCCCAGTCTTACCATTCCTAACAACACTTCCACTTCCACAACTCGTACATCTCAATTCAATCACCAACCTAAACTCATAACACTTTTACTTCACTCTACTAATACTCAAACTATTATTAATCTTACTGTCAGTCAAATCAATACACTTGCAACTTCTCAACCTTAATTTAATTAAATACTACTTCAAAATAGCAACTAAACTTGATTTCATGTGGAACTAACTCAAAAATTCCTCAAAAACAAATCATAATCATGCTAAGAACGCGCGCAAAAAATTTTACTTTAACGAGAATAAACCAAACACAAACTTAACAAATTCTCTCATACAAGGCGGCGCGCGCGAAAATTTTGACATTTCAAACACACACACAAACCAGTTCTTCTGCATGTAGAACTAACACACGGTTTTCTTTCTAAAAATAGGCTGCGACAAACACAACAATCCCAAACTATGAACACCTCAACTGCAACTAGAACAAACCAAAGCCACAACCCTAAAAGAACAGATGGAAAGACTTATTTCAACCCACCCACCCCACCATTTCCACTGCAACTACATTTCAAAACTTGCAAAAAAACGCAAAAAACACCCTAAATCATCAATTTTCAACATTTCTACAAAAAACTCGCAAAAAAAAAATCTCATCAACTTTTTCTCAACTTTTTTTTCTTTTTTATATTTTATATATATATATATTTTCTATATAGAAATAATAATAATAATAGAGATAGAAACAAAAAACACAGTAACTTTTTTTTTGAAGAAAAAACAAAACAAAAAACCACAAACCTACCCTAACTAAAGCTAAACAAACACAAAAACCCCTTAAATTAAGCTTTTAAGCAAAAACCACACCAATTTCAAAACTCAATTCTCCAGTAGAAATCAAGGGGTAGGGGTCTAACAAGGAGATATATATTAGAAAACAACTATTAAAGTATAAATTAAGTTAAAAGAATAAACTAAGCCAAATCAATTTAGCTAATTAAGTCCGAACTAACCAAAATCAAGCAATATAAAACAACAACTTTAGAACAATAACCTTTAAGAGCAACCAACAACTAATTTAATCTATTACTTATCATTATTCAAACAAACCATCAATATAACTAATAAAAATGGATATGAACAACTTTTTCGAAAACTACCTTGAACGTGATAGCATTTTCCTAAACAAATCCTTACTCCTCTCTTCCTACGTTCCAGACGAAGTTCTTTTCCGTGGTGAGCTAATCCAAGAGATTGCAAACATCCTAGCCCCTGCATTGCGAGTGGAAAAACCATCAAACCTTTTCATTTATGGTAAAACAGGTACTGGAAAAACATTGTCTCTAAAATACATAATCAACTCTATGAATAAGATAGCAAGCAAAAAAGACATTCCTTTAAGGCCAATCTACATAAATTGTAAATTAAAAAGGGTAGCTGACACTGAGTATCGCTTACTTGCACAGGTAATCAAGGGGTTTGGGCGTGAGATCCCTCCAACTGGGCTTCCTACAGATGAAGTATACAACATCTTCTATAAGTTAGTTGACAACAAAAAACAAATCGTCCTTTTAATCCTTGATGAAATTGACCAACTAACCAAAAAAATGGGCGACGAAATTTTATACAACTTAACCAGGATCAATTCAGAACTAAAACGTGCTCAAATCACTATCATTGGTATTTCCAACAACCTAGTCTTCGCAGAAAACCTAGACCCAAGAGTACAATCATCCCTTTCTGAAGAAGAACTAATCTTCCCACCTTATAATGCATTACAAATCCAAGACATTTTAAGATCCCGTGCAAATGAAGCTTTCGTAGAAAACGCTATCGAACCTGGAGTTATCGAAAAATGCTCAGCCTACGCAGCAAGGGAGCACGGCGACGCAAGACGTGCTATTGATCTTCTAAGAGTAGCTGGCGAACTAGCTGAACGTGAAGACTTACAAAAGATAACTATAGCTCACCTTGACAAAGCCGAAGACAAAATTGAATCTGACAAAGTTGTTGGTACTGTTACTAGCCAACCAAAGCAGCACCAAATGGTTCTTTACGCAATCCTTTTACTAACACCAAGTAAACGTCCTTTTTTCACAGGCGAGATTTACGATGTTTATGCTAAAGTCTGCAAAAAAGCTCATTACAACGTCCTCACACAAAGAAGAATTTCTGACATCCTAGCTGAGTTTGACATGCTTGGCATCATCAACGCCAAAATCATCAGCAAAGGCAGGTACGGAAGAACTAGAGAAGTAAACTTATCCCTTGACGACGACATGAAAAAGAAAATCAAAGAAATCATAGAAAAATCCATCCAACTCTAACCAACTAGACACAAAACAACACTCAAAACAGCCAACCCAACCACAAAAAGCTCCTAATCTAACTCAAAATCAAATACTATTAACTACTCCACCAACAAAATTAAAGTTGTCCACTTGCTGGCACTCTCATTCAACACAAGACCTAATCAACGAGTATTTTTCAAGTAGTTGCTTGAAAAATAGTAAACGAAGTGGTCACGCCTGCAATAACGCCTGACAACTTTAATTTTGTAATTAACAAAACATCATTACATAAATCAACAGATTCAAAAATTTCTGTTCAAATTTAATACCATCAAAAACTCAATAAAAACTCAAGAACACATCCAAAATAAACAACCTCACTCACAATTACACCATGGAAGCCAAAAAGAAGATAGTACAAGCCCTAGTAGAAAACGGCATTTTGCCAGATAACAGCCTTCTAACAGACATAGAACAACGGCTAAAAAAAGGCGAAGATCCAGAATCCCTAGAAAAAAAGCTCCTAAACACTTTAGCTTCAAGTCCAACAAGCAACCAATCAGTAAATGTAGAAGCCCCTTCTACAAACTTAGAATCTGCATTGAATCATGAAACTACCTCAAACCAAGATTTAAACGAAGCAACCAGCATCATCCCAAAGACAAAACAAGAGCAAGACCTCTACGACACCCATCTTACTAGTGGAACTCAAACTACAACTACCACTCCAAACACAACACCAAGCACAAATCCAAACCCAACTCCAAACTCCACAAATAACACAGCCCAAAAAGAAAGCAACAACAACTCTCAAACTACAACAACACAAGACAATAATGAAAACACCCAAATCAACCACAAAGCCATCTTAGCTATGAAAAAACAGCAAGAGGCCCACGAAGTAAATTTGGAGCAAGACACAATTTTCGAAGAATCCAAACCAATGTCTCTAGATGACATTCCAAATATCGAAGACGAACCAGAAATAACCTACGAAATCACAACTCATTTCGAACATAAACCATACAAATACAAAGTCCAAGATTTTACTAACTTCTTCAGATCAAGACTAAAGTTCCTAGAAAAAGTAATCAGGCAGCATCCAGAAATGAAGTCAGTCACTTCAATCAACCGAGTCCTTCAAAAAAAGGAAAAAGAAGAAGTAGCTATTATAGGAACTATATTTGACATTGCCAAAACCAAAAACGACAATTTCATCATCACAATTGAAGATTTAACTGGCCAAATCAAAGTAATTATTACAAAAAACAATAAAGATGCTTATGAGCAAGCTGGGGAACTTATTTTTGATGAAGTTGTAGGCATTACTGGTAGCAATTCTCAAGACATCATCTTCGGAAGCAACATAGTCTGGCCAGACGTCCCAGCAGGCAAGCAGATAAAAAAAGCTAAAACTGAAGAATATGCTATTTTCTTAAGTGATATCCATGTTGGTTCAACTTACTTTCTAAAAAACGAGTTCCAAAAATTCATAGAATGGATGAAAGCCGAGACAGGTTCTGATAGACAAAAAGAGATTGCAAAGAACGTAAAATACATTTTCATAGCTGGCGATGTTGTTGATGGTATTGGAATCTACCAAGGTCAAGACAAAGAATTGACTCATACAACTATGGAAGGCCAATACGCAGAGTTCACTAAATATATTAAACAAATTCCAACCGACAAAAAAATATTCATTTGCCCAGGCAATCATGACCTTGTACATTTGGCCGAACCCCAATCAAAATTCTATAAAGAATACACGCAAGAACTCCACGAATTACCAAACGTAGAACTGGTCTCCAATCCTTCTATGGTTACAATAGCCAAAACAAACGAATTTGATGGCATCAACGTGCTTATGTACCACGGCTATTCCTTCGACTTTTATGTAGCAAATGTGGATCAGATTAGAAACAACGGTGGTTATCACAGAGCCGACCTAATTATGAAGTTTCTTTTAAAAAGAAGACACCTAGCCCCAGCCTTCAAGTCAACCCCTTACCTTCCAGCTCACAAAGAAGACCCCCTTCTAATCAAGAAAGTCCCTGACATTATGATCAGCGGCCACATCCACTACAGCTCTGTAGCTCATTATAAGGGCGTAACTATGATTTGCGGCAGTTGTTGGCAAGGTAAAACTGACTTCCAAGAAAAGTTAGGTCATACTCCAGAGCCAGGCCGAGTTCCGATTGTGAATCTAAAAACCAGAGAAGTAAAGGTCCTAAGGTTCATGTAGA
>CAZGQD010000045.1:0-10772 GCA_964527395.1 uncultured Methanosarcinales archaeon
AATACTTCTCAAAAACAACAATTCTTATAAACTAAATAATAAACATTCTAACATGCATGCATACAGTACTATTCCAAGAGGTCACAGAAGATTCACAGATGGTATGACTTTAGAAGGATCAGTTGGATTACATCTTAAATATGCTAGAATAGAAGATATAAAAGAAAGTGGTGTGAACGAATATGTTGTAGTTCTAAATCAGGGGGATGGAGATCTTCTTGAGCACACTGTTGACCAAGAATCAATGGATCAATTGACTGCTGGAACTAGAAGTGGGAGTGTCGAAGAAGTTGTTGGAAAATGTCCGGTTGATGTTTTATATTCTGGCGGAGATGTTACTGCATTGAGTGCTCATCCACATATTTCTTATTGGAGTCATATAAACAATAAACCTTGGACTGACGAAACACTTTTGACTGTAAATAGCATGAAACAACCAAGTATTATTTCCAACAATTATTAATTCTCAAGAATATATTCATAATTTGATACTTATTAAACTAATGCTACTAAACTTTCTCCTTAGCCTTCTTAATAACGCCAGAAACAATTACACTTTTAACTTTCACAGAAACTCCTGCAACTTCCTTTATAAGTGACATAGCTACTTTCAATTCATCAACATATTTGTGACCAACTTTCACAACAACTCTCTTACTTTTCTTGTTATACGTCTCCTTAAGTAGCATCACAGAACTAAGAGCTCTACCCCAGATCCCAAAGAATCTATCAAAACCAGCTTCAATACTGGCAAATACATCTTTACCAATAAGTGCTTTTCCACTCTCAAATTCAAAAACTACATACCTTTTCTTAGGTTTAGCTGATGGTTTAACTTTCATAGTATCTAAAATCACTCATTTCTTATTAAATCTAGCGTAAATAAATACAAAAAAGAAAAAAATATCATCTAAGAACATTCAGAATTGCTTCCAGTACTTGGCCAATCTTCACTACATTCATAGATCTCATCTGATCGGACTGTATTTCCAGAATAGTAACTTAATGTACTATCTGTTCCACACTTAAGGTCATACCCTCTATAGTTGTCACAAATAGAATTATCTTTAATTTTTATTGATTCAGATGTTTCAAGATAGATTCCATCATTCCCATTACTATTAATCTCATTTCCTTGAATAGTAACACTTTCTGAAGATCTAACAACAATTCCATCGTCTCCAGCGTCAGAGTCACTAGTTGGTTCACCGTTGTCATTTATCAAATTAGACTTTATTTCAATATCATCTGAATTTACAAGCAAAATTCCATCTGCTTCATTTTCTGAAACATCGTTATAATCAAAATAGTTTCTACCAATTACAGTAACATCCTCACTTTCATAACCACCTTTACTTAAATAAACCCCATATTCAGAATTTCCAGTAATTGTGTTGTATAAAAAGTAACTATCTTGAAAATATTCTGCAAAGATGCCTCTTTCAAAGCCAGTTACAGTGCAACCTACAACTTGCACGCCATCAAGAACATTTGCCCAATTATCATTAACGATAATCCCATATCCACTACCATCTCCTGAGATCACAACTCCTTCTGAACAATAAAGATTCACGCTACTAGTAATAATGGAAATACCATTACCTTCACAACTTTCATACACAAAATAGTTCCCTGAACTATCAATTGTATCTCCGCAAGTCACTTCTGTAGGCAGATCAGAATCATCTGCTTCATAACATCCTTTGTCAAGATCAATTATATCTTCAAACTCATCGTCTGCATATGTGTAAGATGAATGGAATGAGTAATCAGAATAACCTTCATCAGATTCAAACGCAAGCCATTTTCCTCCAACTGAACTACAACTTTCTGCAGAATCAGCAACAGATAAATCAACAACACAACCATCTTCATCCACAGAACCATCACAATTGTTATCAACAGAATCAGCACAAATCTCCTCAGCTCCAGGATACACAGTAGCATCTTCAGGTTCACAGTCTTCACTGTCTCTAGTTCCATCTCCATCAGAATCAACTCCTTCTGAATCTAATTTCTCTTTAATATTCTCTCTGATAAACTGTTCTTTACTAATCTCTTCTTGCTGACTTTGTCCAACATCAATCTCAATAGCTTCTTGTACACTCTCTGCAATCACGCTTGTATCAATACTAAAAGCTTCTCCAGCTATGTTTCCATCAATACCAAATGAAAAACCTTTATCACAACTGCCATAGTAAGCTAAAGCAATCAGTAAAACAGCAAGAAAAACACTAATTAATAATTTTTTATTCTTTTTATAACCAACCATAAAGAAAACTAAGTTTAAACCAAATTTAAACCTTTCCTCTAACAAAAAAAATACAAACACAAAAGTTACCTTTAAATACCCAAAACTCTTTCTATCAACTATGAGTAGAGTAACAGCATACATAATAACTGTAATTGTAGCATACATAGCAGTGATGGCACTTCTATATTGGTTAGACAAAAAGAAATTCATTGAACACAACAACTAACTAATAAAAATATTCTCTAATAATCAACAAAAAACTCACATATTCTATAAATCACAATCTTTTCCTAATCAATAGTAATAAAATAATCAAAAAAATAAAAAAAACTCTAAAATTCTCCTAACTTACTGCTTCATTTGTGTCCACAGGAGCTTCAGCGACAATTTCTTCTACCACTCCTTCCTCAACTGCTACTTCTTCAACAACTTCTATTTGACAGACATTGTCACAACCATCTCCTAATAGTATGTCTCCATCATCACAGCTTTCTAACCCATTCACAATAGAATCTCCACAGAACTCACTAGCTTCACAGACAAATCCACTACAGATATTATCACAAGTCCCAACTCCATTATATCCATCAATGACACAATCTTGGCTATCACCAATTTCACAAGTTTCAGGTGAAACAAGTAGTTCATCACCACAAACAATTGGGCATTGTCCAAGCGTATCTCCTTGTGCAAGAGCTTCTTTAACTTCTGTTATTAGAACAGTTTTAGTCACACCTGAACTCCCTTCAATGTCACAAATAGTTTCTTCATTAACACCAACTACCATAAATGCCCACCATGGTTTTGTTGTAGAGATAATTTCACCAGTTTGTGTATCAATTAGAGTTTCTAGATTTGCTTGTACATCAAACAAACCTAAAATCTTTCCTTCTTGTGTAGCTGTAGCAGAAAATACTGCTTTAGTCTCACTTTCACTAGTCACTTCTTTGATTTCAATAACAAGGTCATTTGTAGTTTGAAACACACCTAATGCAGTTTGCAAAGCTTCATCTGGAAAAATAAGAATGTTCTGTTCAGCTCCACTAGATAATTCAGCCTTTAGTACAGTACCAGATTCTTCACTTTCTGCCTTTATATCTAGTTTAGTTTCAATTTCAGCTCCTTTAACTTCAATTAAGTTACTAAATTCTTGTTCTCCGTTTTCAAGTTCAGATTTGCTTTTAATTACAACCTCAACTCCGTCTGCTCCAGTATATTTTCTTTCAACAGTACTCTCCTCTTGGCCATCTTTAGTCTCAGTTTTGGTTTTCACTACAGTTTTTGACCCATCAGCAGATACAGTCACTTCTTCAGTTTCAGTGGAACTTTCACCATCTTCTACTTCTGTTTTGGTTTTCGTTGTAGTTGTTGATCCATCTAAATTTGTAACAACTTCTTCATATGTAGTTTCTTCTTCACCTTCTTTAGTCTCAGTTTTAGTCTTCACAACTGTTTTTGACCCATCGCTATCTTCAATAGTCTCTTCAACTTCAATTGTTTCTTCTCCCTCTTTAGTTTCTGTTTTTGTTACAACTACAACTTCGTTTCCATCAGAATCAACATAAGTTCTGGTCTCCTCAACAACTGTTTCATCTTCATTTACATCTGTTTTTGTAGTTACTGTCACTTCTCTTCCTTCTGAATCAACAATAACTTCTGTTACTTCAGTTTCCTGTTCAACAGTCTCACTTACTTCTTCACTTTCATCATCGAACTCTTCATTTTCAGAATTATCATCGTCTGAGTCACTGCTCCCACTACTACTTCCTCCACTAGAACTTCTGCCTGAACTGGAATCGCTACTAGTTTGTTGTGCAGCAGACTCTGCATCACTTTCTGCCTGCTGTGAAGCAGATTCAGAATCGCTCTCTTCTTGTTGCCTAGCAGATTCTGCGTCGCTCTCTTCTTGTTGCCTAGCAGATTCTGCATCACTTTCAGCTTGACTATTGTCACTAGAATCTCCGCTGTCTGAGGAACCACTGTCACTTCCTGAATCTCCAGAACCACTTGAGTCAGAAGAATCTCCGTCGTCATCATCATCTGCAATCACTGACAAAGACATCACACTCAACACAAACATCATTATAATTAACAACCCATACATTTTTTTCATCATAACACCTCTAAATAATTTAATACAACACAAAGATATAATTTAGTATATAAAAGAAATGATTATGTAGCACTTGTTCAAGAAAGAACTTCAACCAATTCAACACTACTACAACGCTCACTTACATACTTTCTAGAAATCAATTTCCCAACAAATGCATCTAAATCACGAACCGCACGTTTCTTGACAGCATAAAGCTTCCCAGAATCTTCAAACACATTAGAATGCACTTTACGAAAAGAATCACAAGCAGCATTCATAGTCACAGGAGGACCACTTATTTGATACTCCAAAGCAAGTTTCTTTTTTTTGACATAAAAATACATTAAAGCAGCACCTTCGCCAGGCCATTCCCACCCAGAAATTTTAGCATCTATTCCAAACAAGTCCAATTCCTTAGACACAAAATCAAATATTTTCAGCAATTGACAACCAAGAACATCTCTTTTGCCAGTAAGTGCTTCAATAGACAAGACAACTAACTTCTTTTTCTTTTCAATTGCAAGCCCTTTAAGATAATCCAAACTAATCTTTTCAATCTCAAAAGCCAAAGCTGAGGCAGACTTCAAATATGCTTTAGCAGCAGATTTAAACTTTTTAACTTTCTCCAGCGAAAGCGCAGCAGCAGCATTCCTCCATTTGTCTACAGGATCAACAACTACAATTGGCGAGCACAATTTACTCACATCAATTTCAAAAGAAACATCCTTTCCCTTATGAAAAGAACTAGGATCAACAACAGTCTTCTTAGCGTTAGGATCCACAGACATTTTCCATTTCAAGCTAGCTTCAAGTAATCCTCTAAATGACCCATAATAAATAGTCAAGATCTCCAAAACATATCCAGAGAACCCACCGATATAACTCTCAGCCCCATAGCATTTGCTAGCTTTAGCAAACTGTTTACTCAAACAGATCTGCTTTTTAAGCTTCTTATCAGCTACAGAGTTCACATAAGAAACGTGTAGTGGTGTTACATCTGTTATATTCACAGCTAACTCTGCACTTTCAACAGCTAGTATTGGTACAATCTCAAAATCAAACCCTAAATAAGACAACTGAAAATAATCTCTAGATCCATGGACTCGAGAAACAATAATCTTTTTCCCGAACAATCCATTTCCAAGCACTTTTTCAAGTATCTCAGAAAGCCCAGCAGACTCCTTTTTATATCTAGAATAATCAAAACGCACAAAAATATCAATATCAGTCTTCAGTCTTAGATTTGTTCCTTTCGCAAGCGACCCTCCAACAAAAACTTCTGCCAAAACCCCTGCCTTCTTCAACCCCTTAGAAACTTTAGAAACAACAGCTTCAGCAGCTTTCTCAATCTGAACTTGAGCCTCAAAACTAGGACAAACCTTAGCTAACACTTTCTTCTCAACTTTATCAAAGCCCATAACAAGAAACAAAAACTCTCCCACACTTAAATAATTTCCTTATACACAAGCAACAAATCCACATCAAAGAAAAGAGTTGTTATCCACCGACTGGCAATGTTATTCAAAGGATTTAAACTAACAACGAGCGCCCTAAGAGCTTTGCTCGCAGAGATAGTACGCGAAGTGGTCACGCCTGCACTAAGTCTGATAACAACTCTTTTCTTGTATACAAAAAACCATTCTCCTCTAACCTAGCTATCATAGCACCAAAAACGTTTTTATACTATTTATCAATAAATCTTCAGTATGGCAAACCTTCAATCAAAAGTAACATGTTTCACTTGTGGTGATTCTGTAATAAAATCTGAAACTGCAGTCGTAGAGCGTTATGGCATGGGCAAAGTCTTCGAATGCTATCCTTGCTTTAAGTCATCTAAAGGAACAACTTTAAGATCCATCTCAGAAAGCAGACAAAAGAACAAACAAGAATACTTTTGTGCAAAATGCAAATACAAATTTTCTAGTAGACGTGCAGAATGCCCATATTGTGGTAAGAGTGATAATTTGTCCTTAACCCAAGTAAGCACAAATGATTTGTTATAGGCTTAGCTTCTTTTCAATTTAAAGGCCATTTTGACCGTTAAAAGCCAAAAGCAACCAAAAATGGCTGATTCAAGCCAAAAGCAGCCCATTTTAACCGTTAAAAGCAAAAAGAAGCTCATTTTAGCCGTTAAAAGCAAAAAGAAAGCCAAAATGGCCGATTCAAGCCAAAAGCAGCCAATTTTGACCTTTAAAACACAAAAGAAACCCATTTTAGCCGATTTAGCCAATTTCCAGCCCATTTTAACTCACATTGCACTCCAGATCCTTAAGGTTCTAGAAACAAATCCAAAGCCAAACCACATAAAACCACTAATAAGTAACAACATTTATAAATACACCTAACTTTCAGCTTATTATGTTCACAGACCAAGTATTCAAACAAAAAATCATTCACAGTTTTGATTTAGCTAAAAGAGACATTTTTGCTCTATACCAACACATTAGTTATTTAACCAGTAGAATGAAAGAGATAGAAGAAGACAACAGAGTTTTAAGATATTCTTTAGAGCAATTAAAAGGCGAAATGATCGAATCAAGAGCAACTAAGAAGCTTAAGTAAAAATCAACTTACTTGTAAATTTCTCTTCTGTGGCCAATTTCCACTAAAAATATAATTAATTTATCTTTCTTTATGTCAAGAATAATTCTATATTTTCCAACTCTTAATCTAAAAAAAGGGTTTCCCACAAGTTTTTTAACAAAAGAATGTGGTCTTGTTCTTATTCTTTCAAGAACAGAAACAACTCTTTCTTGCATTCCTTTTTCAAGCTTGAAAAATTGTTTTTCAGCATCTTTAGAAAATTCAATTGAGTACATTTAGGCCCTCATTTTCCTTTTAATCTCAGCTAAAGAAACAGTTTCTCCACGCTCTATTTGTTTTTTTGATCTTTCGATACGCTTTTTGGTTTCTTCAGACAATTCTTTTGAATCTTCTAAAAGGTCCCAGATAATCTCTTCATAACTTTCCTTAGAATACATCTTCTTTGTTTTTAAAGTCTCAATTAAATCTTCACTAACTTGGATTGTTGTAACCATAGATGATATATAGTCAGCCATAGTTTATAAATATTTCTCAAGAAATGACTAAATAAATCAATCTCTAAACCTTTTATTCTCAAGAATCCTGTAAACTCTGGTTCTGTTGTATCTTTGCAGCATTATTGGGTAAACGTTCACTACTGTGTTCATAGCAAAAGTCATAGTCGCACCCACATAGTCCTCTTGTGCTACTTGATAAATAAATCCGCACAAAAATGGTGGGCTTGAAGCAACATGCATCCCTTCAAGAAATCTAGTGAAATCTTCAAAAGATTCTAAATCTCTTCTAGAGGTACCACTAACCCATTTTATATCTTTTTTAATTAAACTAGCTATTCTCCAAGCAGTAGCAAAATATAACTTTTGAAACTTTTTAACTCCAAATTTTTCATAGAGCTTCCCTGATTTTTCAAACTCTTTTGGTCTAAAATAAATGTCTGCAAGTTTACCAAAAAAACCAATATCTTTTTCCTCTCCAAAATCACCTGCTTCAAAATCATGGCCTTGAATTGACCCAAGCCTTTTTTCTAAATCAAAATAATCATTATCTTTACTCATAAAACCTTCTCCAATTTATTTATGATATTTCTCACCTTTCACAATCGTAAAAGCTCTATACAATTGCTCTACAAACACCACTCGAACTAACTCATTTGGGAAAGTTATCTTCCCTAAACTAAGCACAAAGTCAGCAGATGATACAATTTCAGAAGAAAGCCCCTCAGCACCCCCAACCAAAAACACAATATTCTTCTCTTCCAAATGCCACTTCTTCAAATGAGAAGCAAACCCTTCGCTAGAAACAAGAGTTCCAGTAGAATCAAGAGCAACTAAGAAACTGTCTTTAAAAACAGGCAACTTACTACACTCAAGATATTCAAATTTGCAATACTTAGAAAGCCGTTTGGCATATTCATTAACTCCAGATTTGACAAAATCCTGCCTACACTTTCCTAAACATATCAATCGAACTGCCACATACACTAAAAAACACCTCTATTTAATAACCTTAACCAAGAAAACAGCTAACAAAAGCAACCTCAACTCCACTAGCTTTATAAACGTCTCACAAACTCCCAAAAAATCATGCCACTTTTAGAATCAATAGTCACAGGAATCTACAGGAATCTACAGCAAAGATATCATAAAAACAATGGCAGAATGACATATCTTCATGGAAGTCAAGATAAAGTAAAAAGAATTCTTCAAAGGCCAGATTGGCTTTTAATGGACTATGATGCAACTGTTATTGACAACTCAGCATTACAATCAGTTTATGCAACACTAAAAGAAACAAAACCAGTAAAATGGCTGGCTAAAACAGCTTACGCATACATTAAAGGTGGATTTAACAAAGTAAGAGAAGAAAAAACAAAACAAAACCTCAGTTCTTTAACTTCTACAATTCAAACATTCATGCTGGGTGGTAAGGAACAAGAGTCAGATAGGTGGGACGCTTTTTGCATAAGATATCTAGTCCATAAAGCAAGGGACATAATCACTGGAAACCCAACAAATTACACTAAAATTGCAAAAAACTTAAACTGGACAATTAAGAGAGCAACTCATTTGATGTATCCAGGTGCAATTACTTTCACAGGAAAATTAAAAGAAGCAAATCCAAATTTAAAAGTTGGACTTATTACAAGAAACATTGAACCAATTGTTTATCCGGGAATAGAAGCACTAGGTTTAGAAAACAACTTAGAAAACGAATTTTATTTAACAGATAACAAATCAGATAAAATAGACCAAATAGATTTACAAAGAGGACAAACTTTAGTTTATCTTTGGGATTCAAAAGAAGACACAGCAGCTGTAAAGAAAACAAGACAAAAACTAGGTCAAGAAAACGTTCTAAGTATCCAGGTAGTTGCAAATGAAACTGAGATTGATACAAAATACGCTGACGTTGTTATCTTCAAAAACTACTGTCCATTAATCCGTCTAATGGCACAAGCAGCAAGTCAAGCACAAACAGCAACTACAACTAATCAAGTAAGCTATCAAAGACGTGCTGCCAAATAGCCAAATAATTATAAAATAAGCCAAAACACTTTAAAAAACAAGCCTAAAAACAGACATATGATCACAATAGGCAGTCCAATAGTAGATTTGGAAGGGAGACTTCAAGACAATTATCAAGTTTCAGTAGATCCAAGCCAAACAGAGGTAACAAGAAACATAGAATCAGATGGAAGATATACTATAATAAAACTATTGCCTCCACTCGAAGCACCAATCTTAGGTTTAATTCCAGGACAAAAGCAAAGATTTAGTGGTTTTATATATCATTTACCTGCTGGGCAAGACATTTATGACAATGTTATCGCAAGAGAAGTTTTGGCATCTATTGCACCAGATATTGCAGCAAGAGAAAAATATGTTCTCCAACAAGATGATTTAGTTGAATCAGAAGAAAATCATCAAAAAAGATATGTAATTGCCTTAAAACATTTAACTCTTCCAAACACTTTTTTAGGGGTTGTCAGAAACGAAACTGGTTTTATCTCAGACGAAAGAAAAACTATTTTAGATTCACATCAAAGCCCATTAACTTATTTCAGTGAATTCTCTTTACTTGGTGCTCTTCCATTAACTGATTCATCAGCAGACTTAAGTGATCCCAAAAACAGAGATCTAATTAGATTCGCATTTGATGCTATTTTAGGAAGATATCTTAGTTTCTCCCATCTTGAAGGAAGAGAATTTGAACTAACAACACAAAATCAAACAAATCTTACTTACAATGGAAAAGTTTTATCTGTTCCACATCCAACTCTCCAAGCAATGGAAGCTGCAAACACATTTAGGGAAGAATTCCAAGATTATTTAAATTCACAAAGAGATCAATTATCAAACTTATTAAGAAAACTAAGAAGCTCTTGCACTTTTGTTCCAGTTCCAATCAAAGCAACTGAAAGGTCAAAAAGAAAAATAGTTGATAAATTGTTATGCAGAAGATCTAATGCTCAAATGATTTATGATATGTTACGCAATACAATAGCAACTTTAGATATTCCAGAAGAACTTCAAACAATTAATTTAGAATAAAATCTGTTACAAAATAAAAACTCAACCAACCAACCAACAAATAGATGCTGGGTACTTAAGCTGGCCTTTATGGAAAAATCATTTTCCAGACGCTGAATTTTAGCAAATTCATCATTTTGCGATTTTATAATAAAAGTCCTATGGCGCTTGGCCAGACTTACCGCAGGTCTAAACAACTACGCAATAATTTTTGTTCTATTTCATGAACAAAAATGCTTGTTGTTGGTGTAATTTCATAATGTAATTGCCAGTGAGGAGGCAAGCGCGCCAAAAACTTTTTACCAATTATTGCAAAAGGCCAGAACAAAGACCCAGCATCAACAAATAG
>CAZGQD010000046.1:0-10481 GCA_964527395.1 uncultured Methanosarcinales archaeon
GAGCGCGGAGAAGAGCCTATTCAGCTTCGCCTCGTTTGAGGATTTCTACGGAGCCTTTAGGATTAAATGAGATTGGTAATATTACTTATCAGTGTCTAAATAGAATATAATAATAAGTAAAAATATTGATGGATTTAGATAAAGAAGATATTTATTGGAAAGGTTTTTATTTGTTTTTAGGTTTGTTTTTTTGATGATGGGAAATCTGAGTGAGGGTGAAAAATATTCTTGGAAGTTTAAGTTTGATCGTTATGAAGAGTTTGCTACCAAAAATAGCCAAAATGATTTTCTTGTTGGGTTTAAGGATAATAAGAAGTATTTGATAAAGCGTTATAAAATTAGATCAGATCGGAAAGTAAATGATCTTGAAAATATGCGTTGTGAATTGCTTTGCTATCCGCGATCTTTGGTCTTGGGATTTGACTTTGCCAAGTCTTGGTACTTGGTTGCACCAAGTTTTGGTATGTTTTGGTACCAAGTGGTAGCAGTTGGTATCTTTTGAGTACGATTATGTACGTATTTGTACGTTTATGTACTCTGTTTAAGCAAAAGATTTAAGTTGCTTTAGGTTCTTGAGTTTTTTATGATGCTTGAACCTTATTATCTAAGTTGTGAGGAACATGTGGAGATGGGAAGGACTTCTAATTTGGAAGAAATGTTAGTTTATAATGGCCAAGTTACAATTGGTTGTGCAGAAAATAACGGGTTTGTTGGTGGAGCTGTTTTAGGTTTAGTTGGTTCAGAGGCTACAGTAGATTATTTTGTAGGGCAACCTTTTTTTACAATATTGTTTGGGATGCAGGGAACTGTAGCTGGAGGGTTAGGAGGACGTAAATTAGCTTCAACTTATGTTTAGAATTATATGAGTAGATGGTTTCCAGAGTATGCGGAGCGGTTTTGAAGAGTAAGTTTTTTAAGATGATGAATTTGGGTGTTTTTAGAAATGGTTGAAGATAATTTGATTGATGTTAATAATGCATCAGCTTTGGAGCTTTCAGTTTTGGCAGATGCTAAATTGAGTATTGTAGGTGAAAGATTTCTTAAAGGGATGGTATATGGAGCTTCAATTTTAGGAGCAGCTTTTTATTTATCTGAAGTGAGTGAATATGGAATCTCTGTTGAAGCAGCTCAAGTAGGAATAAAAGGAGTATTTTTGGGAGGAATGTTTGGAGCTTTAGGAGGAGGAAGATATGGAGTTCGAGTTCTTAAAAGAAGATTTCCAGAGTGTGAGGGTTTCTATTTTTAGTTTTCTGAAGCAAAAGATTTAAGAGATCTGTTTTATTGGATTGTTTTATGACTTCAAATGATTTAGTTGATTATAGGAATAGAAATTGTTATTTGTCAGAAAATCTTGAATCTAGTTTAATTCATGATACTAATATGAAAATAAGTGATGTTCAGATAGATGGTTCTTATGTTGGAGCTATTGGAGGAGCATTTATTGGTATGTTTTTAGGAAATTATTTGTATGGAGATACAGAAGTTACTAGATGGTTTGGTGTTGCTGGAATGGTTGTAGGAGGTTTGTCTTTAAGGAAATTAGGAGATATGTATGTTAGAAGTTATAGGAACAGATGGTTTCCAGAGCTTTCAGATAAAATAAAGTAGTTTTTTTGAAGCAAAAGATTTAAGAGCTTTTGTTGATTGAAAAGTTGTTATGGATCTTTCTAATTTATCAGATGAACAACGGGCAGAGATTGAAGAGAAGCTTAAAAACATGTCTCCAGAGGAACTAGCAGCACTTCAGGCACAGCAATCTATATTTCGGCAAATAGTTGATGGAAAGATACCATCAAAACAAGTGTATTCGGATGACAAATGTATGGCGATACTAGATATCAAACCTGCATCTAAAGGACACATGTTAGTTTTGTCTCGAGAGCATTATGCGATTATGCCACAGATACCTGATGAAGAGTTAGGACATTTGTTGACTGTTAGTCGTCGACTTAGTTTGGCTGCACTTAAGGGAGTGCGGGCTTCTGGGAGTACTTTTCTTGTTGCAAATGGAGCAGCTGCTGGACAGCGTGTTCAAGATTTTATTATGCATATCATTCCTCGACGTGAAGATGATGGACTTTTTACTGGAAGTCGGCAGTTAGTTGGACTTGATAAGAGGAAGGCTTTGCGTGGGTTGATTGCTGCGCAGATTTCTAGTATGACTGGGCTTGAAGACCCTATGGCAGGTGAGGAAGTTGCTGAGGATGTTGGTGATTCTGAGGAAGCTGTTGAGTCTAGTGAGGTTGAGGAGACTGATAGTGAGGAAAGTGTTGATGATCAGGATGATGATAGTGATGATTCAGATGAAGCTGTTGAGTCTGGGGATGAAGAGGAGTCTGAGGATGATGAAGAAGCAAAGGTTCCGCAAAGACCAGGGGCGTCAAAGGATGTTGACTTGGATGAGATTGCAGGGATGTTTGGATAGATGAGAATTAGAAGATTTAGTTTAATAGTTATAGAAGAAAATTAATAGTGTCAGACTTAGTGCAGGCGTGATCGCTCGCTTTTAATTTTTCAAGTCGTTGCTTGAAAAATACTCGCTGTTTTGGTCTTGTGTTGGATGGGAGTGCCAGTAGGGAGACACAATTAATTTTCTTTGTGTAGGATGTGTTTGTGGATAAGTTGGAGATTGATTTGGATGTGGAGTTGGCTTTGTTGGAGTGAATAATGGTAAGAGACAAATATAGTTTGATTGTAGCAGGGAAAGAGAAAGCAGAAATAGTTTATGAAGATGAACTGTTCTTGGCGTTTGTGTCAGAAGAAGCGTATGCTCCAGGACAAATAACTATCATACCTAAAGAGAAGTATACCATTTTTGAAATGGTGCCAGATGCAATACTTACTAAGCTTGGGGCTGTAGTTAAGTTGGTTTCTTCAGCGGTGTTTGATTCACTTAAGTGTCATGGAACAAATGTTTTGATTGAGAATGGAATCTCTGCAGGGCAGGATGTGCCTTACTTTAGTGTGGTTGTATTACCTCGGTATCAAGGAGATGGGCTTGATTTTGAATGGTCAGGGGAAGAGATGGAAGAATTTGATTTAGAAAATGCTTTTTTGCAACTAGAGGCTCAAGTGAATGGGTCTGCTTCAGCTGTGAGTGCTGAACATATTGGTGATGATACTGTTGTGAATGATGACTTAGATGATATGGATGATTCTGATGATAAGGAAGATAACTATTTGGTTAAAAGTCTGAATAGAATGCCTTGATTTTTTATTAGTTTTTTGTGTGGAATTCTTTTTAAATAGAGTTGTTTTATGTGTTATTTATGGCAGATACAAATCAAAATGATATTAATTTAAGAGAGTTGGTGAATCATCCTATTGTAGGAGGATATTTGACTGTAGCTTTGGGGTCAGTTGCAATGGGTGCAGCAGCACAAGGAGCAGATGTTATGGGTTTATCTGAAGGAGTAGAAGATACTTTAAGATATGCTTCAGCTATGGGTCATGGAGGAGTAGGAGTTTTAGTAGGAGGAGCATATGGTGTTGTTGCGCATTATGTAGGAGAACTTTTTGATGGAGTGGCTGATTTTGTAAGAGGTTTTTTTGATTATTCCTTGTTTATTAAGTATGAAGCTCCAGGAGCAAAACAATTGAGGTTAGCAAGTTCAGTTGTAATGGGAGCAGTAGTCTTTGGTGTAGCTGGAGCGGCAGTCGGAGGACTTGAAACTGTTGTAGGAACTGGGCTTTATGAAGCTACAGAAGCTGTTGTTGAAGATGTCCAAGGATTTTATTTAGAATAAATAAAAAAAGTGCGGTAGCCGAGATTTGAACGCCCGATCCAAGAACTTTTGATTCAAGGATTCTCGGGTCACAGCCTTGGCAAGGCCGTATATTATCCAGTTTAAAACTTCTAGACCACTATACTACTACCGCACAAGTGTCTTCTTGAGAAATTGTGTCCTTTATTAAGATTTTGGTATCTTTTATTAGAAATTGTGTGGAAGAGTGGGCCAGGAGGGACTTTCAGAGGTCAAGATTCTTGATTCTTGAGGCTTTTGAACCCTCGACCACACGGAGTCTTTGCCATAAAGAGCTAGATTTGTCTTCATGGGGCATATAAGCCGAGCGCTCCACCAGGTTAAGCTACTGGCCCACATTCAGCTTGTTTTCTTCTTTAGTTTATAAAGAATGCGCTGTTTTATACATATTTAGTTCAATAAGGTCCTTGAAAACTAAGAGTTTTCAGGTTTTGTTCGTTCCTCACAAATCTTCGCTCACTTTTGCTTTTTTAGAGGCCACACATGCGCCCTTATTGAACTAAATTGATATGTTTTTGAAGAAAGTTAGGGCAAAATTGCAAAAGTATATAAAGGCAAAAATAAGTATTTTCTGATATGACTTTGCTCTTATCTATGATAGAGTAGGGTAATTGGAGTGATCTCAATGAATCTAGGCCAAATTCACAAATTAATGGACAGGAAAAAGACTTCTCATAAAGGAGAAAATGGCTATGCTCTAGTTGTAGGCGGTAGTGAAGAATATGTGACTGCACCAGCAATAGCAGGGCTAGCAGCTCTTAGAGCAGGTTGTGATTTAGTAGCTGTAGCAGCACCAGAAAAGGTTGCATGGACCATTAACATGATTAGTTTAGATTTAGTTACCCACAAAATGTCAGGGGAGACACTGAACATTAAAAATGCTAAAGATGCTGTCAAATTGGCTGACAGATTTGATGCAGTTTTGTTAGGGAACGGGGCTACTCGGGAAAGCGATGTATTTTCTCAGATGTTTGTGCGTAAATCTATGAAATTGAAGGTTGTAGATGCAGATTCACTTAAGACATTATCATTTAAAGATTTTACAAATTCACTAATTACACCACATTGGGCAGAGTTAGAGATTTTACTGATCAATTCAGGAAAGGAGTTTTTGATTCAGAAATTACGTGAAGCAAACGTGAAAGAGCAAGCAGATATATTACAGGGAAATCTGCGGTACTTTTTGCATAACAACAATGTTTTGCTAGTTAAAGGTGCTACAGATATCATTATTTCACGTAACAAAATTGCGTTTAATCGGACAGGAAACCAAGGTATGACTAAAGCAGGTACAGGAGATGTTCTAGCAGGTCTTTGTTTAGGATTTTTAGCAAAAACACAAGATTTGTTTAAAAGTGCAGTAGCTGGAGCTTACATTAATGGATTTATTGGAGATATTTTATTGAAGAAAAAAGAGGGTTACTCATTTATTGCTAGTGATATTCTTAAGGATCTTGGAGAATTACAACGAGAAGTTGAGGAGTTATCATCACGACAAGAGAAAGTTAAGAAGCTTGAAGTGAAAAGAGCGAAAAAAGATCCTACTTTGCGTCGGTCAGCTGACTCTAAGAAAACTGAAGAGATGGCTCGTAAATTAGAAGCTGAGAAAGTTAAGTTTGAGAAGGAAAAGGAAAGTATCTTGAAGAAGTTGGCACGTGAACGTGAGAGGTTTTCTCGTGAGTTAGAGCGGGAAAGAAAGAAGCTTGCTAAGGATCGTGAGAGGCTAGGTGCAGTTAAGGCTCGGGAACTAAAGAAAGTTGAATCAGAGAAATTAAAATTAAAGTTAGCTAAAGAAAAAGAGAAGAAGGCTAAAATTAAGGATCGTGAGAGATTTGCTGTTGCTAAGAAGAAAGCTGCTTTGGTAAAAAAGAAGGCTGCTGAGAAGAAGCGTAAGGATGCTGCACGTAAGAAAAAGGAAGCTGCTTTGAAGAAGAAAAAAGCTATGGCGGCTAAGAAGAAAAAGGCTGCTTTGAAGAAGAAGGCTGGAGCTAAGAAGAAAAAAGTAGCTAAAAAATCAGGATCTAAGAAGAAAGGGAAGGCAGTTAAGAAATCAAGTTCTAAAGTTAAGAAAAAGGCTGCTAAGAAGTCTAAGGCTAAGAAATATGTTTCTAAAGCTAAAAAAAGTTCTAAGAAAAAAGTAGCTAAGAAGCGTAAAAGGTAGTTTTGGTTTAGCGAAATACTTTTATAATTGTATTAATTGTTTGTTTTTATGGGATTAGGATATTTAGTTTTAGGATTAGGTTTGGCTACTGGTTGTGGAGAGAGTAGTTCTAAAGATGTTGGAAGTGAAATAAAGGGATCTGAGCAGCCAGTTCAGGTAGTTTTTGTAGATGACTTAGTTGAAGGAGGAGTAGAAGAAGTAGTTGAGCTTTATGTTGGAAAAAATATTAATGCTTATACGCCTGATATAGAAGAAGCTAATTGGACTTACTGGGGAAATAATGAGCGGACTAGTTTTGAATCATTTGGTTATGAGAACCTTTCAGAATTAGTTTCTGATGTTAGGGAAAATGTAATTGAAAGAGATGGTCCATTTATAGGGCTTGTACTTCATACATATGGACCAGGAGTTAGTGAAGAGGTAAAAAATCAAGTAGTTGAAAGTTTAGGAATTCCAAAAGTAGCTTATGTTGATGAGAGACCTGTTTCTAGTAGGGTAAATGATGTCGGTTTTGAATATGTTGAAATTGGGCCTGTGAGATATATGAGCTTACCAGGTGGAGCGACAGTTTTTTCTTTTTAGAGTTATCTATGAGCTTCTTTGATGCTATCTAATATGAAATCTATAGCTTTGTCTGTGTGTTCTTTATTGATTGTAGCACCACCAACAGCAGCATGACCACCACCAGCACCTTCACCGAACTTGTTTGCTAGAGTTTTTAGAGTTTTTCCAACATCTAGTTTTCTTAGATTCTTTTTGAAAATGTTTGCACCTAGGCCTAAACGAGTGGTGTTTTCAATGTCGTCTACTTTGATAACTAAATTGTAGACTGCATCTTCGTATTTTAGATATTGGTAGAATCTGTCGAAAATACCTTTGCTTCTTTTGATTTTTCTAGTATCTTGGATTACTGTCATGGTGGGTTTGTCTAAGTAGACATATTCATCGAACTGTTCTCGCCATTCGTTGTGGCCTTTTAGACGTGCTATGTGCCACTGGAGTGGTTCTAGTTGCCATAGGAGCTTGCTCGTTAAAGGAGAAGGGGATTCGCTTGTGATAGCACTGTTGCTAACGAAATTTAAGAACTGCTGTGTTAGGAAAAAGTCTTTGCTTCTAATGAAAGATGAGAGAATATGGGTCTTTAGTAAAGGAGTGGAGTTGTCTATGTCCCATTTGTCTTTTAGATAATAGCAGTTTTTGATTTGTTCTATGTTATATCTTGCATCATCCACTATATCTATGCATTCTTTGAATTGTTCTAATCCTTTAGTGTTTTTGGCTCCACCTTTGATAGCTAGCTCTATTAATAATCCAGTGTTACTTGGAGCTATTTGGAAATGATGGTCGTGTGTAGGTGGGTTGTCTTTGTCTGGTTTGTTAGAAGAGTGATGGTCGCACCAAAAGTAGATTTCTTTGTTTGGTTTAGGTAGATCTAAGATGATATCGTTTTTTGTGAATTCTATGCCTTTAAGATTGTCTAACTTTGCTTCGTAAGGTTTAATTCCTATTACTGGGATGTTTTTTATTTGATCTTTTGTTAGTTCATTTTTTGTTCCTTTTAATTTTAGGATCTCGTTGAAGTAACGTTTCATGATCCAAGCGCTAAAAAGACCGTCATTGCAGCCTTGATGAGTGATTATTCTGAAATTTGTGTTTACCATATTAGTTTTTTCTCCTGTTTATATATAAGATTATGTACCATTTATACATAGAATTATGTATTGTTTTTTTTAAATGGAAAAAATAGCGCTATCAGACTTTTCGAAATTTGGGAAAATGCTTGGAAACAGTGTTTCCAGCACTTGAAAATGAATCATTTTCAATGTTTCCAAACCCTCAACGCTTTGCTTATGAGGTTAGTGCGGGTGTGACCATTCGCTCTGAATTTTTCCACTTTGTGGAAACGGCGAAAAATGTGCCATTTTTGAGGTTTGCTGTGCAAACAATGCTCGTTAATATATTATTTTTTTAGTGGAATTGCCAGTAAGGAGATGGCGCTATTTTCTTTGTAGTATGCGTTGTTGTATGTTATCTCTTACTACTTTAGAGTATTTTCGAAAAGTATATTAAAGCTTTTTGTGTTTTTATTAGTAGGATGGTTAAAAAGAGTAGTAAATCAAAGACTAAGAAAGTTGTTTCTAAGAGTTCTATGAGCAAAGTTTCTAAGAAAGGATCTGTTTCTAAAAGAAAAGCTGTTTCTAAGAAGAAAGAAGAGTTACATCATTTGCCGCCGTTTTGGGAAAAAGTTGAGCATTTTAATTCTAGATTAATTCCGCCAGCTATTCTTGCGCTTGGAGTGATTATTATTGCAGAATTGTTTTTTCATCCAGAAAGTCATTTTTGGCAGGAAGTTATACATATCTCTGATATGATAATTATTGCTATATTTGTAGTAGATTTAGGATTTATTTATTATCATGTACAAAACTGGAAAATCTTTTTTAAGAGGTTTTGGTTGGATATCTTGGCAGTGTTTCCGTTTATTTTGTTCTTTAGAGCAGCTGGGTCAGTGTTCAGGTTTTTTCGGATTGCAGAACAGTTCATTATTGGACAGACACTTTTGCATGAAGGACTTGAAGTTCGAAAAGCAGTAGCAGCATCTCGAGCGCAGAAGTTAGCTAAATATCTGCGACTTGGAGCTAGAGGAATTAGGATTGTGACAAAATCAAAGTTCTTTCAGGCGTTTAGAAGTCCTACAAGAAGGAAGTGAATGTGGAGAAGTGTTTTTTTAGTTCTTTAATTTTATTAGTTTTTTATTCTAATTGTCTTTGTGATAGGGCTTGGTTGATTGCTTTGTATAAAGATTGTTTACTTCCATCTTTTTGAAAAACTGTTAGATTAGGAATATTGTGTCTTTTGTAGCTATCTGGATCTGAAGAAACTCCAATTAAAGCAGCTGGACTATTAGGGTTGCTTGTTAAGTATGTTTCTAGCATTTCTCCACCATTCATACCAGGTAAATGATAATCTGCTATAACTAAGGAGAAAGGTGTTTCATTATCAGTTGTTAGAGCTTCTAGGCCATCTGTTCCGTTTGTTGCTGTAGTTACTGTTGCTCCTGTGCCTCTAAGTTGTACTTGGTATAGTTTTAAGGAAGGAGCATGGTCATCTACAATTAGTACAGTTTCGTTAGATAGATTTGGAATTGTCATATATGTTATATTTTTGAATGGTATTTATAAAGGTTTTATGAAGAAATTATTAATTTGAGCTTAAAGCTGATTCTATGATATCATGGAGGGCGTATTGATCAAGTGGTTTTGGTAGGTGATGTAGATTAGGAATATTATGATTTTTGAATCTTTCTTGGTCAGAACCAGATGAAGCAATTAGGATAGTTTCAGGGTTGTAGTGTTTTGAAGCGCAGTATTGTTCAAACATGTCTCCACCAGTTATATCTGAGTTTGTATCATAATCTGAGATAACTCCTTTGAATTTTTTGGCATGTTCTTTTGTTGTTAATGCAGCTAGACCATTTTCTGCAGTTCTAACTCTTGTTACTGTTGCTCCTAATTTCTTTAGGGTTTGAGAGTTGGCTAGAGAAATAAGACCTTCGTCATCTACAACTAACCACCTTTGTCCTTCTAGGTTTGGTAGAGAGTACTCTTCAACTTGTGCTGTATATGCCATTTGTGCTTAAATTAAGAGTGTATTTATAAATGGTTTCACTGGAAATGGGTTAAAATTGTGATAGAGTTACAGTGAATGAGAAGTTGTATATATATTATTATTATTATTAATTATTATCTATCTTTAACTAATATTAGAAATCAACAATATTTTTGAGTACAATACCAAGTTTAGGCATATATCTCCAGATAACTCCGCCATTATGAGGTCTGTAGTTATCATTAAAAGCAGATCCGCTAACTACAGGTAACTCTGAAGCTGCAGCAGCTATATGAACAGGAGCGCTGTCTTGGAATAGGCCTTGGAGAGGTTCTTGGAGTAAGAGTTTGTATAAGCTTGCGTCTTGTCTGAAATTTAGGTTGTTATGTCTTCTATGGATTCCAAAAGCAGGTTGCATGGTTTCTAGTTCAGTTAAGGTTGATTTGTCTCTGACTAAGATATCTTGGAGATTGTGGACTTTGTAACCTTCTGCTCTTAGGGCTTGTTCAAGTTCTTTGTCACCTTGATAATCTGCTGCTGCATGAGTAGGGGTTAAGACTACTGTCTCTTTGTTTTTTTTATAATCTTTTGCGAATTTTAGCCAGTCTTCTATTGATAGTTTCTTTTTTCCACTGAATTCTCTTGGAATGTTTGGGCAGATAACTAAATAATCAGTAGGGAGTTCTAATCTTTCTTCTAAAATAGATTGCATTTGCTGAGTTTCTTCACCAGAAAAGAAGATTTTTGTTCTAATTTTAGGGCTACAGAAACTTAGTGAATAAGCAATACTGTTGTCTGGTGCAGAAGAGTTTTCAACTGTTCTAATTCTTGGTCTGTGAAGTAGAAGATCTTGCATTATTGTCCAGTATTTTTCTTTTTTTGTTTTGTCAGTAAGAGCCATTCGCTAAAATACTCTTCTCAAAATTCAGCAGTTTTGACTTAAGAAT
>CAZGQD010000047.1:0-9497 GCA_964527395.1 uncultured Methanosarcinales archaeon
TAAGCTCGAGAGCTTAGACGCAGGTGATTTTTGAGCAAACTGTCAAACTTGGGTTAAAAAGAGAAAAAAAAGAGAAAATTATATTGAAGTTAGTACTGAGAAAGCTCCTCCATTCTCTCTACAATGCCAATCAGATTCTTGAGCTTCTGCAGAACTGTAACCGTATTGATCTGCCAAATAATCTTGTATATCTACTACTTCTTCAACTGCCTCATTACCATCACAAGAGTATTCCACTACTTCTGTTTCTGACAAACAATAGTCTGTTAAAGTTTGAGTGCTGATTACCCTGTTTCTGAGTGATTTAGTTACTGTAACATCAGATTCAATCTCAGGCGCATAACTCTTATCCCCATCTTCATCAGTACATTCGCTTGAGACTAGTTTAGAAGCTACATTTGTAGTTCCTGTGCCAGTTGTTATTGTTTTGAAAGCTTGACCAGCGATTGCTTCCTCGCTTGTTTCTACTGTTGTGCTTGCTCCTGGATTAAGGAACATGGTTGCAATTGCTACAATAGCTACTACTGCAACTAAGATTGAATATGACCTTACTTGTTGTTCTTTCATTGTTTTATACCTCTTTTTGATTGATTAGTTTGATTTATATGATTGGAAAGATGTTTTGGTTTATAAGTGTTTTTTTTGCTGAGTGATTTTTGTGCTTTTCTAGGACCATAAAGAAGATAAACCCAATTTGTTTAGTTCTCGTACATTTTTCCTTAGAATTCTAACATGTCCTTACTTTCTGTTCGGGACTTGCTTAATCAGCAAGAATTTTGATACAAGGAAATTGTAAATTTCCTGTACAGAAAACCTTCGGTTTTCTTGTATAGTAAATGTGTTTTATGAATGGGCGAAATATACTCATCCGTAACTATTTATGAAAACCATGCTAATTTTCAACCTTAGTTCATGCTTCACTAAGTTTCTATAACTTGGTTACGGATGTCTGCGGGCAATGCCCTTGGGACTTGGCTTTGCCAAGTTATGGAAATACGTGGTATTTCCAATGTTGCTTGGCAGCAACCTTCGAAACACTGTTCCGTAAGAAAAGTTCCACTTTCTACTTACGGACCAGTATATACGGATGTTTAGCACATTTACTATAAAGATGTTTTTGGGTTGATTTTATTGTTACGCTTTTTTTATTATTTCTTCTACTCTGTTGACAAACATGATTGCTTTGAACCTTAAATCTTGAGCTTCTTGTTTATTGAAAAGAAGCTTCGTAGAATAAGTAGCTTCTTCTCTTTTGTTTTTTGATTGAACATAGAAGAGGATATCTTTGTAATCAAGAAAATTAGATAAAAGTTCTATGTCTTCTTTAGTCAGACCATTATTGTAGAATTCTTGAATTAAGATGCATAAAGTTGCTAAATGATTCTTAGAGCTGTAGCCCCTTGTTTGGATTAAAGCTATAGCAGCATGATAACAAGCATAATAACAGCCAGTAATGGCCCAGTCAAAAAATTTTAGCTTTATGTTTTCTTGGATGAACCTTAAATTATGTCTTGATTTTTGTAAATGACCTTCTACTTCTTGCCAGTCTGCCGCTTGTTTGTTTAGAATTTTTCTTTCTTGGAAGTCAATGATTTTACTGTTTCTGTGGCTCTGGTTGTCAATTAGTTGTTTTAAGTCATATTCTCTCATTTTTATTCTCTTTAAAGATTGTCTCGTAATATTGGATGTGGTTAATTAAAGGAAAACCTGTTTCAATGGCAGATTGCAGCACCCTGTCTTGTTTTAGTTTAAGATCAAGCATGAAATCTTTAAAGTTAAGTTGGAAGCAGTTTATATCTATTGCAGTTTGGGCATCTACTTCGTTTTTAGCTTTTTTTGTTTTTATTTTTTGATTTGTAACTAAAAGAATGTCTATGTCTGACTCTTTCTTGAAGGTGTTTTTTGCAGTTGATCCGAAAAGAATGGCAAAAATTGGTTTTGTTGTTAACTCAGTTAGAAAAAGATTAATTGCTTTTATTCTAATATTCGGTAATTTTTCTAATTTTTCTAAGTCGAATATTTGTAGTAAATAAAAAGTCTTTTTGTTTTTATTTAAGCTGAATAATTTTAGATTGGCTAATTTTTTTGATTTTAGAATTTGCCTTTTTTTTAGTTCTTCTAGGAACCTAGTTGTACTTGGTGGGTGAATGCCAGTTTGTCTTGAGATTTCTCTTAGATGTAAGCTCTTAGTTTTATCATTATAGAAAAGATGCATTATTTTCTTGTATCCTGGCTTTATTAGTGTTATCATTTTAATGATGATTGTTACCATTATGGTTTCAATTATAAAGGTTTGCATATTAATATTGTTTTTTGAGCTTTTGTTTGTCTTTTCTAGGACCATAAAGAAGATAAAGATGTTTTTGGCTTGATTTTATTGTTATGATACTGGGTAAAATATGTGGGAAAGTTAATTGTTTACGTTTTTCATTTTTAGTGACAAGTAGTCGCGTTCGTAAGTTTGGGTTTTTGCAAGTAAACCATTCACTATATGGATTCGTACTTTGTCAGGTTTTGGGGCTTGTTCGTGACCATGATTCTATGGTGGCCAAATGTAATGTGATTGGGTATAAGGATAGTTCTGGTCGTTTAGTTGGGGTTCGAGTTCCGTTTGAAGTAGGGTCTGAAGTTCTTGATGCTGAAGATTCGTTTATAAAGGAAATTATTCAATTGGATGTGGATGGGGCTTATATTGGGAAGTTAGAGGGGAAAGATCTTAAGGTTAAGGTTGATTTGCAGAAAGTGCTTACTCGTCATTTGGCTGTGCTTGCTAAATCTGGTGCTGGGAAGTCATATACTGTTGGTGTTTTGCTTGAAGAGATTATTGAAAGAGGGGTTCCGTTGTTAGTTATTGATCCGCATGGAGAATATGGATCACTTCGTCGGGCTAGTAATGCGTCTAGTGAGGCCCTTGGTGCTTGGGGGATTAAAGCTAAAGGGTATTATTCTGTTGTTCAGGAGTATGGGGATATGGAGGTTGATTCTTCATTTAAGCCGTTGCGCTTGTCTGAGAAAATGACTTCTTATGAACTTATGAAAATGTTGCCTGTATCACTTTCTAACTCGCAGGAAGCTTTGCTCTTTTCTGCTGTTTCAGATCTGTCTGAGAATGAGATTAATTTTGATAATGTGATTATTAATCTGCAAGAGATGAACAATTCTATGGTGTGGCCTATTATTGATACTATTGAGCATTTGCGTAAGTTAGGTGTGTTTAGTGCTGCAGCTACTCCGTTGAATGAGATAATTGCTCCAGGTCGGGCTTCTATTATTAATTTGAAGGGTGTTGATCCTGCTGTTGGATCGATGATTGTTGGTAGGTTATTGAAGGATTTGTTCTTGGCACGTAAGAAAGGGAAAATTCCTCCGTTTTTTTGTGTACTTGAGGAAGCGCATAATTTTGTGCCTGAAAAAGGATTTGGAAAAGCTGTTTCATCTGAAATTATTCGTTTGATAAGTAGCGAAGGACGTAAGTTTGGACTTGGATTATGTGTTGTGTCTCAGCGGCCTGCACTTTTGCAAAAGACTGTTTTGGCTCAGTGCTCTACACAGATTATAATGAAAGTTACTAACCCAAATGATTTACGTTCGATTGTTAATTCTGCTGAAGGTGTTGGTAGTGAAGCTAGTGATGAAATACAAAATTTAGCAGTTGGGTCGGCTATGGTTTGTGGGATTGTAGATCGTCCCCTTGTTGTAAGAGTTCGTTTGCGTCGAAGTCTTCATGGAGGAGAGGCTGTGAATGTGCTTGGTGGTGTTGAGAGTAGTGTTGCTAGTGAAGCTAGAGGGGAAGAGAGGTCTGTTGGTAATAGAGAAGAGGTTGACTTGGGTGCTAGTTCTGAGGAGCTTGTAGTTGATGATGAAGTTAGTATGGCTGTTGAAACTAATGAATCTGTTGGGTCGATTGCAGATGCACTTGTTGAGAAGGAGGAAGAAGTTGATGTTGTAGGTGAGAGTGCTTCTTTTGCTGCTCGTAGTGTTATATCTATAGTTCCTTCAAAGTTGTCTGTTAAAGATATCAAATTGATATCTGAGAAACCTGTTAGTTCTATTACTACTTATTTGATACCTGCGTTTTATGTTAAGGTTAGTATTGATGGATATGAGTTTTTTGTACTTATTGATAGGATCAAAGGTAAGGTGATACTTGATCCTGATGTGGATTCTAAGGTTGAGATTTCGGAGATTAGTGCTTCTTGTGCTTTTTTACGTAAACCTATGTTTTTGGAATTCTCTTATGATGTGTTGCTTGATGCTGTGCTTGGTTTTGGGGAAGTTAAGGTTTTGTTATCTTCGTATTGTTCTGTTCTTGATTATACAGAAACAAATATAGTGTTTCACAAGGTTGATTATTAGAGAATTGGTTGTTTGAGTTGGTTATTTAGAAGAAAATTTAAAGAAAAAAAGAAAAAATGTTGGTTTTAGTCACAGTAGCCTATTCTGAATCACAGTAACCTATTTCGTCTGAGTCTGTGACACAAATGTAACTTGAATCTACTGATGTACAACTTGTATATGAGCTAACTGTCCAGATATCATTATCATAACCATCATCAGATGTGTCTTCACAATAGTATTCGTTGATGTAATCCCCATTACAACTATCTGGTTTTGTGTTTGTTCCCATCCAAGTTGTATTTGTTACAGTACCTGGAACTGTTACTTCATTACCACCATCGTTATCTGAACAAGCAGTGGTTTGACAAGTCCAATATAGCCAATCAATTCCATCATAGTATGAACTGTAACAACCTTCTCCAGATCCACATTCTGAATCTTCATGACATTCGATATCATAACAAGTATTACTTGAGCAGTACTGATCTGATGAACAATCAGAATCTTCTTTACAATCTACAGTTACACATTCATTACTTGAACATAATTCTAATGCTCCACAGTGTGAATCGGATGTACATTCAATTTCAACTACTGAGAAATCATCGATTGAAAGTTCATATATTTCTGAACTACCTTCGTTATTTGTTTCTGGTTCTTCGTCATCTGCTGATTCGTATATGTCATTACTCCTATCCATATTGTAATAAAAACTAATCTCTGCTGATCCATCATAGTAAATGTCTTCAAAAACTGTAAAAAGATTTGAAGAAGAATCTTGACCTGTTTTTGAATATGTAGATGTTTTTGTTTTTGTTTCACCTGCTGCAAGTTCACCATCAAGATCATTAATATTTGTAAATGACATGTATGCTGATGTTAGCTGAGCACCACCATAACCAACATAGAAATAATTAAAGTGTGAATCTTCTACAGATGTTCCACCTTGATTCTTAACTCCAACTGTTGTTGAACAAGAGATGTCTCCTTCTAAAAGAGTTCCATCAGGGTCGTCATATAATGTTCCACTGCAAGACATATCTGATTCATCTTCAACGAAAACTAAGTCGGGTAGGCAATCTGGGTCATCTGTATCAACTAAGCCGTCACCATCGTTGTCTGATCCATCATCACACACCTCTACTGCTACACAAGCACCACTGTCACATACTGTACCTGGATGCTCTATGCTACAAGCTACTTTACTTATTACTAGTTCACTTTTAAAACAACCAACTTCTCTTAAAACATCACTATCTGTACAAGAATCTTCTATTACTTCGCCATCATCTAAAGTTACTTCACCGTATGTTTCGTAATCTTTTCCACCATCTGACTCGCCAGAACAAGATACTCCACTCATTATTGCATGACCAGCTATTGCGCCATCGCTATCACCTAAACTTAGTCCTCCACCATTACTGGAAAGAACTAAAGATACAATTCCAACTATAGCCACCGCAGCTACTAGAATTGTATAAATTCTATCATCTTTATTTCCCATTTTAAACCTCTTTTACGTAAAAGTATAATTACTATTGGTTGGAATAAAGAGGTTTTAGTATATAAGTGTTTTTTTTGTTTTAAGAAGATGTAGTATCCCGAAATTATTGCACCCCTATTTTTTGAGGTTTAAATCTCTTATTTTATACAACCAATTTGATAGAGAAAAGATGCTTTCTTTTCTCAAGATGGTTAAATTGCATGAAAATAAGTTAGAATGGGCTCTAAAACAGAAAAAATTAGGCAAAAAGAATAAAGAACTTCTCCCACATTTGAATATTAAACTTAGGCGATTTCAGCAACTTTGTGCTGAATATCGTCAAACTGGAGTTGTTCCTAGATTGAATAGAAAAAGAAGACCAAAGACATTTCTTTCTGATTTTCAGAAAGATTTGATATTAAAATCTGCAAAAGAAAGTAAAATTCAAGGAGCTTTAGCCTTGAGATTATACATAAAAAAGCATCATAATGTGCTTATTCCAAGAAATAAACTTCATGTTTTCCTTCTTGAAAAAGGGATATCTAACGAAGATCCAAAGAAGAAAAAACAAAGAAGATTTTGCAGATATGAAAGAGATCATAGTTTTTCTTTAGTTCATTCTGACTGGCACGAATCAAAAGTCATGCCAGGAAAACAGGTTTGTGTAGTTATTGATGATGCATCAAGATTGCTTATTTGTGGGGGAGAATTTGATAATTCTCTTGCAGAAAATAACATCAATTTGATGAAAAATGCTCAAAAAATAGCTTTAAATCAATATTCTTCTATAATTAGAGAAATTAATATTGATAAAGGATCTCAATTTTACACAAATAAGTTCAATAAAAAAGGAGAAAAAGGTAAATGTGAATTTGAAAAATTCCTCGAAAAAGAAAGGATGAATCATATCCCCTCAAGACGAAATCATCCTCAAACCAATGGGAAAAATGAGCGCTGGTTTAGAACTTATGAGAAAAACAGACATAAATTTAAGTCATTTGAAGAGTTTGTTGAATGGTATAATGACAGAATTCACTTGGGATTGAGCAGAACTGAAGGCATCACGCCTAATGAGGCAGTGATGTTCAAACTTCAACCAAGCAGTATATTTGGATTATTTGCAAAGAGGTGGAATTAAAATGAAAAAAGCAAGAAAAGTACCATGCAATAATATCCGGATACTACATTTGTTTTAAGAAGAAGATTGAAAAGAAAGAAAAAAAGAAGATTATTCAAAACCTGCTTTGAGTGAAGGTTCATTTCCATCGCCTATGCATGCTCCATCATCACAAGTTAAGCCTGGGCCAAATTGGGAACAATCAAATGTTAGAAATATGGCCATCTTAGAGTTAGAATCACAATAAGTCTCTTTTAAGATGTTTCCATCACATTCATCTACGATTGTATTGGCTTTGTCATCTTTAATTGAACCTTTAGAGAAAAAATCTACACCATCATCTGTTTCATCTGTGCAAGACATAGCAGTTGATTTGAAGGCTTCTCCAACTAATGCATCATTGTTTGTTATTTTTGGGCCTGTGAAAGTTAAGATTAAACCTACTGCGGCTACAATTATTACAAGGATTACTAAGTAAGAACTTGTTTTGTTTTTCATTTATAAACCTCTTTTAAGTTTGATTTGTATAGTAGAGAATATGTTTTTGCTATATAAATGTTGGTTTTTGCTTGAATTTATTGCTCGTTAATTGCTTTTAAGGAGCATAAAGAATATAAAGCTTGAAAGCTGATTTTGAGGTTATATAACTTTGAAATTATAGGGGGTTTTAAAAATGAAAAAGGATTCTCAAAAGGATTCTGCTGAGAAAGTAGAAGTGAAGAAAAAAGATGAATCTGCTGCTGAAGAAGTTGCTAAAGTGGAAGTTGTGCATGATGATCATGACAGTTCTAAAAAAGAGCATTCTCATAGCAGTAGTAAAAAACATAGTACTCATACGAGTACTGGTGGAAGTAAAATGAAAAATGATGAAAGTAGAAATTGGAAAATTGCAACAGGAGTACTTGCTGTGTTATTAGTAGTTTCCTTGTTTGCTAACTGGGACATAAGTATCTCTGCTGCTGGTAGTGGTTCAGGAGGAGCAGTTGTAGATAATGGTGGAGCTGGTGATACTGGAGCTGCAGCACCTGACTTTAGTGATTTTGTGGCTAGTGATTATTATGACGCTGAAGAAGATCCTGTACTAGGAGAAGATGATGCGCCTGTCACAATAATTGAATTCAGTGATTTTGAATGTCCGTTTTGTGCTAGAGCATATACAACAGTTAAACAAGTTGAAGAGAAGTATGTAGCTAGTGGGCAAGTTAAGATTGTATTTCGTGACTTTCCTTTAGGGTTTCACGCAGAAGCAGTTCCAGCAGCTATGGCAGCAGAATGTGCACAAGACCAAGGAATGTTTTGGGAATACCATGACTTGATTTTTGAGAACCAAGGTTTGCTTGCTTCGTCTCAGTATGTTGTATGGGCTGAGGAGTTAGGACTTGATATGGATGCTTTTAATAGCTGTTTTGATAGTTCTGAACACAGTGCTGAGATCACTGCTGATTTGGCTGATGGTCAGAAGTTAGGAGTTCAAGGTACACCAAGCTTTTTTGTGAATGGAGTACAAATCTCTGGAGCACAACCTTTTAGCGTGTTTGAAGCTGCTATCGAAGCTGCACTTGAAGCTAGTTAGGTACTGGTTGTTTATTTTATTTTTGTTTATTTTTTTAATGTCAAACGAAAATCAGACACCACCAGTCAAAGACATGGTGGCACATGAAAATGAAACATTTTCAGTGCTGAAAAGCTTTGCTTTTCATGCATGCTCGCTTCGCTCGATCTGATTTTCTTGGACCCTGCTCTTTCCAATTAATGTTTAATAATATTCAACACCACCTGTGAATACACAAGTGGAAAGAGCAGATTCTAATTAGATTTAATTCTTTTTTATGGCTTTGTGAAAATCTTCCTCTACTCCAAGTGCCCAAACACCCCACTTCGTAGGGCAACTGGTCACTCTCCGCCTGGCCATGCCACCATTGACTTTGTCAACGTTGTCATTGATGGCACAGACGAGGAAGATTTCTATAGAGTGGTTGTTAATTTTATATAGTTGTAGGAGTTGATCTTCTTGATGGTGAGTTTTAAGGAATATTTTAGGCTTATTAGGATTGCTTTTAAAGAAGTGTGGTTCGATCGCAAAAGTAAATTGCTGATGTTGGGGCTGTTTTCTTTGTTTTTGATACTTAATGCGTTTATTCGGGAATGGTCACTTGTTGGTTCTACGTTATTTTCATCATTTAAAGTGTTCTTTGATGGAGTTTATTATTCGCTTCGAACAGTTTCACTTTCTGCTGGTTTAGTGGTGCTATTGTTGTCATTCTTGTCTGCTTTACTTATTGCTATGGTGGTGTATGCTTATCGGAAGAACCAAGAAATGACTGCAGTTGCTAGTGGAAGGAAGAAAGGAGCTGTTACAGGAGGGGTTTTGTTATCGCTTCTTGCACCTGCGTGTCCGGCTTGTGGAATTGGAGCTTTTTCTTTGTTGGGGTTTGGGAGTCTAGGTGCTTTTTTGCCACTTGGAGGCCAGGAGTTTAGTATTTTGGCTTTGTTTTTGCTGGTAGTTAGTATTGGGTATGTTAGTCGGCAGATTGTAGAACCGAAGTGTGAGATTTAGAA
>CAZGQD010000048.1:0-7975 GCA_964527395.1 uncultured Methanosarcinales archaeon
GGTTTTGTGTTCTTTATTTTGAATTTTAAGTAATATCTTCTCTGAAGATTTATAAATGAGAATCATATTATTTTATTTATGTCAAAAGCAAAAATATTGTCAATTAACAGGAATGAGAGAAGAGTAGATTATAAGTTTAAGAGAGATATTAATTTTATTGAGTTATACCTCTTTTTATTGGATTTTTTAAAAATTGATGTTTATGATGATTTTTATTGTTATAGAAATGAAGATGATGAGCTTATGAAGAAAAAAATGTTTGTTGAAAAAAAGGAAACTTTAGATTGGTACAAAGAAGAGTTTAATTTTGAAGTTTTTTTTGGAACTAAGAAAGTATGTGTTGTCTTTGAATCTGATGAAGATCTGCAACAAAAATTTATTGACAAGGTTTCTGAGAATTCCAAATTTTTGAAGTATCAAGAAAAAAAAGATCATCATGAAGTAGATATTAATTTGTCTAATCAAAAAATGGAAATGAAATAAAATGAAAATGCAAGAAAATGTTTCATTTCCTTATGTCTAAAAATTAAGGATCCCAATCGGCACAAGCACGGAGGTATTAGATCCGAAAAAGTAATAAAATAAGAAAAATTACTCAGTCTTTTTCAGACTTTGTTTTAGTTCTTCTTTTACTAAGAATGCGTCTAACTTGTGACACGACATTTGTGTTTTATAACTTATACTTCCCATATTTTTTACACCACCTGTTGTTTACGCTTCACTTGACAAGGCCCAACTTGTCCGCGCAACATTGTCGTTGATAGAACTAGTATTTAAAGACTGTTTTTCACTGATGTATAGTCTGGGAAGGTACTCCTGTGTCGTGACTTTTGCTTTTGTGATAAATGATTATAACTTTTGATCTATGGAGTATTCTTTTTGATCAAGAAATCTTTTAAACTAGTATCTTTTAGAACCTTGTTATGGAAGATATAAATGAATTACAAACCGAGAGTTTTGAGTTTTATAAAAAGAGATTTGCAGCGCAAAACTGCCCATTTACTAGCAGTTCAATGTTTATACATTTAGTTGAAGAGATTGGAGAAGTTGCACGTCAGGTTTTCAACAAAGAAACAAAGATGCGAGGGAGTGTTGACAGAGACAACTTTGAAGAAGAACTTGGGCAAGTATTAATTGAACTTTTGATATTGATTAAAATGGAAGGTTTTGATGCAGGAGTAATTGCACGAAAGAAATTGGAAGAGTTGAAAGAAAAATATGGAAATTGATTTTTTTATCAAATAACTTTTCATTAGAAAGGTTTAAATAGAGCGGTTGGATTTTCTACCAAATGGTTGGAAAATCTACTGATTTGGCGATTGAGATTATTTCGTTGTATAGGACAGATTACTCAAAAGAATTGTATGTACGCCAAATTGCTAAAAAACTTGGTAAAAGCCATGTGACATTACTTCCTTATTTGAGATCACTTGAAAAGAAGAAAGTTTTGAATTCAAGGTTTATTGGAAGAAACAAAGCTTTTTCTTTGAATTTAAGGAACATTATTGCTAGGAATTTTTTACTGATCTCAGAACTTAAAAAAACTAATGATTACATTGATAGAGTGTTTATCATAAAGAAAATTGTTCAAGAATTGTTTGATTTTGAGTTTAGAGGTTCACTAATATTGTTTGGTTCATATGCAGATGAAAGTTTTGACGAGAATAGCGATATTGACCTGTTTTATTTTGGAAGAATTGGTGAAGAGACTAAAAAAGAGATTAGAAAAATAGGGGAAATTTATGGTAAAATAATTAACATAAAAATGTCTTCTATGAGTAACTTTGAAAAAGGAATTAAAAAACGTGATGCTTTGACTATAGAAATCGTTAAAAAACATATTATTTTGAATAATTCAGAGCAATTTGTTAACTTGCTTTGGAGATTTTATAATGAAAGAAGACTTTAATGAACATATCTCTTGGTGTATGAAACAAAAAAGAGGAATTAAACTACAAGAGATCAATCAAAATCTTTGTGATGTATATCTTAAAAAAGCAAAAAGTGCTCTTAATATGCTTAATTCTGCTGAAGAGAAAAAAGAAGTAGATTGGATTGCTACAACTGCATATTATGCACGTTATTTTGCGTTTTATGCTTTCTTGCAAAAATGTGGAATAAAATCAGAAATTCATGATTGTAGCGTCTCACTTTTATACCTCTTGCTTGTTGAAGAAGGTTATCTTGATAAAAAACATTATAAAGATTTTTTCTCAGCAAAAGAATTGAGAGTTGAAATCCAATATTATGTAGCTTTGGAACTTGATAAGGAGAAATTAAAGAATTCTTCTGAAACTGCAGGACCTTTTGTTCTAAAAATTGAAGAAATAATCGATAAAATTACTACAAAGGAGATTGAGTTCCTAAGAAACAAAGTGAAAAATATTTTGAAAGAAAAGTATGACAAGTGAATTGGACCCTTAATAATTATAAAAGATTCTTTTCTTTTAAGAATTCTCTTAAATTATCTGCTGTTGTGAATAAATGAGTGTGTCTTATTCCAGACAATTTAGCTATTTCAATATTATTTTTACTGTCATCAATAAAAAGTGTATGTTCAGGATCAAAATTTGTTTGATCTAGAACTTTTCTAAATGCACCAGTGTCTTTTTTTGTTACATTTATCTTATATGAGAACATTGTTGATTCAAATAGATCTTGGATATTATGATGCTTTTTTATGAATTCAGTCCATTCTTTAGCATGGTCTGATAAAAGTGCTAAATTATGGCCCCTGTCTATTAGTTCTTGAATCAGCTCTTTTGTACCAGGCATATCTCTTTTGAACTTTTCATAAATTATTCCTGACCACTTATCTTTTTGAATTTTGGTGTTGCACTCTTTTTCTACCAAATTCCAATATTCTTCTTCTGAAAGTTTTGCTTCAAAGAGATCTATTAGTTTTTTATCTCTTAAAACTCTTGAAATTGTTTCTTTTGGTAAAGGAGAAATTTTCGAGATTTCACTTTCAACATCAATTAAACCTTCAATGATTACTTCAGACATGTCAAATATTATGTGTTTTATTTGGCGATCCATTATATGTAAGTCTGCATAAGGCCTTATTTTAAAACTTTGCTATTGATCATAGATTTTTGAGTATAATCATGCTTAAGTAATAAGAAACATCTTTAGTTTTTATGAGAGGAGAATTTGTTGTTGTTTTTGATAAGATCGTAAAAAATAAGCTAATTAAAGCTATTAAAAAGGAACAATACAAAAATATTCTTAAAAAATGGCTTGATGAATTAGAGATTTCTGGGCCTAATGCAGGTAAGCTCTTAGATAACCATGTTTGGCTTTATGAAATGAAAAATAAACATCCTCCGCTTAGATTATATTACTACTACCAAAAAACTGCTAAAAAGATCATTATATTTGATTTTCAAATGAAAACAAGCAAAGATAAACAAAAAAAGACTATTGATAAATTGAGAAAGAAGATTTTAGATTCCTAAATCCTTACGGGTGTACTCCTTTTCTTTTAAATTCTCCAAGCAATCAAGGAGTCTTCTGTAAAGTGAGGTGTTTCTTAGTGTTTCTACTTCAGTCTTTAACTTCTGATTCTCTTTTTCAATACTTTCAAGCTGAGATTTTGAAATTGTTACTGTTTCCATGGTATCTTAAATTATTCTTTACTATAAATATATTTCTGTACAAAAGAAGAGAATTTACTTCACTTCTGCAACATTGAATGCTCTTTGGTGCTAATCAACTCGCCTGTGTTAGCATTGATCTTTATGTTTAAGAAAGAAAGTTTCTTGGTGATGAAACTAATGTTCCAAGTTGCTAAGATCTCTTCTTCCTCTTTTGTGTCGTTTTGTAAGGATTGTAGTATTGCAAAACCGTTGCCTCTTAATGGATCTAAATCTGGAAAACTTTCTTGGATGGCTTTTTGGCATGGAACAATAGAGTCAGTAAAATCTAAAGTTTCTTTTGTGAGTTTTAGTTCGTGAACTTGTGATTGCTTTTGTTTGAAAACATCATCAGTATTCTTTTGCACAACTTCATTTGCTTCGTTGATTGTGAAAACAGTGATTTTTTCTGAATCTGTGTTGTAAAAAGCAATGTCCCAAGCAGTTGTAGGAACATAATTTTGGTTAATTTGTGTGAAGAAATGTGAGAAAATGTTGTTTTGATTTGTTGCTTCCCACTTTTTATACTGGTCACTAGAAGTTACTTTGTCTTTTAGTTGAGTTAGTGTGTTTGCCATTGTTGTAAAAAATTAAAAAAATTAAAATTAAGAGTATTCTCGCCAAGTGTGAGTACATTTGGTGCACTTAAAGAACCTTGTTTCTGGTTCATCAGCAGCTCTTGTTTGTTGAGTCCAATAAAAAGCAATGTCATTTTCACATTCTCTACTATCGCACTTGATTCTAACCTTTGGCATCAATTCTGTTGCTTCTTTAACAGCCTCAATTGGCTTTTTGTCAGTCATCTCTTCTTTAACAATCAAAGTTTCTCCCTTAGGATCTTTTTCAAAGCCACAACTGCAAGCTAATATCTTCTTATCACCTTTTTTAGTTGGTCGCATAATCGCTGAACATTTTTCACAAAATAAACTCATAAATATCTCCCCCGTGTATTTGATAGGATTTGTATCTAACTAAGGGGTCATTTATAAAGCTTGTCTTATTGTAATTTGTGTTTTTTTGACACATTCAAGTGATTTTTTCTGTTTTTGACTAATTTTTAACATAAGATTTATAAGTAATATGCTAACATATGTTGTATATGGTAAGTAATGGGAGCTCATTAGGAAATATGCTTAGAGTTGGAAGACAAAACCAGGCAGGAATAGTTGCTGTTTTGCTTAAATCAAGGCAATTTGAAGCAGATAAAGGGAACAATAATGATTGTTTTTCCAGAGTTCTTTATGCTGTTGGGACTGGATTTGCAAGTCATGCTGCAATACAAGTTGGTTTTGGGACTCATAACATAGGAGTTTCAGGTGCAAAGAGATATGTAGCACAAGCTCAAAGAATAGTTGATGCTGCTGTTCTTAAAGGAAAAGTTCCAGAAGGATTAGTTGTTTATAAATAAAAATGGAAAACAAATATGTGAACGTTGTTCTAGATCAACTGGTCGGTGGTCAAGGATTTGCTTATGATGACAATGATGGAGGGATAGCATATCTAAGAAATGGGCCAGATGATTTAGTTACCGTGCAAGCACATAGAGGACATGTTTTTGTTGAAGGACCAAGTGCATCTAAAGCTAAAGGAATTATAGATGCTGCAGTTCTAGCAGGAGCAATACCCCCAAGGATTGTTCTTTATAGAGGATTAAAGCAAGGGCCAATTAGATTACCTAAGATCTATAGAAATCAAGTGTCTTTAGGTCCTTTTTAGTTAAATGTTTCATGAATAGTATGTGAAAATCATTCTGATTTTAAACATTCTCTCATTGGCACTCGCAAACCTTTAAAAACCCCTTTTCTTTTTCTTTATGTTTATGGAGGTGCAAGATATCCGTCGTGAGCTTCGCTCACTTGAATCTGTTGGTTCTGATGTAACTAATCTGAAGAAGCACTGGGTCAAACCTCTAAAAGAATTTAGTTCTCATGCATTTGATGGTTCGTTAGAGGAACATGAAGCTAAGCATGTGAAAAAACAGTTGCGTGAGTTCAATAAGGTTTTGAATGCACTTTCTTTTGTTGATAGAAACACTGAAAGAATGCAAGCAATATCAAATGCTGTTGTTGATATGAAACTGCTCAACTTTCAAGGACTAGATGATTCTCGGAAAATGGAGCATCTGAGCAACAAACTCCTAAATGACGATTTTCATTCTGTGTCAAATTCAATTAAAGACGTGAAGGAGTTTGATTCAAAGTTAAATGAGGCTAAGGCTATTTATTCTCAAGTTAATGGATTCTTACACCAAAAGCTGAATTTGGAACATTCTGTAGCATTAATGGATCTACCACACAAACAATATCTTGATAATTTAGAACTTAAAAGCCACAAACATAAACAGATTGTGAAGAAATTAGGAAGACATTTTGTAGATGTTCAGAAAAAGGTTCAAGATAGGAAAGCTAAGGATTAAGCTGTTTTGTTTAGGTATTTTGCTACTAACGTTTTTTGATTGTTAACTGAGCTAGGACCATAGCCACTTGCGGATACTTCAACAGTATTAACTCTGCCTCTTCTCATCGAGGAATAACCTTCATATGCTCTATCAACAGGTGCCCTACTATGACTTGTGTCTGGATTAATTCTACCACTTTCAGTATAAACTCCAAAAGTTCCAAAATCAGTTAATTGTTGACCTTCTTCAGTTAAAACAACGGTGTCAATTGAAGAACCTTGAGCTCTTGTTGCTGATGGTAAAAGTCCTTTTGATACTCTGTTTGTCATTTTCCAGTTTGGTTTAGGTATATGTTATAAATGCTTCGCTTTTTAAGTTAATCTTTGTGTTTTTGGTTCTATTTTGCGTCTGAAAAACATATGATTTTCATGAATAGGGAGAAATTGGCTGGATTTTTGTTAAATCGGTTAAAATGACGTTCTTTTGCGTTTTAACGGTCAAAATTGGCTGATTTTTAGTTTTAGAGGTTATTTTGGCCTTCTTTTGCTGTTTAAAGGGAATTTTGAGCGTATTTTGGCTTAAATCGGTAAAAATGGCTTTCTTTTCTGGTTTAACAGCCAAAATTACCTTCTTTTTTAAAATAAAAATAGAATTTATAAAGATTTAAGGATTAGTTTTTAGATGAAACGTGAAAGATTCTTAAAACTTTTTTCTAATCTTCCAATTAGCTTAAGAAAAGAAACCATTTTAGTCTTAGAAAAAGAAGGACCAATCTCTTGGGAAGTTGCTTATATTGAAGTTGAAGAGAAGACTAATTTAGGAGAAAAGATATTGGAAAAATTAAAGAATTTAGAGATTATTTAAAATGGGATTTGAGGAAGATATTAAAAAAATTGTATTAGCAAGGCTTGAAATGTTGCCACCAGACAAAAAAATGTCTATTGGATCAGCAGGTGAATTCAGTAGAGATGAATTAATTGCAAAAGTTAAAGAAGGTGACCCCATAGGCAAAAAAATTATGGAAATAGAAATGCAATTTTTAAGATCACTAAAACAAGGTATTTTATCATGAATAAGAAAATTCTCTTAACAAGACCAGAACATGACGATACAACCCATTTTTTATCAAATTGGACCATTAAAGCATTGCATTTGGCTAAGAAAAAAGATCTTAAAATATTTGATCTACATAGAGAAAGAGCAAATAAGATGGAAGTCGAAGGAATTTTAGAAAAACAAAAACCAGATTTAGTTATTCTTAATGGGCATGGTAATGAAAATACTGTTACTGGCCATAAAAATGAACCACTTATTGCAAGTGGCAATAATGAAAATTTATTGAAAAATAAAATAACATATGCAATATCATGTAGATCTGCAAAGAAATTAGGTCGAAAGGTTGTAGAGGAAGGAAATTCTACTTACATAGGTTATGATGACGATTTTATCTTTTTCTATGAACCAAATATGATTAGTAGGCCAGTTCTTGATGAAACTGCTAAATTATTCTTAGATCCAGCTACTAAAATAGTCACTTTCTTAGCAAAAGGAACTAAAGCAAAAGAATGTTCAAATAAAGCAAAAGAAGCATTTAAGAGAAATATGACTAAATTGCTATCAAGTGAAGCTTCAAAAGAAGATGCAAGTATGGCAAGATATCTTTGGTGGAATATGAAAAATCAAGTTTGTTTAGGTGACAAAGAAGCATCTTTTTAAAATATTATTACAATACTTTTACTTTATATCCTTGATATGTTTTTGGTATTTTTTTAATCAAATCTTTTTGATTATATCTTTCAGGTCTTTTAATTATCACTTCAAAGAATTTTGTTCCTTTACCATCAGCAGTTTTTATTCTTCCTATAGCATAAGTTGGTATTTTTAAAGATCTAATCTTTTTAACGAATTGGTCTAATAATTTATCTTCCATATTTTCATGAAC
>CAZGQD010000049.1:0-7002 GCA_964527395.1 uncultured Methanosarcinales archaeon
GAGCAATATTACATAATGTCATGATCTACGTTCTAATTGATTTAGGACAGCGCCGAGTGAGTGAAAGAATTTTTATATTTCAATTATATTCTTTTTTATTATGGGAAGTAAGAGTGAAGAGTTAGAATTTATCAAAAATTTAGCTAAAAAAAGTAAATTAACACAAAAAGATGCTAATGAAATTGCAAAAAAGATAAATATGGGCCTTGCACGCAGATATAAAGTGATGTAAATATTTTTATACTAAGACTTATTTTGTTTGTTATGGATCCTTTGATTAGAAAATTTCCAGTCTATTTTAGTGCTTTACCAGAACTCGATAAAGATTCTGTTAGATATAGACCAGCAGAAAATTTAGCTTTTGAGATAGGAGAAAATATTATTTTCAATAATAGAATGATAATTGATAGAGGATTTGCAGTCTATGATCATCCGATAGGGCATAAGGGAAGATTAAACATATTAGGTTTTGGATATGACTTTGGAGAAATTTTTCGAGGTGTTGAACATGGTAAAGTTGATATGAATGCATCATTAATGCGAATTGTTTTGAGAGTTTATGAACATGTTGTTAGTGAAGCAAAAAAAAGAGAAATGTCACTTTATGTTGTGGATGACGTGCCTGAACAAGATGATCCAAATAGGTTGTATGATGCTTTAAACACAATGGATGCGAAGTTTACACGTTTGTCAGTTGCTCTTCCTACTGGAATCCCATTACAAGAAGATATTGAGAGGATTGTTGGCTTTCATAGAGATGTGATTAGACCTATTTTAAGACTTACAAAATTCGAGTATTTTCATTCACCAGAGCCATTAAAAAGAAATCCAGAACCAACTGAATCTGAAGAAACTTAATTCAGAAATGAATGAATGAAAGATTAGCTAAAAGGAATTCTTTGTTGTAATTTTTCTTTTATTTAGAGAATATCCCCGACCACTGTAGAGACACTAGAAATTCTCTTGGTGCTAATGGTTTTGAGGATACTTGTGTTTATTTTGTTTGGTTAGGTGCTCTTGATTCAGAAGTTGCTCGTGTTTTAAGATACTGAGTTGAACTATTGGTTGTTATTTTTGTTGTTGTTGTTGAAGAACTTTGTGACTAACACGTCTGCTTGTCTACTAACCATTAAACCTTCTCTTGGTAAACATGAATGGTACTTTTGCCAACTAAAACGTTCGTCAAGGTAAATGATTATGCCTCTGTCAGTTTCTGATCTGATACATCTACCAGCAGATTGGATACATTTGTTGATTGCAGGGAAAGTGTAAGCGTAATCCCAACCACGTTTGAACTTTTGGTCGTAGTATTCGATGGTGTCTTGGGTTTTTAAGTCAGGTCTGGCTAAAGGGATTCCGATGATGATAACACCCATCAGTAAGTTTCCTGGAAAATCTACACCTTCAGCGAAGTTTGCCCCAGTTACACCGTAAAGGACTGCTCCTGTTGAGGCATATGATTTGTAGTCGTTAAGGAAAACTTCTTTTTCTTCTTTAGACATATTTCTTTGTTCTACGAAAACTTTCTTTGTTGTGAGAACTTTGTTTGCAATATCGTCTCTGAGCTTGTAAGATGGGAAGAAAAGTGCGATATTTCCCGGTGTTGCTTTGATTATTTTGCTACAATTATATGCAATCTTCTCATACATTTTATCTGAACGCATATTGTATTTGGTAGATGTCTCTGGTATAATGATAGATCTTCTGTTTTGTATAGGAAATGGAGAAGGATATTTTTTTAGAGTTGCTTCAGGTGTTCCTAGAAGATCAGCGTACATTCTTAAAGGATTTAAGGTTCCACTCATGATAACTGCTCCGCAAATTCCATCTAAGACTTCCTTAGCAACAATACTAGGATCTAAACAAGCGTATTCTAATTCAATGTAATTTGAGATCTTTCCTTGGACTTCTTTTAAGATTCTACTAAAACCAATGGAGTCGCCTTTCCACATCTCTAAAAACCAAGCAATACCACTACAATAACTTCTTTTCGCTCCCGCTTTGATGGTCTTTTCTGCAACATCTTCTAACTCTTCTATAAATTCATCGTAATCTGCTATAGCATTTATATTTCTGATGAAAGCTTGTTTTTCTATTCGTTTTTCTTTGCTTGCGAATTTGTTGTCGCTCTTGAAAACGGCCATTTTATTCATGGTTTCATGTAAATTTGTGAGTTTTGTGTATAATTCGTCTGCATACATCTTTGTTGCTTCATTAGCGGCATTTCTTATCATATTTGTAGTTAGAGATTCACTAAGCATATCAGAAATTCTGTTTGGAACATTATGAGCTTCGTCTAAAATTAGAATTATGTCTTCATAACTAATGTCTAGTTTCTTTAGAAGGGCTTGTCTTACGTTTGGGTTGAACAAATAATAGTAGTCTCCAATGAATACGTCTGCTTTTTTTGCTAGTTCTACAGCCATTTCATAACTACACATATCTTCTTTGATAGCCATGACTTGTAACTCTTCATTGTGTAATGGGCCTGCAGCTTTGATTTTGTCTAGTAAATATTTTGCTTCTACTGTTTTTGAACCTTTTTTGTCTTTAACTTTACTGTAATAACCGCAGTTTCCTTTTTCCACCAAGGTTTTACAAAATTCGTTGAATTCGTTTCCGAACAAATTTGCAGTTTCTTGGTTACACATAGTTTTTTTGCCTATGAGGTCTGCGCATGTTAAGTTGATTCCGTGCTTTTTTCTGATATCTTTAAGTGTGTCAATTGCAATTTTGTGTTGAGTATGCCTATTTGTTAAGAAAAAAACTTTCTTTTTGTCCCTTTTTGCTAGAGGGACTGCTACAGATAGTGCGCTTGCTGTCTTTCCAAGCCCTGTTGGAGCATGAGCTAAGATTACTTTTCTGTTTGTTAGAGCCTCTTTGATGTCTTCAACTAGTTGGTCTTGGCCTTTACGCATGCTATCGTGAGGAAATAGGAGTTCTAGGTCTTCTTCAATGTGAGAATTTGGGATATCTTCTGGAACATACTCTTCAGTTTGACTTGCATCTTGATCATTAATGTTTTTTGCTACTTGCTCTTCAGTTTTTGGCTCATCCATACAGTTCTGTTTTGCTTGATGGTAGGATATAAGTGTTATGGTTGTGCAAGATTTAGTATTTAAGAGATATTCTTGAATCTGTCATTATGCTCTTTGATCTTTTGTTCTATGAATTTAATATCCTCTTGCTTCTCTAGGTTCAAGAATCTGTTTGCTTCTTTGTCAAGCTTTTCTACTGATTGGAACCATTCTTGATCTGTGTAGAATGAGAGCTTTAGTTTCTTTGCTAGATTGATTATCTTTTCTCTGGCTGCTTGGACTTGTTCTTGTTTTTCTACTTCAATTTCAATCTCGAAGAAGATGCTGTGGCCTGGGACTTCTATTATAGCTAGTTCAATTTCGCCTATTTGGTAACGTTCTGAGTTCCTTTGAGCCCAAATTACCTTTTTGTGACCTAAAAGTCTAAAGCCTTTGATTAAATTCATAAACTGATTTTGTTTTATGTATATGGAGGTTTCTTCTCTTTGGTCTTCTGCGCCCCAATTACCAAGTTTGATGCTTAGTTCTGCCTTGCCGTTGGTTATTTTGGCCCTTATGTCTTTAGCTTTTGGGTTTGTTTTAAGTTCTTCAATACCTGTGCAGCAGACCATTAAACGCTCTTTTTTGCCTTTTGAGACTATTGATTCGTTTGATTCTAAGGAACTTTTGATCTCTTGGTAATGGGTTTGTGTTAAGGGTCCACGCATTTCTACTTCTATCATAGTTTGTGGAAATATTTTGTTGTTTATAATGTTTATTATTGTACAATATCTCTGTGTTATCGACGATAGAGTTTATTTTTTTTCATATGGAGAATATATTGTAATATGTTAGAATATCTGTGTTTATTGATATATTTTGCTTTATATTGTCAAGAAAGCTTTATATACTGGAAAACGCGTGGACAATATTGGGGTGTCGGGTAGGAAATATAATCCGAGGTGGAATTAATATGCAAAGTACCGTAAGTGAAAATAAAAGTATATTTGAGGTTTTTTTTAGAGAGAAACCAGCAATGATGTTAGTGGAGTTGAAGAATGCTAACTCTCAAATATATGCTAGTGTTCTAGCAAAACAAATAGATTGTACATATTCTCATGTAGTGAAGATATTACAAGAAATGCAAAAGGCAGATCTGATTCGTTTCAAAAAAGAAGGACGATTGAAACTACTGGAATTAACAGGGAAAGGTACGGAAATCGCAACCAATATTGAGAATATCAAAACTAGATTATAGTTTTATTTTCTTTTTTCTTATTGTTTTAATTTATTTGTTTCTGATTGTGAATTGATTTATTTAATCTAATCAAATGATTTTTTCATATTGTTAATTAAATAGCTTCGTTGTTTACATATGGACCCACATTTACTGCAATATCATAGCCATAATCATTATACCAAGGATATGGTTCGTAAGTATTTCTTTGATTGTTGTTTTTTAAGTTTGCAGTTTTTGTTAGCTCGCATGTGAAAATGTTTCCAGAAGGGATTGCAATTGGATTTAATCTAGTTTCCCTTAGTTCTTTAGCACAGTCATAGATTGTTTCTTCTACAAGGTCCTTTTGTGCTGAAGATTGAATATCGTAGTTTATTGGAAGGTCAATTGTACAATGGCCATCAATTGTGAATCTACAATTATCAATACCATAACCAATCAAATCTGGAATAGTGTCTTCAAATTGAGGTGAACTTGTTGTAATCTGAACATATAATTTTCCAGATGATTTTGGCATTAAGAAGTAAAAGAGTGTCTGTTTTGGGTAACTTGGCTCTGCTGCTAATGTTAAGAGAGCAGGAGCTAAATGCATTGACTTTCTTGAAAATGAGGTCATTTTCAAATGCAGAATTTTGAAATTCTGCACTCTTAGAAGAGAAGCAAGACTCATGCTTTGTTTTTATTATAATTAAGTATAAGAACAGTGTGACAAATTGTTTGTTTTTTTGAAATAAAAGTTTGAATAAAAGGAAAAAAATTATTTATGTGTCTTTGACATGATTAGTTTGTGTCAGGGCCCTCCAGTGAGCAGCAGCACTGAAAATATGCAAATTACAAAGAACATACCAACAGCAACAACCTTAGGATTTACAATAGTTCTGAAAATGTTTTGTTCATATTCACTATATTCGCCATCATCTAAACTACCATCCTCTTGCAAATCAGCTGTTTTGTCTAAAAGTTCTTGCCCGAATGTAGCTCCTAAGCCACCTAAGACAATTAAGATACCAACGCCCATGGTTACCCAGAAAAATGCACCAGTATTGGTTTGTTCTTTGAGAGCTAATTGAATAAAATCATCATCGTAACCAACAACCCTGAAAGCGAAAACCATTAGGATTATGAATAAGAAAAATACTACAAACCATGGCGCTATGATGTTGATGAAAGTGATAGCTGGTTCAAACATTGCAGTCATAATAGCTACCGAGATAGCAACTACTGCACTAAGTCCGCCTTTTTCATCACCAAATACTTTTGTTTTCTTTAAAATTGCAAAAACTATAGTAAAAACTAGTAATGTAGGAAAAATAACGTTAAAGAATTGTAATAAGCCTAAATCAAGTACGGATGCCATCTTTTTTCTCTTTTTTAGTGATTATTTGTGTTTTTTAATTGGATCTGAATAATATTTTTGTATTGATAAAATTAAAAAATTAATTGGAGAGGTTACCACTCCTTTTTGAACATCTCTTTGAGTGTTTTACCCATCCCTTCGCCAGCTGTTTTCTTACTATTAGGGTCCCTTATTACAAAAAAGACCACCAGTCCGAATACTGCAAATACAATCAAAAGCTCAGTTACTTCAGTTGACCACCAACCAAAGATATCGTATGGGCCTTGCCACATGTTTAATGCAGCTCCAAAGATGTATACTACAAAAGCAATTGAAACAAAACCTAAAAATGGTGCTGCTGCTTCAGCAAAGCCTGTTCCAAACATACCCATTAAGATTAAAAGCATGATTGCACCAACAGCAACTAAAGATATGCTAGGGAGCGCTTCATTCATAACACTAACAGGATCGTATCCTAAAGGATAACTACCAGTGATGTGTGGTACTACAAAAGTTAACGCAATTACAAAAGCAATAACTACTGCGAAATTTTTGTTATCTTTAAAAAGTGGAAGTTTGATACTTACCGCATATACAATTACGAAAACTAATAAGAAAGGGAGTAAAAAATCCATTACACCTGTACTTTGGAAAATGTTTGCTAATGATTCGAATGTTGCCATCTTTGTATTACCTCTATGCATAGTACTTTTTATTCGTATTTAAAGCTTTGTTTTATGTGTACTTTGTTTGTCAATTTTATTTAATTTTAATAATAATAAGACATAGTTTAATTCTAGTTACTTGATGCATCTTTGCCAGATCCCTTAGGATCTTTTGTAATGAACATGATTAGGCCAATTACGATTGCGAAAAAGACTAAGCTTGATACCCATTCTACATCTAAATTTTGTAAAAGCTCTAGAGCGAACTGTAACCAACCTAAAGAGTTTAGGAATATTAAGGAGATTCCACCAAACATAATGACCATCATAATCATCATCCATGGTTCTTTTCCTTCTAAGGAGAAGCCTTTGTCTGCGTGAAGTGCACCAGCTAAGAGCATGAAACAAACCACCATTATTAATAGTAAAGCAGCGTTTGCTAAGACTTCATTGATTACAGCAACTATTTGTGTTGAAGCAATTACTAAAAAGCCAAAGGTAACTGCAACTATTGCATTTAAGTTCTTTTTTGGAATTATTTTACCATTGACTTCGTGTTCACCGAACAATCTGGTCTTTTCTAGAATTGCGAAAACTAATGTGAAAACTAACATGAAAGGTAGAACTACATCGTATAAACCAATTTCATTTAAAAATTCTAATCCACTTCGAAATGCGCTTGTCACTTGTATTTCCACCTCTTGTATCAAATCATTATTTGACCGTATTTAAATGTGACGTTTTTGT
>CAZGQD010000050.1:0-5839 GCA_964527395.1 uncultured Methanosarcinales archaeon
CTTTTTACAGTAATCGGGATGATTCCTGCGTTGAACTCAGCCATAGCAATTTTAACTGGGCTGTATTTTAGTTCTTCTAAGTCCTTTTCCTTCAGTTTTAAAAGGAAAGGTGCTCCCATACTTAATTGAAGAGCACGTGAACCTACCATTCTAGCTTTTTCGTATTTACTAAAACTGTTTGGATCTACTGTGTCTGCTTTTTTCTTTGCTGCCATAGTGTTACCTTACTTTAGTTTTAGTGCTTTTTTAAAAATGCTTCGAAGCATTCCTGCCTTTTCTAGAGCAATGTCAACCATTTTGTCTACATCTTCAACACTAATTGGTTCTTCTCCACCCTTTTGAAGAGCTGAGATAGTTCCTTTTTCATCAGATCCGATGATTAGTCTTGCATCATAGCACAATTCTTCTTCTGAGTTAGGGTCAACTAATAGTTTTCCACCAATCTTGTATACAGCAATAGGTACTGTCTGCTTCTTAATAGGCAATTTCTTAGTTGTTTTTGACTTATAGTCAACTACACCAGTTTCAGCATCAAACTCTCTTAGAGTTGTATCATGAAGCGCTGCCAATACTGCTAAACCAGCTGCATCAAATAAGTTTCCAGCATCGTTGATTGAAATGATATCTACCATAACAAACCAAGCTTTCTCGCCTTTTGTGATACATAGCTTCTTAACATCGATTGCGTGAGATTCTCTGATACCTCTATCGATTACTCTTGCAATTTCTACTGCTTTCATACCTGGAGGTCCAGATTCATACTGAGAGCTACTTAAAGGTGTTAGTTCAGCATTAACCATGATTCCACCTTCATTTGGTCTATCAGAGTATGGCTTTTCTATCCCTAATTTAACTCCAGCAAGAACAACTGTATCGCCAATTGTTACTTTTGCAAAACCTTCAGCAGTTTTAACTCCGCCAGTTTCAATAGTAATTGGTCCTCGGTAATCTAATAAAGCTCTTCCGTCAAGACGTTTGCCTTCTTCAATTAATGTTAGGATCTTCTTTTTGTTAACAATCATTTTGATCCCTCCGCTTTTTTACTATACTTTGCTTTAAGAGCATCTTCTTGTAATTTATACACTCTAGCAGTTGCATCTTTAGCTGCGTTTAAAGCTTTGATTAGTGCTTCCTTTGAGATTTCTCCGTCCATTTGTAGCAAGGTAATCTCTTGAGTTGAGTTAACCATAGCCACAGGGATGTCTGAAACAATAGCGTCGTAAGCTTCTTCAGCATAAGTTAAGTCAGCTACAACAGTTCCGTCAACTTCACCCATAGCAACACTAGAAACCATTTCACTCATTCTGATTCCTGCGTCTGCTAAAGCAATACTTGCTGCTGAAATTGCCGCACACCTTGTTCCTGCGTCAGTTTGAGGAAATTCTATGAAAATGTCCACAACACTGTTAGGAAAGTCGCTTAAGTCCACAACTGGATTTAATGCCTTTGTTATAACCATAGAAATCTCTTGACTTCTACGCTTGTTCCCTGGTCTAATTCTGTCACCTGTTCCTGAGAAAGGAAGCATGTTATAGTGACACCTAATTATACCTTTTTTAGGGTTTTGCAAGAAACGTGGGTGTAAATCTCGTGGTCCGTAAACCGCTGCGTAACACTCAGTGTTTCCAATTTTAAAATATGCAGAGCCATCAGCGTTTTTGATAACGCCAGCTTTTGCAATCATTGGGCGAAGTTCATCGTTTTTTCGTCCGTCTAATCGTTTTGTATATGCCATAATTAAAAATCTCCGTATTTTTCATTTGGCGCCTGAAAATTCCTAATTCACAAGAAATTCTTTGAATTTCTGTGTGCTAGAAAACTATTTTAGTTTTCTAAGAATTCAAGGATGCCATTTTTATTGTAATTCTCCAAATATTTATTCTTTGCTAGCTTCTAATTTCGAGCTTTGCTCTCTTGATTTGGCTCTTTCATCACCAAATTTTGTAGCTTTTTCTTGGCTTTGTTCACTTGATTCTGCTGGAGCCTTTAGTCCTTTTTCTTTAAGAAAAGCCTCTACTTCTTCAGTTAAACCTTGCTTGTGTGCATTAGCTTCAATCATTCTGATAGCTTCTAGTGCAACTAATTCAGCTTCTGGTTTTCCTGCGATCATAACAAAACCGTTTTGTCCTACCACAATTGATGTTTGTGTGTATCTTTTTAGCATACCAATCATGCTTCCACGTTTTCCGATCAATCTTGGAACTTTCATTGGGTTTACTGTAATTACACGTCCTTTGTTAATCTTAAACAGACCTGGTTCTCTTAAAGTTAAGTCAATTAAGTTCTGTGAAGTTACGTTGGTTATTTTTGTTACAACATAATCTCCAATCGCTAGAATTGTTGATAGGTCTTCTCCTTTTGGAATAAACCTATTTGATGCATCTTTTACAGATAGCATTGCTGTATAAGCAGTTCCTGTTCTAATACGCCAACCTGAGAAAGCAATATCTTGGACTTTTCCAATAATTATGTCTCCTGCTGTTGGTAAGTATGGCCCTGATAGAGGGGTTACTTTTATTACTCGGCCTTTAACGTTAGCTAATCCAAGTACTTTTGAGAGAATCTTTTCTTCATCTCTATATGTTTCATCTCCTGGTAGATAATCCATGCCTTTTGCAAGGACTTGTCCAGGAACGACAACTTCTTTATGTTCTACTTTTACGTTTGTCATATTCTTTACCTTTTATTATTTATTTAAGTTTAATTTCAACACTATTTTCACATTTATCGACTGCAACTAAGTTACAAGCAACTCATGCTCCACAAAGGAAAATTACAGTGTCTCTACAGGTGTCCGCGATCACTTCGTTCTCTTGGGACTTGGTTCGTATACTCACCAAGGGTTGGTGGGTGGGACGGGAACATCCTCACATAAAACCGAAATCGGCTATTTTTCAAGCTTGACTTGGAAAATACAAAAGCCGAATTTTGACTTCGCTCCGCTCTGACACTGTTATTTTTCTTGTATAGTATTGATTTTTTTAGTTTGATTTGTTATTTTGTTATTATTTTTTGTTTGTTTTGCTTGTTTTTTCTCTTCTTTTATACCGCACTATCAGACTTAACCTCAAGCATAGCTTTCGGAACTTGGTTAATCACCAAGTACTGCAAGCGTGTCCACTTCGCTGTGATTTTGCTCCTTTTAGTCACAAAATGCTCGTTGCTAGTTTAACTTCCCTTTATGGGATTGCCAGTGAGTGGATAGTGCTGTTATTGTTGAATTTGATTTTTGAGTATTATTTTTTGTTTTATGTTGAGTATTTTGTTGTTTATTCTTCTCTAACGTCAATACTAGCATCCCCACTAGTGATACCGTTGATTTTGTCAATTATTTCTGGAACTAATCCAGCTGGAGCTTCAACTAAGACTGCCCAATTACCTTGGTTAGTCCATTCTTCTTTTTTCATGGTTAGTTCGCTTCTTATGTAATTACCTAGCTTGCCAACATGTTGTGCTGAAGCTTGAATGTAAAGAGTTTTAGTGGAAATTTTGATTGGAAGAATTGGTCTTAATTGTTTAATAATGTCATCGAACTGCTGATCTACAGTTTGGTGGTCTTTCAAATGGACTTTTGCTTGCTGTAATGCTGCTTTTATTCTAGTTCTTGGGTGTGGCAAGTCTGTTTTAGGATCAGTTGCTAAAGAATGGATCTTTGTGATCAATTTGTTAAGTTTTTGTTGTTTTTCTTGCGCTCTGTGCTTTGCAGTTAATTGGATTTCTCCTTCGTTGATGATTATTTTGGCAATTTCATCTGAATTTGTAGTGTTGAAAGCTGCTTCAAGCTCATTGTTTGAGGCTTTTAGACCTTTTTTAGCATCTGTAAAAATGTCATCTGCTTCTAGAACCTGGTTTAGACTATCAATTTTGCCGTTTTTGAAGTCCAGAGCATTGTCTGGGTTAATTACGATCTCAAAATTGTTCTTATTTCTCTTTATTTTTGCTAGAATAATGTTATTACTCATTTGATTCCTCTTAATTCTTAATCTTTCTCTCTTACTTAAGCTTAGAAACAAGATTCATTTAAAAAGCTTGCGCCTTGGAAATGCTTATTTGTGTGTGTTATGTGTGCTTCTAGTTGCAAAATGTTTATAATAAGTTATTTTCTGAAAAAATTGTGGTAGAAGTAGATAAAGGAGTAGAAATGCTTGAAGTTTATGATATGCAAGAAGATTTTGTCAAAGTTGCTCCAAGAAAAGAAGTTTATAAAGAAATTGAGAGACAATATAGGGAAAATGGGGAAATATCTTGGCAAGTTAGAACTGTTAGAGCCCTAATTATGAACTCTAGAGGGAGAATTCTACTGCAAAAACGTAGCGAGGATAAAAAATATAATCCTGGTTTGTATGATAAAACACTTGGTGGGCACTGTACACATAGACAAAAATCAAACTTAGCATTAATTGCAGAATTGGCAGAAGAATTAGAGGCACCAGGTTTTGTATGTGAGAGTTCAGATTTCTTGTATAATCTACGTCATGTTAATTTAAGAGTAATTGGACTTTTCAGAGATTTAGGATATCAATCAGGGTGGATTTCTAAAAGAAAAGGTAATCCTAATCGAGGAACTTCTGATATGGATCAGCCGTTAATGAATCATTTTTATTTTGGAGTTTATAATGGAAGATTTAGTTGGGCGGATTCAGAAGTGAGAGGAATGGATTCTTTCACACTTGATGAATTAACAGATACCTTGGAAAAAAAGCCAGATTTGTTCACACCAGATATGCAGGTAATGCTTCCAATGTATAAGCCACATATTGAAGCTGTTCTTAGAAGATTTAGTATTGATTATAATTAGAAATTTTTTATTCTTTGATGCTATGTAGAAGATCTCGCGTTGCTCGATGGGGGCGATTAGCGAAGAGGCTCTTCTCCGCGCTCGCCAAAAAGGCTCGGGTCGTTTGGTCTTGTGTTTATGGTCTTGTTCTGCACTTTACGCCCCCCATATCTCTTCTACATAGCTGTATGAATTTGTTGTTTTGGAGTTATTGTTGTTAGTAATTTAGAAAAATATTGGATAGTTTAAAAAAAAGTAAAAGTTAAATTAAAAGAAAAATTAGTTAGTTTACTTAGCCAAGGCTTTTGCTTCTTCTTTACTTAGGTACTGGGCTCGCTTTGTGTCTTTTGGGACCTTTAGAATGTCTAAGTGAGCTAGTTCGAAGTCGCCTTTTAAAGCTTCTTTTAAAGATTGAATAGCTAAAGTGATACCATCGTTCATAGTCATGCTAGCTTTCCATTTTTTTAGAAGGGTTTGCTCGATTTCTATATCATGTTCACCAATAGCAGCAGCACGGTATTGGAAGTATAATCCATAAGGTTCTGTTAAGAAGAGTTTTGTTGTTCCATCTTCTTCAACACCAGCTACAAGCATAGATACACCAAAAGGTCTTAATCCACCTGATTGAGTACAAATTTGTTTTAAGTCACAAATGTCTTTTACAATGGAAAGAGTGTCAATTTTAGAGTTGTATGTCACAAAATGTTGTTGAGCTTTTAGTTGTGCTCTGTCTACCAATACTCTTGCGTCAGAGATAATACCACTAGCAGAAGTGATGATATGATCATCTATTCTAAAGGTTTTTTCAATTGCTTCTGGAACCATGAGTTTGTTTGATACTCTTTTGTCAGCTACAATGATAACTCCATCTTTACATTCGATTCCTACAGCTGTGGAACCTTGTTTTACTGTTTTTTTAGCATATTCAACTTGAAGAAGTCTTCCATCTGGGGAAAACATAGTGATACTACGGTCGTAGCCCATTCGATCTTGCATTTTCATTTTAGTGATCCTCCTATACTTGATTTTGAGAGATTTTTGTTTATATATGTTGTGGTGGGT
>CAZGQD010000051.1:0-5710 GCA_964527395.1 uncultured Methanosarcinales archaeon
AAGTCTTGCAAAATAAGGAAAATTAGAAATTGCAAGACTTTTGAAATCGTACAGAATCTTTATTCTTCCTAAAACTTTAAAAATAGGTTTTTAGTTTAGAAATAGTTATAAATGAGTAATTTGCCTATTTTTTTGTGAGATATGAAATTTCTGATACTTTGAAAGGACGTTTGGACCTAATTGAAGGAGGAGATAATCGAAGAAAAGCTTTTCAAACATTGTGTCCTTCAGATGAGATTGCTTATGCTGTTGCTAGATGGGAAGATTCTTATGAATCTCGTTTAGATATGAGGATTAAGTATGGTAATTTGGCACAAAAGCTGCTTTTTTTACCTAGAGCTGATGAGGAGTATGATTCTGGAATTAAGAAGACAATTGAATCAATGAATTGGGTAGGAATATCAGATTTTGATTATAGAAGGTTTACGATTGCAGGGAGAAATAGAAAGGCTAGAAAATTGGATGTTTTGTTGACTGTTTTAGGAGGAGTAGGTGGACATTTGTTAGGTTTAAATGATCCTTGTTCAATGGCTAGTGCTGCTTTTATAGGACGTACTGTATCAAGGATGCCTTATAGTATAGAATTAGGGTTAGATATGTTAGAATTAGACTTGATAGCTAGAGCAACTGATTTTTATTTGCAATGTTATGGAAATGTGGATCCTTTTGAGTTTAATTATGTTACTTGTGAGGGGTTAGGTGAGTTTGGTGTATCTTTGGCAAAATTAAGGGGTTCTATTAGAAAGTAGTATTGTGGTGGTAGTCAATAGTTCTTTTGAATCTAAAGTTTTATAAAACTGGTTTTCTTTGAGGGAACTATTATGGTTGTAGCTACAATGTCGCCAAAGGAGAAACGTAGGCTTAAATTGCTTATAAAGGAGCTTAAGTCATACAAAGCACTTCATACAGAGTATGTTAGTGTGTATGTTCCAGCAGGGTATGACTTGAACAAAATTAATTCGCATTTGTCTGATGAACTTGGTACTGCGTCTAACATTAAATCTTCTGCTACTCGTAAGAATGTTCAAGGAGCACTTGATAAGATGCTTCAAACACTTAAGTTGTTTAAAAAGACACCTCCAAATGGATTGGCACTTTTTGCAGGGAATATTGCATCTAAAGAAGGTAAGCAAGATATGCGTAGCTGGTACATTGAACCAACGGTACCTTTGAATATTCGGATCTATAGGTGTGATAAAGCTTTTTTGACAGAACATCTTGAAGATATTTTGGTTGACAAAAGGGCATATGGACTTGTTGTTTTAGATAGGCGGGATGCTGATATTGCACTTCTTAAAGGGAAGACTATTGTTCATTTACAAAAAACACACTCAGAAGTTCCAGGAAAAACGAAGGCTGGGGGTCAGTGTCAAATGTTTGGGACTCTTGTACAAAGTTCGACAGGTACGATTCCTAAAATAGAAGATTGTGATACCTCTATGACTGTAAAAAGTGCTAATTTTGATAAAATAACTATCAAAGATTCTCAAATTTTAGATAAATGGACTGTTCCAAAGAAAAAAGTGTATAAAATAACTACAAAATATCCTCAACTTGTTACTGAATGTTCAGCAGAGCATGTGCTTTTTGTTTTGACTAAGGATGGGGTAGTTGAGAAAAAAGCAGAAGATTTGAAAGAGAATGATACTTTATTGATGCCTGAAAGGATAGATATTAAAGGTAAAAGGCAAAAATTAGCTTTTAAAAAGTATTATAATTCATTTTTGATTAATGAAGAAGGTAGGAGTGTTCTTAAAAAAGCTAGAGAAAAGAAGAAATTGCTTCAAAGAGAGCTTGCAGTGCTTAGTGGAATGACACAAACTGCTGTTTCTTTTTATGAAATTGGGAAAAGAAATGTTAGTGGAGAGCCACTTGAGAAATTGTGTTTTGTTTTAGAGTTGGATTTTAATAAATTTGTAGAAAATTATGCTGAGCCTTTTCATCATCAAGGAACTTCTGTGGTACTTCCAAGTGAGCTTACTGAGGAATTTGCACAATTTTTAGGGTATTTTATTGGAGATGGGTGTTCAGAGCAAGATAGAATTACGTTTTTTGAGCAGCGAGAAGAAGTGGCTTTGAAATATCAGAAGTTGTTTAATCATTTTTTTAATATTGAAAGTAGTTATAGGTTTCGTGAAAGTAAGAATTATCATCAAATTAGGTTTACAAGTAGGCCTCTTGTTAGGATGGTTAAGGGTGAATTTCCTGAAATTAAGAAAACATTTGATACTGTAGTTCCAGAAAAGGTGCTTAAGTCTCCAAATTCAATTGTAGCTAAGTTTTTGAGAGGATTTTTTGATGCTGAAGGGTATGTAAATAAAGGGAGGAAGTCTGTTGGAATTGCTTCCGTTAATAAAACAGTTATTGGTCAAACTTTGTTTTTGTTACTTCGTTTTTCCATTTTAGCTTCTTTTATTGAGTATGATAATAAGAAAAATCCTTATTCAGATAATCCAATTTTTAAATTAAATATTAATGATAGAGACTCTTTGTTGAATTTTCAGAAGTTTATTGGGTTTAGTTCTAGTGAAAAACAAAATATTTTGACAGATGTAATTAGTAGAAAAACTGGAAAGAGTAATTCAAGACAAATTCTACCTTTAGGAAGCGAAGTTTTGAAGGTAATTGAAAGGCATGATCATGGAAAAGCTGATTTTTCTAAAGTTTCAAACTTTTTTTATGATAAAAAGATGATGGGAAAGGCTGCTTTTAGAGATTCAATGATATCTGAAGTCAAAGATGAAGTTTTATTGAGTAGATTGAAAGAAATTTGTGATTATCCATTACTGCCTGTGAAAATAGCTTCTATTGAAGTTCGAGATGAAGAGTGTGAGATGGTAGATATTGCAGTAGGACAAGAGAATTTTATAGCAAATGGGATTGTTGTACATAATTCGGCTCAGAGATACGCACGGATTCGTGAAGGGTCTTATAAAGATCATTTTAAGAAAATTGCAGACCTGATGAAAGATCATTTCTTTAATTTAGGAAATAATTTGATGGGAATAATTATCGGTGGACCAGGGATTACAGTTAATGATTTTATGAATAAGGATTATCTGACTGGTGATTTGAAGAAGAAGATAATTGGAACAAAAGATTTGTCGTATACAGGTGAATTTGGTTTACAAGAACTTCTTGAGAAGAGTGCTGATTTGCTTGCTAATGAAGAAGTAGCACGTGAGAAGGAGATTATGCAGAAATTTTTGTTACGTTTAGTTAAACAAATAGAAAAGGCAGCTTATGGGAAAGAAGAAGTTGAGAAGGCACTTTCTATGGGAGCTGTTGAGACTTTGTTATTATCTGAGGCAGTATCTGATTCTGAAGTGATGAAGTATGAAGAACTTGCTGAAACAGGTGGAACTGATGTTAGAGTTATTTCTACTGAGACACGTGAAGGTGTACAGCTGAAGAATATGGGTGGATATGCTGCTTTACTAAGGTTCCCCATCAACTGATCCTCGGTTGACACGGGGTCGGGGTAAGCAAAGCTGCGCGCTTAACCCAACTAGAGTGTTTGTGAGAGAGGTTATTTTTTTGAATTGTTGTTTTCTTAGATATTTTTGAGTAGATATCTTTTTATTGTTTTGTTGCTAATTTGTTCTATTATGAGTTTGGTTGAAGAAGCGTATTCTTTGCTATGGCCTGAAAAGGATTTTAATTATGTTGTTAAGGAAGAGTATAACCGTAGGCTTGGTGATTATAACGCTAATATCTCTTTACGTGGCGATTTATTGACTGTTAAGTATAATTTGCATTGGAAGAATATTGATTCGTCTATTCGAATTGGGTTGATTCAGAGCTTGTTGCTCAAGATCTTTTCTAAGAGAGGTGATGGGGGAAGGAAAGCTGTTGCGTCTGAGTTTTATTTAGAGCTTTATGATGAGTTTAGTAAAAGGATTCCTGAGATTGCAAGTAGCGTAGTAGATACTAGTTCCAATTGTAGCTTTTTAAAGGGAAGTTTTTCTCGAGTTAATTCGCAGTTTTTTGCTGATTTGGTGGATGAGCCTAAAATGGTATGGGGCTCTGCTGCTATACGTAAATTGGCTTCGTATAACTATCACAATGATACTGTAACTGTTAGTTCTGTGTTTAAGGATGCTTCTCATGATGTACTTGATTTACTGATGTATCATGAAATATTGCATAAAGTGCACGGTTTCAAATGTGTTGGAGGACGAGTTCATAGCCATACTCCAGAGTTTAAACGGGCTGAGAAGTTGTATCCAAATAAGGATTTAGTGGAGAAGAAAATTGATGAACATATTCGGTCTAAGAGTCGGAAAAAGGTTGCTGTGAGAGGTCGGGGTAGGAAGAAGCTTTCTTCTATGAAAAAGATGTCTACTCGGGAATTGGTTCAGAGAGTCTTTGGTTTTTGAGAGAAAGGTTTAAATAGTTAATTATACTTTGTATAACTTAAAATGGTAGCAGAAGTAGAAATAAAGAAATGGGGAAATTCATTAGGAGTGATTTTGCCTAAAAGTTTAGTAGAAGAGATGGGTTTGGAAGTTAGTCAGAAGATTGATATACAAGTAATAAAAAAGGGAAATATTACAGACCTTTTTGGGATATTACCTCGGAAAATGAGTGGACAAGCAATGAAAGATATGCTTAGGAAGGAATGGGCAGAATGAAGAAATTTGTTTTTGATACTTATGCGTTTTTTGAGTTAATACAAAGAAATCCAAATTATTTGGAATATGGAGAAGCTTCTATTGTGACTACTAATTATAATCTTTTAGAGTTACATTTTGCATTAATTAGGAGTCATGGATCTGAAGCAGCAGATTTTTGTTTTCATAAGTTGCAAGAGTTTGTAGTTGTTCCGCCATTTGAGGTTTTTAAGAAGGCAAGTTATTTTAGATTGAAGTATAAGAAGAGAGGTATGTCGTTTGTTGATGCAGTTGGTTATTGTTTGGCTTTATATTTTGAAATACCTTTCTTAACAGGAGATAAGGAATTTTTTGATTTACCAAATGTAGAATATGTGAAGTGATCTTTTTCCTAATAGTTATGCGCCAGGTTTATATACTGTTATTTGTTTGGTGTTCTTATGGGTTTGGGAATGATTGATAATCTTTATTTGAATAGTTCAGGGTTTGGATTTTTGTCTAACCCTCTTTTTGCTGTTGGAGCTATTTTGGTTGTAACAGTAGTGCTTTCTTGGTTACTTTTGTTCTTGTTTAGTACAGTATTTTTTAAATTAGCTTCTAGGACAAAAACAGATATAGATGATGTGGCTGTTGCTAAACTTAAAAGTCCGTTATTTTATTTGCTTGTTATTCAGGGGTTTCGTCTTTCTGCTTTGCATTTAGAAGTTAATGGAGTTGTATTTTCTATAATTGATTCACTCACAGCAGCAGCATTTGTGTTTTTGCTGGCTCGTATAGTGGGAGTATTTTTGTATGGATGGGGTAAGGTGATGTCTAAAAGGACAAAAAGTCGCTTAGATGATGTGTTACTTCCGTTATTTACTAAAATATCTACAGTTGTGTTTGTAATTATAGGATTGTTGTGGGTACTTTCCATTTGGAGTGTAGATATTACACCTTATCTTGCAGGAGCTGGAATTGCTGGAATTGTACTAGGAATGGCAGTACAAGATAGTTTGAAGAATGTACTTGGAGGAATTAGTTTACTGCTTGATGGAACCATTAAAGTTGGGGACAAAATTAGACTTGATAGTGGAGTTTGTGGAGAAGTTCTTGAT
>CAZGQD010000052.1:0-5415 GCA_964527395.1 uncultured Methanosarcinales archaeon
AAAATAGGGAAATGTATAAATACTAGTTTCACTTCTAAATCGACTATAAAAGCTATCTAGGGTGACCGCTCTGCAATTTAGAGGTTTGCAAAGTAAACATCACCAAAGCTTTTTATGAGGTGGATCGGATGGGAAAACAACATGTTTTTCAAGAGGTAAAGAAGTTTAAGATACAGCGATGCTGTAAATCTTGCAACCAACGAATGATAGTGGAGAACGCTAATCGTTATTATTGCAAGTCTTGTAGAGGTTATTAATTATTAACCTCTTTTTTTTCTTTTTCACCTAGCCAAATACAATATAACTCAATTATATAGCGTTTCTAACTACATTTAAGTTTACATACACGTAAACATTATTTCTTTTTTTATACCCGATTAGCGCTGTCAGACCTAGTGCAGGCGTGACCACTTCGCTTTCTATTTTGCTCCTTACAGTCACAAAATGCTCGTTGTTAGTTTAAATTCGTTGAGTGGGATTGCCAGTGAGGAGACGGCGCTAATCTTTGTGAGGCATTTTATTGAAGATGATTAGTTATTTTATTAGGTGGAGCATGTTTTTAAGTAGATTTGGTTTGAGTAGCATGTTCTTAACTTGCTTTTGTTGTTCAAGTAGCAATTGGTTTTGGTGTAGCAGTCGAATCTGCTGTTTCTTTTGCTTCTTGGGTTCTTTGTGCACTAGTTTCTAATGCAACTGTAACATCTGCGCTTAAAAATAATAATCATCGCTAATTTAACTTTTTTTCATCGTGGAGTGTTCACGTAAATGTTATATACTAAAACTCACAAGAAAAAGATTCTGGCAAAGGCTTGGCTTGGGGGAGTCAATTTTGTCAGGGTAATTTGAGTAAAAGAGTACGTATTTTTCTCTATAACAAATAGAGTATATACATTGGAATACATGAATCTATTTAAAGCGTTTTTAGCAATAAATAGATTCTAAACAAACTAAAAAAAGGGTGGTAATATGATAACACATGTAAGAAAAATTGATGGAACAACTATTGAATTTGATAAGGATTATACACTAGAGTCAATCTCAAACCTTCTAATGCAAAAAACAGGCATGGTGCAGTCTCAAACAAAAGAGGTTGCAACTAACATAATTGATGTAATTTCAGCAAGAGATGGCATCCCTTCTACAAAAGATTTCGAGAGTATGGTGAATTTGGTATTAAAAAGTGTAGAGAACGCACCAAAGCTCGGTGAAACTGAGTCCCAAGGGCAAAGTCCGCAGACACAAGAACCTGTAGCACAAGAGCCACAACAAACTCAATCAGCAGTTCATCAAGAACCACAAGCAGCAGAACAAATTCAAGCAGCAGAACAAACAACAGAGCAAGTACAAGAACAGCAACCATTACAATCTACAGAACCAGTAGTTACAGAGGCTCAACCTGTTCAAGCAGCACAAGTACAACAAACAGAAGCACAACTACAAAACACAATTGCAGCACCTGAAACTTCACCTATTCAAGCAGCTCAAAGTTCTCAAGCACCAGAAATTCAAGCAGCTCAAGCTACAGTTGAAACAGTAGGTCCAACAACTCATTCACCAGAGAACCAAATTGCAAATCAGACAACTGAGCAACTGCCTCAACAACAAACAGCTGTAACTCAAGCAGAACCAGTTCAAGCACAAAGCCAAGTCATACAACCAGCAAGTTTCCAAGAAGCAACTGTTCCTTTGCCACCTATGCAAAACGAGCAAACTCAACAACCAGCAGCACAGGCAACACAGATGCAAACTAGCCAAGTCCAACAGACTCAAGCACCAATGGCTCAAGAAGTAGCAACTCAAGCAGCAATACCTGTAACTCCAACACTCGAACCAGAACCAGTAAAAGAACCACAAATTGACATCAAACACTTAAACGAACACAATGTTCAAATAAGTGAACAAGCAACAAGGATTTTAGAAGGTTCAGACAACTTTGATGAACTTGGAAGAAGCATTTTTCTAGACAGGTATGCTTTAAAAACCAAAAGAGAAGACATCCAAAAAGGAGATCTTTTAGTTACAATTAGTAAAGAAGACCCAAAATATCCTAAAAAAGATTTAGGTATTGTAAAAGAAATCGAAGGCCAAAACATAACGCTACATATGATTACTGGAGTTCTAGCAGAGAAAACAAACAACTACGAATTCAAAACCACTGTTTGGAAATGCGACAAACCTATTGAGTCAATCAATGATGCACATAGAAGAATCGCAAAAGCAGCTGCTAGTGTAGAAACAAGCCCAGAGCTTCAACAACAATGGGAAAAAGCCTTCTACCAGGAACTTAACAAAAAACACATTCAACCTGCAGGAAGAATCATGACTGCTGCAAATACAGGCGAAGGTTACACTAAAAACCTAACTTTATACAACTGTTATGTAATCCCATCTCCAAAAGACAGTAGGGAAGGTATTATTAGAGAAACTCTTCACCAAATGACTGAGATCTTCAGTAGGGGTGGCGGTGTAGGTATCAACCTAAGTACCCTAAGACCAAGATATGCTTACGTTAGAGGTGTACATGGTAAAAGTAGTGGTGCAGTTTCCTGGGGAGGAATTTTCTCATACGGAACAGGTTTGATTGAACAAGGTGGTTCAAGAAGAGGAGCTTTAATGCTAATGCTTCACGATTGGCACCCAGACATTATCGAATTCATTACAGCAAAAAGAAAGAAAGGTGTTCTAGAAAACGCTAACATTTCAGTTTTAATCTCTGACAGATTCATGGAAGCACTAGCAAAAGGCGAAGATTGGCCATTAGAGTTCCCTGACTATGAAGCAGATGGCATGAAAGAAGCTTACAAAACTGAGTGGGACGGCGACATTCAAAAATGGAAAAGTAAAGGATATCCAACCAGAGTCTACAAAACCATCAAAACCGCAGAACTTTGGAACGAATTAATTAATTCTGCTTATGCTAGTGCTGAACCAGGCGTAGTTTTCATGGAAAGATACAATAAAATGAGTAATTCAAACTATTTTAACCCAATTATTTGTACAAACCCATGCGGCGAGCAAGGTCTTCCAGCTTGGGGTGTGTGTAACTTAGGTCATTTGTATCTGGCATCTTTTTGCATCGAAACAGGCAGCGACCATATTGGAAAAACCTATGAAATAAACTGGGAAGCCCTTAAACAAGCTACAAGAAACCTGCAAAGGTTCCTTGACAACGTGATTGATTTAACTCCTTACCACTTCGAAGCAAACGAGAAGAACCAAAAAGGCGAAAGACGTGTAGGTTTAGGAACTTTAGGTTTAGGAGAAATGTTAATCAAACTAAGAGTAAGGTACGGTAGCCCAGAATCTTTAGAAGTAATTGACAAAGTCTACGAAACAATTGCAAACGAAACATATCTTGGTTCAGTTGAAGTAGCTAAAGAAAAGGGTATGTATCCATTCTGTGATCCAGCTAAACACGCAGAAAGTGGTTATATGAAAACCATGTCAGAGCACGTACAAAATCAAGTTAGACAACACGGTATTAGAAATGTAACTTTAACTACTCAGGCTCCAACTGGAACTGTGGGAACTATGCTTGGAACTTCAACAGGAATTGAACCATACTATGCTTTCGAATTCTTTAGACAATCAAGACTAGGTTTTCATAAAGTGAAAATCCCACTAGCTGAAGAATACATGGACGAGAACGGAAAATTACCAGATTGGTTTGTAACTGCTATGCAAATGTCCCCACTTGACCATATTAGAGTTCAAGCAGCTGTACAAAGATGGACAGACTCTTCAATAAGTAAAACTGCAAACGCTCCAGAGAACTTCAGTCTAGAGCAAACAAAACAGCTTTATGAGGAAGCTTACAGGTTAGGTTGTAAGGGTGTTACTATCTATAGAGACAACTGCAGATATGAGCAAGTTCTAACTACTGACGAAAAGAAAGAAGAGCAGAACACTAATAGTGGAGATTGGGAAGCTACAAATGCTACAAACAGTGAAACTCAAAACACTGAGCAAACACAAGCAAATGTGGTAACAAACATCCCAGCAGCAGCTCAAGCTACAACTCAAACACAAGAATCACAAGCAACAAATGTCAAGAGCAGTCAGATTCATATGACAACTCAGACCATGCAAGCTCAAAACACCCAGAGCACACAAGGCATGCCACAAATGCAATCAAGTACAATTGGATCAGCTCCAAATGCAGCAGAAGAAGGCAGCAAATGTGAGATGCGCTTTGATGAGAATGGACAAATGTTCAAGAGTTGTAGTGATTAAACAATATTTTCTTTTTTTCTTTGACTTTTTTCAAGCTTCTACTTCCGAACTCTCACAACTTTCCCTTTAGTAACGGCCAACAATTCTTTTGTACTTATTTTAACCAATGCTTGTGGAGAACCTCCCCCAATATACACATATTCCTTTTCAATAACTAAAGGGTCAATCAATATTACAGCTTCATATCCAAAAGGTGGTGTTCCTCCAACTAAAAACCCAGTTCGCTCCAAAACTTCTTCAGGTGATGCAACATTTGGCTTTTCACTTTCCAATGCTTTAGCAACACGTTTGGTACTAGCTCTATTTGAACCAAGAACCAATGCACCTATTGTCTCACCACTGCTACCAACCATACAAATAGTCTTCACAAAATCATCTGGACTAGCTTTAGCTTCAGCACATGCTTCTTCGACTGTGTGCACAGACTTATCAAAAGTGATATGTTCAGCAGACATAGAATTGTCACATAGAAATTTCTTCATTTTCTCTTCATATTCTTTCATTTAAAAACAAACAAAGCAATTCAATATAAATATTTTGACAGAATAACTCTCAATTTTACGAAAAAACTATGAATATTCCGCAAAAACCACGGAAATTTAGACATAACACATATTAAAACAAAAATCAATAGAAAAATCATGCAAAATAAAGAATTCCTGCCTCAAATTCAAGAAATAAGTAGCAAGATATACACTCTCAATGGGATTCAAGTGATGTTAGACTCTGATTTAGCGGAATTATATCAAGTTAGTATTAAGAGGTTAAATGAACAGGTAAAAAGAAATATTGAACGATTTCCAGAACATTTCTTGTTAAAATTAACTCCTAATGAAGTACGAATCTTGAGGTCGCAAATTGCGACCTCAAGTTTTGATTTACAAATAGAAAGCTCAAAATGGGGAGGAAGAAGATATCTTATCTATGCATTTACAGAACAAGGTGTAGCTATGCTCTCAGGCATCTTAAGAAGCAAAATAGCTATAGAAGTAAGTATCCAGATAATGAATTCTTTTGTAAATATGCGAAAATTCATCAAAAATAATGCTAATATTTTCCACAGAATAGATCATATTGAGAAAAAACAGATCACTTTTGAAACAAAAACAGAAAAAAACTTTGAGAGGATCTTTGATGCGATAGAAAACAAACAAATAACAAGAAAACAAGGTATTTTCTTCA
>CAZGQD010000053.1:0-5349 GCA_964527395.1 uncultured Methanosarcinales archaeon
ATCTTGGTATATTGTAATGTTGTCTATCAATATTTCTTTTAGGTCTACGAACATATCTATGTGGAAACGTTGGTTGATCTTCTTGTGGAGTTTTTTTCTGAAGACGCCGTGTTTTAAACCTAAACTGATGTGGAAACCTTCTTGTCTTTCATGAGCAGATACGTAAGTTAAAGGTTTGTCTTTCCCTATGAATCTGTTTAAACCAAAGCCCATCTCTCGGATCCAAACTTCTTTTGATTCGTTCTCTGTTTTTACTAATTGGAATAATTGTTCGAACTCTTTTGGGCCATTGTGAGATATTACTCTTCCGTTTTTTATTTCTATTTGAAATGGAGTTGTAATATATGTTTGATATCTATTGTCTGGGACTGCATATATACTGGCAGTTCCAGTTACGTTTTCTAGAAGTGTTGGTTCTGTGAATATTTCTCCAATTGGATAGAAGCTGCCTAAGTTTGCTTTTAAATCGCCAATATTTAGTTTTGCTTCTTCGAAAGGACCTGTGTAGGTTAGTTTGTTGTTGTCGTTTGAGATTATAGTAATATTATTTGCTTCTTTTAGCTTTGGTAGAATATTGTTTTTGATATTATCCCAGTGTGGTTTGTCATATGTTAGGGATTTTATGTATCTTGCTTCGTTTTTTTCTAGGCTTATAAGGGTGTGCTCGATTACAAAACATTCTCGGTTTTTTAGGTCCAACCTGATCCTATAGTTAGATATTCTAAAATTAGTGTTTTGGATCAGAATTGCTACATCGTTTTTGTTTAGATTGAAGAGTTTGTCTTTTAGATCGTCTGCTTTGTCTAGGTTGAATTCAATTAATTCGAAATTGTTGTGTTTTATGTTGTTTAGGGCGTTGGTGTAGGCGTCTGTAAGAATATTGTTTAGAATTATTCCTTGGTTTTTTTCATGGATTATGATTAGTTTTTGTGAGGGAGTTAGTTCTAAGTTGTGTTTTAGAATGTTGCTGCAGTGAATAGTGGCTTTGGTTGTGAGTGAGATTATATCTGTTTCTTGCATATTTGTTAGAATTGTGGGTTATTTAAAAAGGTGAAGGTGTAAATGAGAGAGGAAGGGTTTAAAGTTCTCTTATTCTTTTCTTCATTCTCCAGTAAGCATCGTAGAAACTAGTAACTATCTCATCAACATCTCGTTGCCTTTCTTCCCTAGTTCTAGCTATGCTTCTTTCTTTAGCTTTCATGTTTTTCTATTGTTTTCCTCATATTTTAATTTATCTATTTTATCTTCTAAAATCTCTCTTTCAACTAACATTCTTTCTAAATCTCTTGTCATTCTATCAAGATCTCTATCAAAACCCCTTTTTTGCTTGTCCATCATAACTTCATAGCCAATGTGGTAAATGAAAGGGAGCAATATTACTTCAACACTAAAGACTAATGTTGCATGTTTTTCTATCAGACTTGTTAGGAATATGAATATAATGGCTATTACTGTTGCCCAGATGCTGATCCAATATTTTGTGTACATGAAGAATGAAAATATGGTTTATTCTTATTATTAATTTGTGTTCTTGAGAAGAACATAGGGGAGTTGTAGTCTCTAATTTGCTCTTTTGTATTTTTGTAGTCTCTAAAATTTAAAGAGAATGAGAGAAGGAGTGCGGATGGCAGGGCTCGAACCTGCGTAGGCACTAAGCCACTGGGTCCTAAGCAAAGCCAAGATCATCCAATGAGTATGACCTTTCCAGCCCATTTGACCACTCTGGCACATCCGCATGAGTTAATAAGGCAATTTGGGGCCTTTTCTTTTTATATCTTTTCCTTGAAACTAAGGTAAATTACTTGAGATGAAGTTAAATGACATAATTTTCATAAACTTTGTAAGTAAAATGTCAAAGGTTTGGAAATTAATGACTTGATTTCCATAAAGTATAAAAATAGAAAAGGGAAAAATGTTCCTGAAAATGGATTCTCATGAAGAAAAAGGCTCTGAACATGATTCTAAGCATAGTTCAAAGGAAACTGCTAGTGTTGAAAATGCTGAGCATAAGGAAACTAGTCATCCTGAGAAAAGTAGTGGGTCTTTTGGGATCAAAACTGCCTTGCTTTTAGGATTATTAGTGCTTTTAGGAGCATTTATTGCGTTTGATATTTCTCATGGAGGGTGTAACGGGAAAAATGGATCTGCTCGAGACAATTGTTTTTATGAACAAGGATATTGTGGAGCAATAGATTCTGATTCTTCGTTTTATAACATATGTGTATCTGAAGTTGCTGTTAGTTCTCTTGATGTTGAAGGATGCATGATTATTGATGATTTACAGTCACAAGGAAATTGTTTAACACAGATTGCTAAAGAAACAGTTGATGTTGAAATATGTTATTTAATTGAAGATGATTATTGGGCAGATAACTGTTTTTATGGCCTTAGTGGAATGGTTGAAGGAGAATACTATTGTGTGTCTATAGGGAATGAAGAACAAAGAACAGAATGTTATGTAGATTATGTGATTGAGACTTTGAACCCTGAATTATGTGGTGGAGTTGGTTTAGAAAAGCATGATAGATGTATACTTACGCTTGTAAAATACAGTTTAGATGTTGACCATTGTGAATATGCCAAAGAGAGTTTTAACCGTGATGTTTGTATTTTGAGAGTTGTTAAATTAAATGAACAATTGGATGAGAGCATCTGTGAAACTATGGCCTGGAGTGGTTTTAAAGAAGATTGTGAAGCTTATTATGCGCAGGAGTGATTATTTGCTTTAGATTGTGAACTGTGCTGCAGATTAGTTTAGAGGTTAAAATGGATGTGCATGAAAAATTAATTTCTTTTTTTGATTCTTTATCTATTACTTATACCATTATTGAGCACGGAGAAACACCTAGCTCTTTGGAATCTGCCAAAGCTCGTGGAGAGCCACTAAAAATAGGGGCTAAGGCAATTATTGTAAAGTCTAAACATGGATTTTCATTGTGTGTTATGCCTGCTGATAGGAGACTTGATACTAAAGTGCTTAAAAAGGTGCTTAGGTCTAAATCACTTCGCTTTGCAAGTCTTGAAGAATTAGAAGAAATAACTGGGCTTTGTAAAGGTGCAGTTCCGCCTTTTGGATGCTTCTTTGCTTTGAATACCATTGTTGATCCCTTGTTATTTAGTGAGGAGAATGTGGCTTTTAATGCTGCCAGTTTAGTTAAGTCTGTGAAAATGAAATCTGTTGATTATAAGAAGGCACTTGAATCTTTTGGAGTAGTTGGTTCTGATGATGCTAATGGATCTGATACTGTTGGTGTTAGATTTGAGAATATCAGTTGTTAGATTACTTTATGTGGATGTTTAAAGAAGGTACCAAACAAGCCAAGCTAGAGCGAAAAGTCCGCAAAGAATTAATAAGATGATACTACCGTCTACGATAATATTTCTAAAGACTTTCTGGATTCGTTGTTGATCTTTTCTTTCCTCTAAGCCTAAAATATGAGTATATGGTTTTTTTACCTTAAATATTTTTACAGGATATTTAATGCCTTTAAGTTTCTTGGTTCCAATGAATCTGTAAGGAATAGTGTTAGCATTTGAAGCTCTGAAAGTTGCTTCACTTAGAAGAATATCAGTTGCATGAGCAATATTTTCTATTCTAGAAGCAATATTTACAGCCTCACCATAAATATCACCACTCTTTTTGATAACATCTCCAGTATTTAGAGCAGTTCTGATATACATCTTATTTTGTCTGCCTTTATTGTATCCAGCAAACATATATTGAAGGTCCACTGCACAGATAATTGCATCAGTTGCAGATGAAAATATTACAATATATCCGTCACCTACCTTTTTGATAACTTCACCTGAATGCTTTTCAAATGTAGCTTTACAAATCATATCAAAAGAATCGTGTAATTGAGAAAATTCGTCTCTGCTTAAGTTGCCAGTAGCTCTACTATATTCTACTATATCTACGAAAAGTACAGTACATAATTCCGATTTTACCCTTGATTTTGCCACTTTGCTGAAATTCATGGGTTTATATATAAAGATATTGTTACTAGAGAGTGAATTTAGGGGTTTTGTGTTTTGGTTGCTTTGGTAGAGCTAGAGCTGGCACTAAGAAGATACTGGCAATTACGAGCTGTTCAAAAGTCAGCCCAAACAGTATCTTCTCTTTGTATGCAATTTGCGTAGGTATTTCATATGCCATAGAAGCGAGAATTATATAAATATTTGAAGAGAAAGAAAAAACATGAGAAAGAGATTAAGAATTTTGGGTGAAGCAATTGACTCTAGAAATAGTATTCAGAATGGAGAAATTTCTGTTGGTAGCGCACTTTCAAAATTAAATTCTATTGTTTTTGGGCTGAAAAAGCAATCAGACTATACTTGGATAGAAAAGGAACTTAATGGTTATGAATATGAATCTGCAGCAGAACTTATAGCAAATCTTCCAAAATATCGGATTTTACATAGACAATGGTATAATCAGTATGGAAGGAAATGCATATTGCAAGGAGAAGGAGCAATAGAATTGCTATCAACAGTTCCAGTTAAAGAACCAATGGGTTTTCTTGAGAACAACAAAAAATCATATAATGCAATTAATCATTCTGAAAGTGAACTCATACGTGAGAACTTTGGAATTCAAGGAGCAAATTTTAAAATAAGTGAGGCTGAGATTAGTAAAGCCATCGAGAGTGTTCGCATGAAGGTAATTTCCGTACTTGACAAAATTATTAATGACTTGGAAGAAGAGATTCCATTCTATGAAGAAGAAAATAAGATAAAACCCGACAAGGTTAAAGATTTGAGTTTCTTAAAAGTAATATTGATTAGTTTTAAAAGAATTTTAGATAACCAAGAGAGATTCCTAAGGGAGCAAAAACACTTCGGAAAACCAATTACCATCTTAACTGCATCTTTGTATGTCTTAGTCCTTCTTGCGATGTTGGCTGGTGTAGCAAAAGTTTTATCAATGTCCTTAACATTTCTTGGTCTGGGAAACTCAGGACTCTGGACACTAATCTTAATAATGTGTGTAATAATACTGATGGTGGTGCTCGATGGCAAAAAGTGAAAAAAAATCAAAAAATCTAGCAAGTTTAATTAAATCAATTAGAAAGATAAACCCATTCCTCCTTCTATTAGTATTGGCTTTCATTATATTAGCTTTCTTATGGTTTTTTGGAATCATTAAATTATAAAGGAAGTTACCCCCTGATTCTGCCACACCCTAAGTATGCTTCTAAAGAGGTATTTCTAAAGTAAAAACTTCACAGCAGCTTTAGCCACTCTACCAACATCTGTTCCTAAAGCTCCCGCTATAATCTATTAATATTCATCTCAACCCAAGTTTGACAGTTTGCTCAAAAATCACCTGCGTCTAAGCTCTCGAGCTTA
>CAZGQD010000054.1:0-4890 GCA_964527395.1 uncultured Methanosarcinales archaeon
ACCTGTTCTGCTATTGCATACTTGTGTTTTAAAGTAGCTTGGTTTTGTTTCATTCTTTCTAGAAGAGTCGTTGCATTATTAGCTGTTGCTTGGTAAATTGTTGCTACTCTAGTTACAATAGTGCTTCCCCCTACAAAGAAATTTTGTGAGAAATCTACTATTTGGTGAGGGTTTATGCCTAAAATTTCTTGGATTGCTGAAATTATTTGATCGTTTTGTGGGAGTGAAGCTTCTGCTCCTTTCCAAACTAAATGATTTTCATAAAGAGGATTGTTAGGGACTCTTCTGAATCCAGGAAAATCTGTGATAATGTCTCTTTTTGGCTGCTCTGAATCTGGAGTGATTACTCTTTCTATTTCAAAAATGCCAGGTAGGCTGTGATCTCTTAAAATTTGCATGCCTTTGATTGCTAGATCTTTGATTCTTTGATAATCTTCAGATTTTACACTGCTCATGAAACCAGGATCAGTTAAGTCGTGACCAATACTAGGAGTATCTTCTGCGTAAGGGAAGTGAGGGTTAGGTGGAACGTCATACAATTGGTGAAAAAATTTGTTTTTATCTAGACCAATTTTGGTTAATTCAGTGAATACTTGTGTGGCTAATGGTCTTTTTATTCTTGGTCCAGCTATGTGTAATTCGTAGTTTGGAAGCATATTTGCTCTTGAGATTTTGCTTTTTTTAAAATGAATGCTTGAAAAGTTTGATTTTTTAATTACAGATATGTTTATTAATTAGTTTTCTTTTGTGATTGATATGGGAATATGTGATACTGTTATGGATTATTCTAGTGGAGTGTTGAATAAAAGTAAAGACTTTTTGTATAATGGTGATCCTAATGATACTTTGGCTACTCTAGTGCCGCAGGTTCGGGCTTTGCGGAAGCAGGATCCAGAGTGGGCTGCTGGTTTGAGAGATTCTTGGAAGCATGCATCTGGGCATGTATTTATGTCAGGAATGGTTAATTTAGGAAATATTGTTGTAACAGGAGGCTTAAGTAATGGGGCTGTGTATCATGCAAGCCAAGGTGAATTTGGAATTGCTGCTGCTTACGCTTTAGGAGCAGTTATGGCGAATAAAGGGTTTGCTAATGTTGCTATGGAGAATACTTTAAGTACTCAAGTCCGAGGAGCTGATGGAGCTAGAAAAGATGCTGCTAGGTTGGAAAGATTAGGGAATTATAGTTAGGTATCCGCGGAGTAGCTCCTTGGGACTTGTTTCCATCAGGTATTGAATGATTATGAGGTGATGTGGGAATGGCAAAGATAAAACTTCTAAGAAAGAGAAAAACTAGAGATAAAATTAGTTCTATGAGATTGAAAATTGCGCAAATAAATGAAGATGTCAAAAATGGAGACTTTGAAGCAGCTGAGGAAAAGATAAAAAAGTTTAATTCTAGACTTGCAGCTTCTATGAAAAAAATTGGAGATTATCTTGCTGCTGCGTTGGATGTTTTAAAATCTGCTTGGGTTTTAAAAGAAAAAAGGACTATAAGATATCTAAATGGTGCGATGCAAGCAATCAATGACTTAACAAAAATAGTTAAATAAAAATGTGAAAAAGAAACTCTTATTAAGGCGTTTTATTTCTTTTAGTTGATGGATGTTGTAATTATTGTTTTATTATTTATTGGATTGATTCTATTCTTTGGATCATTTGCGGAATTTATCTTTCGGCGCTTTGGGCTTCCCGATGTATTGTTTTTGATCTTACTTGGGTTTATTCTTGGGCCTTCGGTGCTAGGGTATGTTGATCCATCATATGTGGATTTGATTGCACCGATATTTACAACGTTTACATTATTGTTTTTGCTGTTTGATGGGGCGTTCAATATCAATTTGTCGTCTTTAATCAAGGGTTTTTCTGGGTCTATGAAATTGACTTTGTGGAACTTTTTTGTGTCAGCTATTGTGATTACTTTGCTGATGATGTTGTTTGGATTTGATTTTCCTATTGCGCTTCTTGCTGGTTTTGCGCTTGGAGGAGTTTCTTCATCATTTGTGATTCCTGTGTTGCAACAAATGAACCTTTCATCTAAGACTTTTTCTTTGTTGGCGCTTGAATCTGCGCTTACTGACGTTTTTTCTATTGTTTTTTCACTTGCTGTGATTGAATTTATCCAACTTGGAGGATTTGCAGTTCAATCTACACTAACTCAAATTGTTTCACTGTTTGCAGTTGGAGCTGTTATGGGTCTTGTTGCTGGAGTAGTTTGGTTCTTGTTAGTTGTGAAAGTGTTTCGGGAGCACAACTATATGCTTACTATTGCTTATTTATTGATCTTGTTTGTTGTAACTGAGTTTTTGCATGGAAGTGGAGCAATTGCTGCGCTTTTCTTTGGATTGATGTTGAATAACTCACGTGTTATTTCATCTATCATTAAAGGGATTACTAGTACGGATGCTACTGAGAAATCTAAAGCTATGCATGGTGACCTTGGGATATCTATTACAACACGAAGTGAAGAGTTTTTTTACAAACAGATATCATTCTTTTTGAAAACTTTTTTCTTTGTTTATATTGGAATTTTGATCGACATCAGTAATGTTTGGCATATCCTTGTAGGAGTTGTGATCAGTATTGCTGTTATGTACTCACGTTTAAGTTCAAATATCTTGAAATCTATTGTAGATGAAGGGAACAAGGCTATTGTTGATAGTATGTTTGCACGTGGTTTAGCTGCAGCTGCTATCGCACAAATTGCAATCCAACAAGGAGTTCCTGGGGCTGAGGATCTTGCATCAATTGCATATATAGTAATTACAGGCACCATTATTTTGGCTTCACTTAAGATCTTTTGGAAGAGACATAAAGATGAGAAGGAAGGCGTTTTGGTTGGTTCTAATGGAAAGAAAGGGGCTGTGACTGGTGGAGCTAAGAAAAAGAAAGGTTCTTCTGCTAAAAAAGCTCCTAAAAGGAAAAAGTCTAAAAAGAAAAGTAATTCTAAGAAGAAGAAATGAGCATAATTAGTAGTATTTTGGGAAGTATTAGTTGGTTTATTGGGTTTCTAGTTGATGCTGTAGGGATATTTGTGATTGGGTTTACAGCTGCAGTAGTAATTAAGGGGTTAGTTCGTAAGGTTTTGAGGGCTTTTGGGTTGAATAAGAAGTTGGCTATGGTTGGTATTGAAATTGGTTTTGAAGAGTGGTTTTCTAACTTTGTTTCTTATCTGATCTATTTTTTTACACTGATTTGGCTGGTGACTGCCCTTGGTATTGGTAAGTTTGCTGTACTGTCTTTTGGGTTTATTGTGGTTGTGCTTGTTGGTTTGAGTTTGCTGGCGCAAGGCAAAGATATGCCTCTGAATTTACTTGCTTATTTTCGGATGTCTCTTAAAAAAGGAGATGTTGTTAATGTTTCTGTCATTAGTGGGAGAGTTGAGAAAGTTGGGTTTTGGGAGACGCAGGTTAGGACTAATAGTGGGGATTTGTTTTATACCCCTAATTCTGTGTTAGTTAGTAAGGAATAGGTACTGTCCTAAATCTATTCGGGGGCGTCGATCGCAGAAAGAGATCTTATTCGTTAGAGCTTTATCATTCGACCTGAATGAGCTTGCGAATGAATGTGGAGAAGAGTCTCTTCAGCCTCGCCCCGAGCCGAAGGCAGGATTTAGGACAGTGCCTAAGGAATAGAAATAGTTATTAAGGTAGGGGTTGTTTGTTGTTTTTATGGTAGATAATCCTGGTGATATCGGAGGCTTAGTTCAGATGTGTGGTATTCTTGGTAGCCTTGGAATAGGAGCTTATGTTATGAGTTATGCTTTACCAAAGGCTGGAGAAGTTACAATGAATGCTTTTGGACCATATATCGAAATGGGCCTAGAAGCAATTGATCCTTATGTTGGAGATTGGGCTAGGAATAGAATATATGGGCATAGAGAGTAGTGCTTAATTTTAGGAGGAGATTGTTATTTTTGGGAAATATTCATGTTAATTGTATACTATTTGGTAGTTAGAAATAATTATTAACCTTAAAAACTTCTTTTTTGAGTAATATTTAAATAAATAGCTTGAAATATATGAAAAATGGCAAAAGCAATACAAGAAACCCCTATTTTAAGAGGAATTGATGCAGAAAGATTTACAAAGATTCTATCAAGTCCTAGTGTTGGTTCTAAAAATAAAGAACAAAAAAGAGTTAATGAAATTGTTAAAAAAATGCCTAAAAATCTAAAAATTTAGAGTTCTTGCAAATCATAAAACATAGGGATGGCTTCATATTCTTGGCTTGATAACATTTCTTCTGTCCTTTTTTCATTGTGAGAATAATGAAAGCCTAATTTTTTGTACCATTTATGTGCTCCAGTAGATTTTTTTGCATGAGTTGTGATTACCCTACAACCTATTTTTGAACTAATTTCTTTAGAAAGAGACAGTATTGAAACCCACATGATTGTTCCAAGACCCTTATATTTATTAAAAGGCATTTGACTATTAAATTCATCTGATACACACAATCTACCTATCTTTAGTGCAGGAATAGAACGATATCCACTGATTTTAGTTTTTTTTCTGAAAGCAGCTAGATTATCACTTTTTCCTTTAATCTCTATTTGCTGTTTATCAGTTAGTAAAGTCATATAGCCAGCAAGAACATTTTTGTGATAAAAAAGATATGTTTTAGAGAGACCAAATTTTTGTTCCATTAGAGCATTTTCTACTAAAAAATCTTGAAGCTCTTTGCAAGAAGTTGACTTAAAATAATGAATATCTTCTTTAGTTTCTTCGTTCAATTCCTTTATTAGAATGTCTGCTTCATTAACAAATTCTTTTTTCATTTTCCAGATTTTTTAAAGGAGATTGTATATAAGTCTAAGTAATTACCAATTGATTACTAACCCAAGTTTGACAGTAAGTGTTTTTTAAAGACAATTTCTAGTTATTTTTTAGT
>CAZGQD010000055.1:0-4814 GCA_964527395.1 uncultured Methanosarcinales archaeon
TTGTCTGCTATGAATTCGCCTTTGAAGAAGTCTACTTTTAATGCTCTACTTAAGTAAGTTGCTAGGGTTCTAGCTACTTGACCTTTGTTTTTTGGTTCAAGACAAAAGCCATACTCAAAACTATGTTTTTCGAAGGTTATTTCATTTTGCTCAATAACCATACATGAATGCTTAGAAAACTCACAGTTTTCTAGCACACATAAATTTAGAGAATTCCTTGTGAATCAAGGATTCTCAGTCGCCTTTTGTCCTTTTGGACAAAAGCCATTCCCAAATAGGCATGATTGTGATTTTTTTGTTTTCTATTGAAAGTTGATCTGACTCGTTTTCAGTTAAAATTAGGCCAGTTTTTAGTTTGTGCTGTTTCATGGCTTCAAGTAGGCCATTTAATTCTCTTTTTTTGTTGTTATCATTGAGAAGTTTTGTAACTTGGATGGCTTTAGTTATTTTTAGACCTTTTTTGATAAGGAAGTCACATTCGTTTTTTTGTTTATGGAAGTAAATTTCTTTATTTTGTCTTTTTAATTCTAGGAAAACTATGTTTTCTAAGATTCTTCCGTAGTCATTGGATGATCTAAAACCAAGGATTTTGATCATCGCAGGATCTATGAAATAAGCTTTTTTTGCGTAGTATGTTTGTTTTTTTAGAGATGAGTCATATCTGGAAATTAGGAAGCATAAAAAGCTGTTTTCTAAGTATGAAAAATATTCTTTTATTGTTGTTGCACTAGTTAAATTAGCTAATTTTCTGATTTGGTTAAAACTTAATTCTTTACTAACGTTGCTAGCTGTATAAGTAGTAGTTAATTTAAGAGGAGTTTCTTGAGGAATGTTGTATCTTTTAAGAATATCTCTATAAAGAATGTTTTGATAAAGAGTTTGGAGATATTCTTGTTTTTTTGTTTGTAAATATTCAGGGAAGCCTCCTAAATTGAAATATTCATTGAAAAGACGTTTGAATTTTGCTCTTTGTTTTGATGTGATATTTTTGATGCTGGTTTCCTGCTTTTTAAATGAACAGAACTCTTTGAAAGAGAATGGGTAAAGGTTTAGAGAAATGTGTCTTCCAGTCAGGTGTGTACCTAGTTCTTTACTTAGCATTGTTGCGTTTGAACCAGTGATGTAAACTTTTTTGTTTTCGTCATGTAAGCGTCTGATGAATCTTTCCCAAGCAGGTATGTTTTGAATTTCGTCAAAAATGAAAGTGTCTTTTTCCCCAAAAAGTTCAATTAGGAGTTCATACATTGTTTGGAAATCTTGCAGTTTGAAATCTATTAGACGATCGTCATCAAAATTAATGTAGTAACTATTGATATTTTGTCTTAATTGGCTTAGAATGGTGCTTTTTCCACAACGTCTGATTCCAGAAATGATGATTATAAAAGGAGTTTTCTTGAATTGGTCTATTTTTTTTTGTAAAATTCTAGAAGTATAATCTTTTATAGGTTTTTTTTGATTATGTTCTATTAATATTTGTTTTAATTTTACTTTGTCCATAATTGGTTAAAAAAGGAGTTTATTTATAAATATTTGGTTTGTTAAACCAATATTCAAGTCAATTATTTGGTTTATTAGACCAAATATATCAAGAAGATAATCTACTTGTTTTTATCAGGGAACTTTTTTTCTAGTTGTTCTTTTAGTTTGTCTGCTATGAATTCGCCTTTGAAGAAGTCTACCTTTAATGCTCTACTTAAGTAAGCTGCTATGGTTCTAGCTACTTGGCCTTTGTTTTTTGGTTTAGCTCTTTGGATTAAACTATGGCTGAAAATGATACCGTATTTTGGAGATCTTGCGCCAGTTTTTAAATGACGGAAAAGGGCTTTTTCTGCACCTAGAAGCTGGATTTTTGAAGAGGGAGCTAAGGCTAATTTTCTTAAGGATTTTAATTGTTCGAAAAGTTTTGCACCAATAGTAGGTCCGGCAATGGAGAGGAAGTTAGGGCAGTATTCTTGCATCAAATCTTCTAAGTAAGCTTCTTGTTTATGTCTTAAATCGTAAATGTTTGTAACTTGAGTTGCTAAGAGTTTTATTGGTCTTAGATCTTGCTCTTGGAATTTTGAACCCATGGTTTCAGATTCTTTGATATCTAGTTGTTTTAAGAGTTCTTTTCTGGATTTATCTTTGATTAATTGTGCGAACTTTTCATGGTGGCCAATACTGTGTTCGAATTCAGGTAAGGTTAGGGCAGCCCATTCTCTTAGACGTTTGCTTAAAAGATTGGCTGTCTTGTCTAATTCGTTGATGGTTGAGATTGTTTGGATTATGAGGTTATCGTAGTTGATTGAATCTTTGATGGATTGTTTTGTTAGTTTTAGGTTGAGATCTTTGAATTCTTTGAAGAATTTCTTGTTTTTTAGGTATTCTAGGAAGGGTTGGATTGCTTTTGGGTCTATTTTTGGTGTTTTTTGTACTTGTTTTTTGGATTTGGTAGTTTTACTTGTGGTAGTTGTTTTAGAAAGAGTGATTTTACCTTTTGAATCTTGTTTAAAGGTTCCTACGATGCTTGTAAATGTTGTTGCCATTTTCTTAAAGTGCTTGAGTTTTAGGTGAATTTGGTCGTAAATTATATAAAGGTAGTGTTTACTGAGCCTTTTGTTATGAGTGAAGACCTCAATCCTAAGGAACTTGCAGCAATGCTATCATGTGATTATTGTTCTACGTCACTAGTGGAAGATAAATGGCAAGGGAGCTTTGAAGGAGATCATGAGTATATTCACCAAAAGTGTTCTAAAAATGATTGTCTGAAAGAGAAATGGATCAAAATTGACTTAGGGGGCTTTGATCCTAGAGATTGGCATAAACGAATAGAGCAGGAAGTTGTACCAGCTGTGGATAAGAAAGTTTATGATAAGTAAAGAAAAAAATAATAAAAAATCAGTAAGAACTTTGCATGTTTTGGGTGCTTTGTTCTTGTTTTTGTTCAGTTGGTTGTTGTTCTGTGTTTGTTTGAGCAGTTTCTGTGTTTGCTTGGTTCTCAGTAGCTTGGTTCATTTGAGGCTCAGGTTGTTGTTGGTTTTGTGTGATTTGAGCTTTTGTTTGCTGGCTTTGCGTTTGAGTTTGGCCTGAAATTGTGTCCATGATTTTGTGTAGAACTTTATATGGATCAATATTGGAGTTTGGACGTCTATCTTCCATGTAACCTTTGCCGTTTTTTTCTACTTGCCAAGGAATTCTGATACTTGCGCCTCTATCAGATGTACCTGCTTTGAAGTCTTTAAAGCTGCAAGTTTCGTGCAAACCTGTTAATCTTTGTTCTATATCTTTGCCATAGATTGCTATATGCTCGTTGTGTTTTGCTTTTAGCTTTTCAATGATACTTTGGAAAACATCTGTGGTTTCTCGCATGGTTTTGGTGGAGAAATTAGTGTGTGCACCAGAACCGTTCCAGTCGCCTTTTACAGGTTTTGGTTCTAAGGTTACTGTAACTTGGTGTTTTTCTGCAATTCTTTCTAAGAGGTATCTTGCCAAAATTATGTCGTCTGCAACTTCTAAAGGTCCAGCAGCACCAATTTGGTATTCCCACTGTCCTGCCATTACTTCAGCGTTGATTCCTTCGAACAAAAGGTTAGCATCTAGGCAAGCTAGCATGTGTTCTTCGACGATTTCTCTGCCAAATGCGTTTTGTGCTCCAACTGAACAATAATATCTGCCTTGAGGTGCTGGATAACCTTCTTTTGGGAAGCCTAGTGGTTTGTTGTTTTTCATTAGAGTGTATTCTTGCTCGATACCAAACATGAATTCTTCTAGTTTTAGTTTTTCTTGAGTTTGTGTTAGAATCTGTCTGGTGTTAGATTCGTGTGGCTCTCCAGAAGGGAGGTAGACTTCACATAGAACGATGATATTCGGTACAGATTGGTTTGTTTTTCTTAATGGGTCTTTATAGACTTTAACTGGCTTTAGAACGCAATCAGATTTGTGGCCTTCAGCTTGTTTTGTTGATGATCCGTCAAAACCCCAAGTTGGTGGGATGTATGTTTTTAGGTCTGTGCCTTCGGGGATGTCTAGAATTTTGGTTTTTCCACGTAGGCCTTGGTTTATTTTATATCCGTCTAACCAGATATATTCTGCAATTACTTTCATGTTTGGTAACACCTCTTATGTTTTAATTTAAGTAAATGCAGAAAAAGAAGGTTTGTTTCCTTTAATAGGATTTATAGTGTAGAGTATATGTGTTTGGTGGTTATTGAGTGTTTAGGGAGTTGTGTTTGATTAATTGTGTTACTTTTTTGTTAGGTTTTAAAAAATAAAGGAGATTATTGGTTTTTGTGGCTTTAGATGAAGAAGTTGGATTTGAACCTTCTTTTAAGGAACCTTTACTTAGTTTGGATTACTATGTTTGGTCTGCGCATCGGTCAGTAGCTAATGCAGCTAGAGTTAATTTAGGGTGGGATAAGTATGATTGTGCAGATAATGTGGAGAAAATAGCTACAATATGTTTATACTCACATGGAGCTTTAGAATTGGCTTCTGGTTTTTTTTCAGGTGATTCAAGTAAGGAACCTTATGTTTTTGGTGCGATTCTTTGTAGCGCAGGAATATTGATTCAGAATTATTTAAAGAAAAGAAACAATGAGTCTAGAAAAATAGAATCTAATTATTTTGTCAAGACAGGGGCAGTTATTAAAGCTGAACTTAATCGGTTCAGAGCTTTAATGTTGCCCCTTGCTGTTTCAGCTGTATCAAGTAATTTTTTTCATGTTTATAATTTGATAAGTGGAGGAGATGCTAGCTTAAATGATTTAGCTAGTGCTGAAGGAATTTTAGGATCTTATGTTGGAGCAATGTTTTTGGTTTCAGGTTTTTATTTTACT
>CAZGQD010000056.1:0-4387 GCA_964527395.1 uncultured Methanosarcinales archaeon
GTAGTGAACAATTATGGTATGCAAGTGATATCAACTCATTAATTTATGCAAGAGATGGAATAAGTATCAGTGGTGGTATTGTAGACACAATTGTAGATTGGATCGTAGGCTTATTTAGTTCTTCTGAAGAAGATACAGCTAGTTTCATTGAAGATAACCCTAGGCTTGAGAATATTTACCTTGCTTCAGGTAATGGTATTGATATTAGAGTAGCTAAAGAAAAGCGTGGTGGTAATGAAACAATCGTAGCTGAATTTGATATGAATGAAGATATTGCTATTTGTGATTTTATTAATAATGCACCATATGAATATGTTTTCCAAGACCAATGGCCTGCTGAACCAGAAGAATTAGTGGATTGTGAACTAACTGAAGAAGGTGTTTACAAGATCATGGCTACACAGAATTCTGAATACTGGTGGCCTAGCTTAACATCACAACTAGATCCTAATGTCTTTGGACAAAGGGAATAGTTTTTTTTATTTATATTAAAATGATCAAATAAAGGATGCTAATAAAGGCAGATACAATAAAGTAAGTCCAGAATTTTAATTCTTTACTGATTTCTTTTCTTTTTTTAAGAAAAATAGTTTCTGGATAAATTATTAAAAAAAATGAAATCATTAAAATGATGTGAATGCATGTTGCTATTAAAAAAAATTCATAATTTTTATTAATAAATTCAATCTTACCCAAAAGTTGAATTATTGTTGTAAATAAGGTAATTGACATACTTATTAAGAATGCTTCTTTGATCCCTTTTGTTTCAGCCATAATTTTTATCTAATAAAATAACTAATAAATTTATCTAAAAAACAAGTAAATTAATAAATAAAGAAATTCACCTTAATAACATGAAAATAAAAAATTATAAATTATTCTTATTAACCATAACTACTTTATTAATAATTAGTTGTGGTGTGAATAATGATAACTCAAATTTAGAAGAATCCTTTGTAGAAAATCAAGTTCAAATAATCAATGAAGGAATAATGAATCAAGAAACCAGCAATGGAGAATTAACTTTTACGCTATATAATGCTTCATTATTGCATTTTAATGGTGAATATTATAAAAATGAAAAAACATTGTACATTTATACTAAAATAGATAATGATGGTTCTGAAAAAGTGACATTATCAACCTGCGATTCAGCTTTGCTATATGGTGAATATAATTCTCAATACACTTTTAATTTATTGGATTGTAGATATTATTCAATTTACCCAGGCTCAACAGAATCAATTATTTATACATTTTCCTTTTCTGATGCTTATGCAAATTCAATCACGTGGGAGCAACTTTCAGAAGACTTCACTGTGATTTTTGAAAATAATGGGGATTTTGTAAAATATCTAATCAGTAAAGAAGAAGTTGTTAGTGTACAAACCTAAATTTAGTTTGGAGTAAATCAGCAATGAAAAAGAGACACTATATTTACCTTTTTGTATCCCTTTTTGTTTTAGTTGCAATAATTTATCAAACTTCACATATTTTTTCTTATGAATTAGATTTGATTGGTGAAATCAATGGTGCAGGAGATTCATCAGTATTTATATTTTACCAGGTTCATACGCCTACTTTTGAGGCAAATATTCCTTCCTCAGTTGCTGATTGCCAAATAGCAATCTATAGAAAAATAGAATCACTAATTTCAGAAGGTCAAATATCTGGGGTATATTTTGAAGGTATTCCTCACAATATTGATTTACGAAATTATACTTCTAATTTTAAAGGGTTAGATTCTACATTTGTTGAAGACTTCAAAGAATATAGTGATTCTGAAATAAGGGATCTATTTTATCAAAGTGAAGTAAACAATGTGTTATATATGACTTCTATAGCACATTTGGATGATTATTCAATAGATTTTGCAGGTTGGGAAGATATCAATTATCAAGAAGAACATTTAGCTTTTGTACAATTATATGAAGAATTCCAAAAATATGAAGAAAAAGAAGTATTGTCAATTGAAGAACAAGAAAGAAGAGATGCGTTATTTGATGAACTGAATGATTTAGAAGAATACTTTATGGAGCAAAGAAGCAAAAATGCTTACTTTACTTCAAAAGATATGTTTGATTCTTGGTTTCAAGATAATTCTAATGCTGCTAAAGGGTATGCAATAGTAATTGGTTCTGGTCATGAAGAAGAAATGAGGGGCTTAGCTTTAGAAGGAGTATTGGAAGAAGGTTACCCTACACACTATTTTTGGAGCTGTTGATGTAATAGATCTATCAATAATTAGACCAAAATCACAGACAAAGCTCCAAGAAGCAAATTTGCAATGATTATGTTCCATTTGTGCCTATAGTTTCTTAAAAAAAGAGTTTTTATCCAACATTTTCAAGAGGTTTAATTCTAGGATTTTCTCCAGGGCTAAGCATCATAAAATCTTCTTCTTCTAAATCTCCCCTATTAACATATCTATTCAAATCTTTTCTCATCAATATTAATGTCTTCTTCAATTCATTTAATCCTTCATTACTTGTTTTTTTCTCCTTATGGATAGCTTCAAAAAATTGATTAATTTGTTTAATTACGTTTTTTGGAACAGAAATCCAACAAAGTGAATATTGTTTAATAAATTCTTTTTTTTGATAGTATTTTTCCAACATTTTTTCTTCATCATCTTGTACAGTTTTCTTAAAAAATCCAGGGATATTCTTAATTAATTTGGAATATATCTCCTCTTTCCGTTTATAAATATCTCTTTTTCTTTTACTCCTTTCATTCAATCCCCAAGCGAAAACAACAACAATAAGTGGAATTAATCCAACAAACAGATTAGTATTCAACATAGACCAAACAAATTTATAAACAGATTCTCTTGAGAAAATATCTACGAGAAGATATAATGAAATTAATCCAGATATCCCTATAAAATAACAACTAAAACATTTTTTTGTCCTAATTTCAGAAAAAACAAGTAAATTTACCAATACTAAAATAAGAATTATTAAAATAGAAACAGCTATAGAATAAACCATTTACAATCCACTCATTCCATAAATTAGATAAGCAGCTCCAGCTTGATTTCCTCCTGATATTTCATTACGGACTCCAATTAATATATCATCTAAATTATCTCCATTAGTATCACCGACTCCTGAAATAGAACATCCTGATTCATCTCCACTAGACTCTCCTAATAGTTTTATGTAAGCAGTTGAAAGATCAATAGTTCCTGTTACTGGGCCAAAAAATACATATGTCGCTCCAGCATTATTGCTTCCAGAATCTTCTTTATATGCTCCTATTAATATATCATCATTACCATCTCCATTCATATCTTTTGCATTAGAAACTGAATTACCTGCTAAATCTCCATCAGCTTCTCCTGTTATTTTAGCATCTGCTAAAGATAAATCTAACTCTCCTGTAACTGAACCAAAAATCAGATAAGCTGCACCTGCACTTGTTCCACCAGAATCTTCTCCTATTGCACCAATAATAATATCACTTAAACCATCTCCATTAATATCTCCTGCACTTGATACAGAATGACCAGCATAATCTCCATCAGCTTCACCTATCATTTTAGCATTTGCTAAAGATAAATCTACCTCACCTGTAACTGAACCAAAAATCAGATAAGCTGCACCTGCACTTGTTCCACCAGAATCTTCTCCTATTGCACCAATAATAATATCACTTAAACCATCTCCATTAATATCTCCGGCAAATGAGGGATTTGCTGCTGAATCAGATTCATTTTCTCCAATTATTTTTGCATCAGCTAATGATAAATCAATTTCTCCACTAATTGGTCCAAATATAAGGTAAGTTGCACCAACACTATTACCTCTAGAATCTTCACCAGGTGCACCAATAAGTATATCATCAAAACTATCATTATTGACATCACCTGATTTAGAAACATAAGTTCCAGAATAATCACCATTTGCTTCCCCATATAAAATACTGTCAGCTATATCTGTTTCTAATTCTCCAGTTATTGGTCCAAGAAATAAATATGAAACTCCTGAATAATTCTCCTCATATCTTGCTCCTAATAATACATCATCGAAACCATCATTGTTAGTATCTCTGGCATTTGAAATAGAACCGCCAATATAGCTTTCATATTTTTCCCCAGTAATTTTTACATTAGCTAATGATAAATCAATATACCCACTAATCTCTCCAAAAAGAATATATGCTGCACCTGCATTAATTTCATTAGAATCATGATATATTGCTCCAATGATAATGTCACTCAATCCATCTCCATTAACATCACCTGCTTCAGAAACAGAGAACCCTGCACGATCTTCATCTTCTTCTCCTATTAATTTGGCATTATATTCTAAAAGACTAACCTCACCATACAATTCACATTCATTTGAAGTTCCATCACAGTCATTATCTATTCCATCTGCACATA
>CAZGQD010000057.1:0-3945 GCA_964527395.1 uncultured Methanosarcinales archaeon
GGCAAGCGCGCCAAAAACTTTTTACCAATTATTGCAAAAGGCCAGGACAAAGACCTAGCATCTTCTTTGGCACAAGGCTTATATATCTAAAAAGTGTTTTAATTAGTGATGGCCCATAAGAAAAAAGAGTTTGAATATGATAAAAACAAAATTGCGCTCGTTGGAGTTGCAGTTGTTGCATTGATTCTTATTTTGATTGCTTTAATAATAGGAGGGCCTGAGTCTTCTGGAGAAGAAGTTTTAGTTGATGGAGAAGAGGTTGCTATTGATTCTATAGAAGCTGAGATTGTTGAGGAAGAGTCAAGTGGTACTGAAGAATCTTTAGTTGTTGAGGAAGAAGGTTCTACAGTAGTTGATGGGATAAATGAGCTTTCTTTACAGTTTTCTACTATGCCTGATTTTGATATGGTAGCAAATCTGCCTGAAGTAGTACTTGAACTTGATTCAGCAAATGGAGAAATTACACTTGATGGAAGTGCATTGATAGTTGAGAATGGTGAAGTTCAAATAGAATTTAAAGAATTTGTTGGAAGTATTTCGTTGGAGTCAGGTTTGCTTGACATTGATGGTGGATCACACAAAGTTACTATAAATGGAGTTGTGCTTGATAAAAACAGTGAAATCTCAGTAAGTGCAGATGCACTTGATTATGATAGAGCATTTTTGATGGGAGTTAGTTTTAGTAGTTTGTTTTTACCAGAAGGAGATGGAACACTTGAAGTGAACAATAAATTAACTTATTTGCTTGAAAATGAGTATATTGATCTAGCTGGTTTTGATGGAGAGATTCAGTTGATTCCAGATGCAGATGAAAAAGTAGAACTTTATGGAACTGCAGAGAATGTAGGAGTTGGTGGAAGTGAACTTGATTTAGGTGTTGAGTGAATGTAAATTTATTTTGTTTTTCTTTAGAATTCTTTTTGCATAAATGTTTTAAATTGAATAATTTTGTGCCAGATTTAGTGGATCCGTTAGAAAAATGTGTTGAAAGGACAGTATCTAGTTTGATTGGTGGAGGAATATATGACCCTAATTTAGTTAGATATAGCTATAGAGATGGTTTTCTTAAAATTTTTAATGCTAATCAAAGAGGAGGAATTTCTTATATGGGTGATGAATTAGATCAAATTTTTCACTCTGGAGAGGTGATGGCTGTTAAATTTTATAATTTAGGGTTTGATAGTTCTTTAGGGTTATGTGTGAGGGATTTTTCTGGAATGCTGTATAACAGAGTCCTGATGGAAATAGCTAGAGGAGTGCCACATCCAAGGTTTAAGAATTCTATTTATAAAGTGATGGGAGTGAATATGCCAGATCCAGATGGAGTGATTGTAGCTCCACGTGTTTTTATGGATTATATCTGTCCTGAATTGATTACAATTGAAAGAGGAGTGTTTATCGGAGAAGATGCAATGGTTTTGAGTCATAGCTTTGATAGTACAGGGTTTGTAATTGGAAAAGTGCATATCAAAGGAGGAGTTAATGAAGGTCAGGTTGATGAGAGAAGGACTTTAGTTGGAGCTCGAGCGATGATTTGGCCAGGGACAGTAATTGGTCGTGGAGCGCAAATAGGATCAAATGCAGTAGTTGGAAGAGGGTATGTTCCAGATGGGGAAAAGGTGAAGGCAGGGAGTTTTTATGTAGGTAGAAAGTAATTGTTGGTTTTTGTTAGGTGTTTAGAAGTCTATTAATTTCTTTAATATATTTATCTGGCTTTGGATATGTTATTTTTTCTGTATGAAGCCAAGATATGATTTTTAGGCAGGACAAAATGCCGTAGAGTTGTTCAAATTCTTTCTTGTTTTTGGGTCTTTTGATGATTTTTTCGTATGCTTTGAAGAAGTCTTGCTTTTGATCATTTAGATTGACAGCTTGGAAGAGTCTTCTTTGAATTGTGCCTAAATCATATTCACTGTGACCAGAAAAAGACCACTCGTAGTCGATTATGGCTGAGATCTTATTTTTATGGATAAGAATGTTTTCGCTGTTAAAATCGCTGTGGATCAGTGACGGGACGAATTTTATGTTTAAAAGGTGTTTATTTGTTTTAAGCATGTTTTTTATTTTGTTTATTAGTGTTTTATTTAGTAAGTTGTTGGATTTTAATGTTTTTAGAGCTTTTGTGTAGTCTTTTTGAATGTTTCTTGACCAAGATTGGGCTTTTATTTTTTTGAAGTTTTGAGATTTGTTTTTGATTGAAAATTGACCAGAATGTTTGAATTTGATAGAGTGGAGTTGTGCTAAAGCTGTGCCTAACTCTTTTGCTAGATTTTGTTTTAGTTTATTGTTTAAGCTTGGTACTGTTTGTTTAAGGGTTTTTCCTGGCAGTTTTGTAGTAATCATGTATTCGTTGGGAATGATATCTTTGGATGAGTTTATTGCTATTGTTTTTGGAACTGGGAGCTTTGTTTTTTGTTTGATTAGGTTGTATAGGTAAGTTTCTTTTTGGAATTTGTGCTTGATATTGTCGTTTTTGATCCTTAAAATGTATTTGTTATTAATAGAATAAACAGGGTTGCTCACACCACTAGCTATTTTTTTGAAGTTTTTGATATTTTCTAAGTTATGTTTATTGAAAATTTGTTTAATTGTAGCTAATTTGAGGTTGTTTGTTTGATAATGATTGTTTGAAATGAAATCTTCTATGAGATTTATTGCAATTTTTTTGTTTGTTAGGAAAGAAAGGTGTTTTCCCTTGATTTCTTTGACTTTGTAGATGTTTTTTATTTTGTTTTTGACAACTTCATCATTTTTAGATATGATTACTAGTTTTGTTTTGTTTGTTTTATTTTGTTTTGGTTCTTTGTTGAGTTCTTTTATGATGTTTAGAGCTACTTTTGCAGGAGTTTTAGCTAAACATTTAATGCAAAAAGGGATTTTGTATTTGATTTTGTGGAATTCTTGTTTTGGTTCTAAAAATTGGAAGATTTTTTGTGGGATTAAGTTTGCCAAATGTAGTTGGAGAATGAATAAAAATGATACGTCTTGTTTGGATATTGGAGTTGAGATTAAGATTATTTTTTTGGTGTAAAGTTTGTTTGCCAAGTAATGAGCTAGAACTCCGCCAAAACTGTGACCGATGATAGTTAAGTTTGTTATTTTGAGTTTGGTAATAAGTTTGTGGATGTCTGATGTGAAATTTTTAATTTGATATCTGTTGTTTTTTTGGAAGCTGTTTTTTGGTCTTGTGGATTTACCGTAGCCTCTTAGATCTAAAGTGAGGATGTTGTTGGTTTTTTTGAAGTAGTTGATGTAAGAAGTCCAGGAAGAGTGATCTGAGCCTAAACCGTGAAGGAAAAGAAGGGTTGGACAATTTTTTTTCTTGGATGTATTTTTAGTGTAGTTGTAGTATATTTTTACCTGCTTTGTTGAATTAAAAAAAGCCATCTTGGTAATTAAGAATGGTTATTTTGGTTTTAATTGTTGTGGTTAGTTGTTTTTGGAATTAGGTCAATTAACCTTAGGTATAATATGTAAGCACTTCCATAAATAATTAGCATTAAAATAGTTGTTTCATCATAAGGAATAAGTGATAGATTATTGAAAGCTTTGAAAAATATTGAGCTGATGCTGTAGAGTAAACCGTATGAAGCAAAAGTGATTTCCAATGAGGATTGGAGATTTTTTGACCAATGATGTTCTATTGATCTTTTCTTCTGGATTTCTAAAAGTAATGTTATAGCCCAAATAGTGATTCCAATTGATAGAAGAAGGTGATTTATGCTTATTGAAGTCATTTTCTAATTAAAAACAGTGCTAAAAGACCTGTTGATATTCCAATTATTCCGCCAATTAGAACACCAATAGTGCCAAAAGAACCTCCACCAATTAATAAGCCCAGTCCAAGACCAATTAAGGGAAGTTCTTCATAATCTCCACTTAGTTTTCTCATATTCATTTTTAATATTTATTTTTGTTTTAATTGTTGTGGTTGATGTTAGATTA
>CAZGQD010000058.1:0-3923 GCA_964527395.1 uncultured Methanosarcinales archaeon
AGTAGCCCCACGCGGATTCGAACACCACAGCAAACAGGATTGGCCTGATCACTTCCGCGGTCAATGCCTATCTTTCCAATAAATTGGTCCAAAGGGCATTATGATAGTCCATTGTGCCGAGATTTTTCCCGTCTACACCATGGGGCTTTATTACCATATTTTTAAGTAAGAGATTATAAACCTTTCTAGAGATTTTTTTCGAACCGACGTAAGTTTTTTATAGTTAAAGTAGATTATATCCTTAATGGATAAACTTTCAAAATTTTCTGAAAAGGACCTAAAGAAAATATTAGCTATTTTAACATTAAGTGATGGTCATTTATACATTCACAAAGGAAAACCAAGGACTATCCGTTTGGTTACTTCTATTTCTGGTGAATCACAACACATTTTCTTTAAGGAATTATCACTTAAAATCTTCAATAAAAAGATTGTAACAAGAAAAAAAACTTATGAAAATGGAAAAGAGACCATAATATCTGATTTAAATTATAGAGAAGGTGTTTCTAAAATGCTTTTGTTAAGTCAAACATATAAAACAACACCAGGTCTTCAAAAAAAAGAAGAATATCTAAAAGGTCCACAACCTACAATATCTTTTCTCAATGATTCTAGTAAGGAACTTAAATGGTTCTGCTTAAGAACATATTTTGATTTTGATGGAAGTATTTCTCCTTCATTAAAATTGAAATCAAAGAAAGACGATAAAGGAAAGAAAGTGTACCATTATTATCAAGTTCAACTAGAGATAGAAATTAAGATTTCAGAAACTAATCCATCTCTTATGGAAGAATTACTCTCTTTATGTGAATCGTTAGAATTAAAGGCAAGAATGGTCAAAGATAAGCGTAATTGGAGCAATATATCAGGAATTTGTATCTCTCACCATAAAAGTGTTGAAAAATTTTTGGAATATGGGGGTCCAGTTACAGATGTGTTGATTTCTAGCAAAAGTGAAAATTTTAAAGGTGTTTCAAAAAAAGAACTTTGTGAGAGATTATTAGGTCTATTAAATAATAAATCAATTTCCTTTTCTAAGTCTTTTCATACTAAAATTGAAGCAGAAACATATAGGGAATCAATAAGAAAAATAGTTTACCAATAAGAGCACTGGACAGGCCATTTTGTGCTTAATTTTTTGCTTTTTATGCTTGTTTTTAAACCCACTCCCCACTGGTCAGGTGCAGGTAGGATTTATATCTGCTTTATTGCTGTCTTTACTACATGACAAACACATATCTCTTCTTTTGTGCGAAATGTAATGGTTGGTCTACTGGCCAAACTAACAAAATTAGGAACTATCGGTTCTCTTGTGGCTATTGTAGCAGTAAAAGAAAAGTGTTCGTGCGTGGAGAAAGAAAAGTTATTTTTAAAGGGCCTTATGAAGAAAGAATGGCTGTGCATCTTTGTAAAGAAATTAATGTTTTGAAAAAAGAAAAAAATAAAGAAAAAAAAGGAAATGAGCTAGAATTTAAAATCGCTCTTTTCCAGTAACTTGTTGCTCTAGGCTCCATAACTTTCCTGCTCCATCCTTCATTAATACAAGGAACGCAAGTAAGTACATTAAAGCTAATTCTCCACCAGATGTTAGCGGATTTAAGCCCCAGTGCATGTATACGTAAGCTACAAGCATAGTTACTCCACCAAGTAGAGCTGCTAATCTGGTCCAAAAACCTAGTAATATTGCAAGTCCTACTACAACTTCAACAATTCCAGCGATACCCATTAGACCGCCAAAACCCATAGCGGTTCCACCAAACCAGCCAAATAATTTTCCTGCACCGTGCATGAAAAACATTAGACCAACTAATACTCTAAATACTAAGTAAAATTGAGTTCCATATTTTCCAAGACAGTTTATACAACTTTCTTTTTTCATATTATCACCTCGAGTGTACACACTCAGTATACAAAATAACAAAGTTTTCCTTTTTATGTCTTATGCATATACTCATCCGTAACTATTTTCTATAACTTGGTTACGGATTCGAGACACAGTTCCGTAAGAAAAGTTCCACTTTCTACTTACGGACCAGCATATACTCAAATTATCAGAATACTGCATTTTTCTTCTTTTATTTAGTTTCAATTTTCGAGACAGTAAATGCATGACTACTTCATACATTTACCATATGCACATAGATTACAACAGCAAAATTTACCCATACTAAAAGAACTTAAGTAAAAAGCATCTCGGGGGCGTCGATTGCAGAAGTCTTCTATTTTCGTTAGAGCTTGACCATTCGACCTAAACGAACAAAGTGAGTGAACGCGGAGAAGAGCCTATTCGCTTTTCGCCCCGAATTGAGGCTTTTTACTTAAGTTTGCAAGAAAAGAAAAGAATTTTATGTTCAATAAGGCTTAAAAAATAGGATTTTCTTAAGAGTAGATATGTCACAATTAGAAATAGATGAAAAATTCATGAAAATAGCTTTAGATGAAGCTAAAAAAGGGCTTTATACTCTTCCAAACCCTAAAGTTGGCTGCGTTATTGTTAAAGATGGGCAAGTTGTTGCTAAAGGATACCATGAAAAGTGTGGTGAAGCACATGCAGAAGTTAATGCCATAACTAACTATAGTGGGTCTTTAGTTGGTGCTACAACATATGTAACACTTGAGCCTTGTTCTCACCATGGTAAAACTCCACCTTGCGTTGATGCTTTGATTGAAGCAGGTGTTGGTAGAGTTGTTATTGCTATGCAAGATCCTAATCCTAAAGTTAATGGAAAAGGGATTGAAAAATTAGTTGGGGCAGGTATTGAAGTAACTTGTGGTGTTTTAGAAACTGAAGCTTTGGAGCTGAATAAGGTATTTGTTTGTAACATTGTTAATAAGAGGCCGTTAGTGTATTTGAAGGCTGCTGTGACAATTGATGGAAAGATTGCAACTAGAAGCTTTGATTCTAAGTGGATCAGTTGTTCTGAGTCTCGGCGTAAGGTGCATATGTTGCGTGGTGAAGTTGATGCTATTTTGGTAGGGAAGAATACTTTGATGCAAGACAACCCTCGGCTTAATGTAAGGCTTAGTAGTGAGGGTGTTGGTAGTGAGGAGCTTGGTGGTGTTGGAGTTGTTAAATATCCTACACGATTGATATTAGGTTCTGAAGTTGGAGTTCCATCAGAATATAACATATTTAAACAAGAAGGCAAAAATATCTTTTTGAAGGATAAATATCCTGATTTGGAATTAAATTTGCTGCTTGAGAAGCTTTTGGAGCTGGGGATTCATAGCATTCTTGTTGAAGGAGGAGGAGAAGTGTTCTCTTCGTTTTTAATTGAGAATCTGGTGGATGAATATTTGTTTTTTGTTTGTCCAAAAGCAGTTGCAGATGAAAAAGCGGTGTCTTTGTTCTCTGGAAGGGAAGTGGATAATATGAAAGATGGCTTTGATTTTGAGTTTTTGAAGGTTGAGAAGAGTGGTAGTGACGTGTTAATTATTGCTAAGAGGAGATAAAGCTTTAAATATAAATAAATTGGAAAATGAGTATGAAACTTAAGAAAGGTGTTGATTTTACGGGAATTACTGTAGTATTCTATTGCCATGATGGAAATGGTGAATATCTGTTTAACAAACGTAGTGAGAATTGTAGAGATGAACATGGAAGATGGGACTGTGGAGGAGGAAGTGTAGAATTTGGTGACACAATCCAAAACACTATCAAAAAAGAATTGATGGAAGAGTTCAATGCCAATGTTATAAGTACTGAGTTTTTAGGATATCGAGATGTACATAGAGTCAATCAGGATGGATTGAAGACACATTGGATTGCGCTTGATTTTAAGATTCATGTGGATCGAAAGAGTGTTAAAAACAATGAGCCGCAGAAATTTGATGAGATAGGATGGTTTGATGTACATAATCCCCCACAGCCAATGCATTCACAATGGGAATTTGCATATGGGACTTATAAAGATAGGTTGTGA
>CAZGQD010000059.1:0-3619 GCA_964527395.1 uncultured Methanosarcinales archaeon
GGCAAGTTCTGGAGCAAATGCTGTTATTGCTTCTTTGGTTTTGTCAGATAATGATGAAGAAGAGACTGCTACAAAAACAGCTGAGGATGAAACTGTTGTAGCTGTAGGTACTTATGATCCTACAGAAGTTACTGTAGGAGTTGGTGGAGGTTCTGAAGATACTAAATCTGTTTCAAATACAGTTCAAGTGGACTTTGGTACTTATGATGTTGCTGATGCAAGTGCAGGGGTTGGTACTCGAGTTGTTAGTGTTGACGATCTTGCTAGTGAATTGTATGCAGGAACAGATATGTCATTATATAGAGTAGATGATGAAAGTGAGTTAGAAGAATTTTATGAAGAAGTTTTAGGTGTTACAATCTCTTCTTATTCTTCAGGTGAATTGATAAGTACATTAACTTGTAATGATTATTGTGATGCTGCAGGGCATGAAACGTGTTCTTTTACATTTTTAAATAGTGGAAGTTTTATCTCTTGTTTTAGTAGAGCAGGTCTTAGTAGTGGTTATACTTGTGGTTGTAACGATTGATGTTTGGCAAAATTTAAGATCCTATTTTTTGATATTTTAAGTTTGGATCTTTTGGGATAGAAGGAAGAAGTTCTTTGAATTGTTGGTATCTATGGCTGGTTTGATCTACTACTTTGATTCCAGTGTGTAGTTGGAAAGTGCCTTTTAAATGAAGGTTTGTTTCGCCTCTTAAATCTGGGCAAGTTGTTTCAATGATAACTGCGTTGTCGTAGATGACGCTGGTTTGGCCACTGGCTGTTTGGTATACTTTTATGTCGTGAGCGTTGAGGTCAGCTTCGTAGCTGTTCCAAGAGTTGCTTGATTCACTGCAACCGTAAAGTTCTATGAAATTGTTGTCGCCGTTAATTCCTAGAATGATGTCGTTCTCGCTGGCTAATTCAATTTGAGCACTGTAGCCTAAATCTGTGAAAGTTGTTTCTAAGAGAAAGGCATCAGGAGTAGGGAATGTTTCTGAGTACATAGCGCCGTCAACAGTGAGAGTTGCATCGTCAGATTCTGTGTATGCGTGGCCGTCCCAAATGCTCCAGTTATCTAAATTTGTTGTAGTGAAGTTTTCGCAAAGAAGTTCTGATCCTGTGCAGTAGCTATTGTTTATGTTAGTTGTGCTTGTTTGGTTTGTTGTTGTGTTGTTGTCTAAGTGATCGAAGATGCCGTTACAATCTTTGTCTGGCCAATCTTTGAATTGTTTTTCTGTTAGACCTGTTACTATGCAGGTGTTTGCAGTTCCTGGTTGATCTGGGTTGATACAACCGTAAAGAAGTCTGTGGTACTTAGTTGCTAATTCGGCGCTGTCTTCTGTGTATTTTGCTGAGTTGATGATTTCTTCTAGTGCGGAAAATCCATCTGCGAATTCTTCTATTGGTGCAGTGCCCCATTCAACTAGGGCTTTTGCAGGGCTTGGTTTGTAAATTATTGCTATTGTGTTTCTTCGTAACTGGAAATCTGGGTCAGATGGGTCTTGGCAAGCAGCGTATTCTAAGCCTGCTGGGAGAATTCCGTAGTCGATGATTTCTGATAGAATCCATTTGTAGATTTGCTTTGCTGTGTTGTTGTTTTCTAGTGTGGATTTTTCCCAAGAGTTGCCGTTTGGTTTAAGAGTGAGGGTTAGAGAGGGGCTAGGATTGTCTTCTATTTTCATTGCAGCAACTTCGTATTCATAGGTTTTTTCACCAGTTTCAAGATCAATCTCTGCTGGCTGTTGAGCTACTAAAATATGGCCTTTGTCTGAATGAATCCTGATTACGTTAATGTCTGGGAGGAGATTTCCTTGATAATCTTCAACTGTTACAGTAGTGTCTCCAGTAACTTCGTTGTAAAAGGTAGTAGTGCCTAGTGGTTCGCTTGAATCTCTTGCTACTGAGCCTGTTGTTTGTTCTGAGATAGTGAATTGAGGTGGAGCGCAAGCTGCTGTGTTTAGTAGAAGAGTTGCTAGTGTTTTAGGTTGTTTTTTCATGTTTATGTTAATTTTGTTTAGTTTTATAAAAAACATCTGGCAGGAATGTTACGGTAGAACGTAACATTTTGGAGAATAGAATCTTTTTAAACTGGTAAGAATGGTGCTTTAAATTAGCTAAATCGGTAAAAATAGGCTTTAAATTGCTTAAATCGGCTAAAATGGCTTTCTTTTTTAGTTTAACGGCTAAAATTGCCTTTAAATGATCTAAATCGGTAAAAATGGCTCTTATTTGGCCAAAGAAGGTTAAAATGAGCTTTAAACTGTCTAAAGCGGTCAAAATGACTCTTATTTGGTAAAAGAAGGTCAAAATGGCTTTCTTTTTTAGTTTAACGGCCAAAATATCCTTTAAAATGATTAAATCGGAAAGAGCTTTTGTTTACTTACATATATTAGTTCCATTTGATATATGAATATTGCATGGTCAGGCTTAACCTCAAGCATAGCTTTCGGAACTTGGTTAATCACCAAGTACTGCAAGCGTGTCCACTTCGCTGCTAATTTTTCTGATTGTTGTCAGAAAAATGCTTGTTGTTAAAGTCTTCAGTTGAGAATAATTGCCAGCGGAGGACGATGCAGTATTCATAAAAATTAAAGGAACTAAAACAGGTATTTGTTTACAAAAGATTTAAGTTTGGCTTTAGTTTACTTTTTGTTTATGAGGCGAATTTGGGTAGTTTGGTTGTTGGTTTTTGTTGCTATTAGTTCTTCGTTTGTGTTTGCAGCTAGCAGTTCTGGAGATTCTTGCTTCTTGCACCCGGATTCAGATTATTATTGTACTGAGATAGATTCTTTGTTGGCTTCAGATGAATGTTCTTTGCTTGATGAATGTGATTTTGATAGTTTGTACCCAGGAGTTTCGTGTGACTATTTTGAAGAATGTTCGTTAGTTTTGTGTTCGTCTTCTTGCGAAGATAGTCCAATAGGGTCTTGCAGTTTTGGAGAAGTTACGTTAGGGTTGGAGGAAAGTTGGTGCACACCTTCTTGTTGTTCTTATTCTGGTTCTTCTGGGGATGAGTGTTTGGAATTGGATAACGAATGGGAATGCCAGGTGATGGCATCAAACTCAGGGGCTTCACAGTATTCTTATGATGCTAATGCTTTGGATTGTGCGGTTAGTTGTGGCTCTGCAGATTATGATACTCATGTTAGTTTGCGTGAGACTAATGTGTTTAGAGTGTTTGATTATGAGACTGGTGAGATTGAGTTAAGTGTTGGAATAGAAGATTCTGGTGATTCTTTTGATTCTGAGGTTTCTGCTGGGTCTGAAGGAGGTTCTGGAATGGGGCCTTTGATGTTTTTAGTTTTCTTGTTGATTGTAGGATTCTTAGTTTTTAAGCTGCGTTCAGGTGATTCTGGGAAGAAAGATGATCCTGCCTATGATAGTGATGTTAAAGAAGAGAAAAGTAAGGTTAAGAAGAAAAGTGAACCGTTTGTAGTTCATGTGCAAGAGCATGTGATGCCACATAGGGTGCATTTGAAACGTAGGGCTATGGAAGTTGGGAAGGAGTTTGTTGGGTATGTTGGGGATAAGGGTAAGCTTAGTGGTCATAAGGATATGGATAAGTTGGATCATTTGGTGAAAAGGCACTCTAAGCGTAAGGGGTCTGAGATTCATAAAGGTCATTTGAAGGTTA
>CAZGQD010000060.1:0-3419 GCA_964527395.1 uncultured Methanosarcinales archaeon
TTTTAGCGAATGGCTCATAAATATTACTTAGAGAAATCCTAACATGCCAAATTTATATCTATATTCAAGAAAAGGGTGGTCAAATTGCCCTTGGTTTACATCAAAAAAACCTAATTTTCATCAGGAAATTTAAACAAGCTCATTCTACCTTCTTTAATATCTTCTAAAGAAGCTAAAAGAGACCTCAAAAACTCATTTTGATCTTCAAGACTTTTTTGCAACTGCTCTGATTTTTTCATTATAATCTCCTCTTTGCAATTTAAACAGCTCTAAACTTACCTTAAAAATAAGTTCTTGCCTCTCTTTCAACAATTTCTCAACCTTCTTATCCATATTCATTCTAACCCAAAATACTTATCAAAATCAACAACTTTTACTGTATTCTCAAGTTGCCTTAACTTCATCTTCTTAACAAAATCTAACCTTAATCTTCCTTCAACAAGAAAACTATCTTTTTTATTTGCCACAATATATAACAAACTCCCAGTTAATACATAAATTTTCCTATAAACCCTCATTCACTCCCCAACAACACTAAACCTCTTCTTTCCACACTGTATAAGCATCAATACAGAACTATCAACACTCTTCCAAGCAGCTAAAGTCCCTAGATCCACAGACGAAGCCTTGCATCTACCAAAAGGATGACTATGCAGCCCAATCAAAGTTCCACTGGAACAAGACTCAAAAGAAACATGTCCAAAACTGCGAGAATATATTTCAGGGTAATAATATGAATCAATAATATAATCAGAACCGATTATCTCACCAGACAAACATATACTTCTCTCCATTCCTTCATCAGAGATATATTCAGAACTAAGCTCAAACAACACATTTTCAGAAAATATTATCTCTCCTCCAGAATATGATAAAATTCCATCACTTCCAACAACATCCCCTATGAAATATCCTGCAATAATATCTCCAACTGGAAAACGTACAAACACAAAAGACATCATTAAAAACACTAAAAATAAAGAAATAGCTACATTATAAACACGTCCATATTTATCAAAGTGCGAATCTTGATCTACCTCAGATTCAACTCCCTCAAGGATTTCCAAATGTTCTTTATCTAACATAATATATCCCTACAAAATATTCTCATCCAGAAACTAATAACCATTTCCATAAAGGAATCAACTCAACTTCTTTTTTTCTTCCATCAATTTCAAATATTTTCTTTCCTTCTTCTTTTCCTGTAATCAAAAGTAAATTACTACATCTAAGTTTAAAGCTTCCCTTAATTAAAGACCTAACTTCACGATTAATTACTTTTTCAGAATTTAAAGAATAACAAACCTGTATCAACTGCCTGACCTTCCCTTCTTTACGAACTACAAAATCTATTTCTTCATGTCCAAAACTCTTCCAATAATAAATCTCTTTTCCCCTACGAATTAGTTCTAAAAATACCACATTTTCATATATTGCTCCTTTGCTACACTGCCTTTGCAAACTAAGTGCTTTAATTAAACTAGTATCAATAACATAAGCTTTTTTATGACTTTTTTCAATCTCAACTGGCTTAAATGAAAATTTCGACAAGAAAAACACTAAATACGCTTCTTCTAAATAAGAAAGATAATTTTTAACAGTATGTTCACTCCCCAGCCCAAACTGAAGTCGCAACTTCCTATAACTCAAAATTCTTGCCGGATTACTCATAATACTGTTTGCAATCTCTCTAAAAGTTCTCTTGTAAGAAACATTATATCTACCAATTATATCTCTTGAAACAATTTTAGAGTAAAGTTCACGAACATAAGGCTCCATTTTTTCTCTTTCGCAAACAACTTCTGGAAACCCTCCTTCATCAAGATACCTATCAAACTGTCTCAAAACCATTGCTTTGCCTTTAGTTGTTTCAATATCAACAGCTAAATCAACTCCTTTGGCAAACAAATATTCCTTAAAACTGAACGGAAACAATTCCAAAGTCAAATGACGTCCAGTTAAATGACTAGCCATTTCTCGAGCAAGCAATTTAGCATTACTTCCAGTCAAAAATAATTTAAACCCTGCCCGATGCAAACGATTCACAAATAACTCCCAATGTTCTAAATTCTGTATTTCATCAAAAAATATTATTTTACAATCTTCTCCATACACTTGATATATTCCACTTAAGATATCATTTGGCAAAACATCAATTAATCTATCATCATCAAAATTAACGTATGCAAATTCGTGCCCTTCAAGCAATTTATAGATCAGAACTGACTTACCACTACGCCTAACCCCACTAACAACTTGTATCAATTTAGAGAAAAAATCTACCTTAATCTCCTTTTCTCTCGGAACTAATTCTAGTTCAGAAAGCCCACTTTTCAGTTCTTCTTTTTGATCCCTTAATACTTCAATTATGCTCATAATAACTCAAAAACACGCTTACTTTATAAATGTTCGCAGTCAATTGCAAACTTTTAACTGAAAATTCGCAGTCAATTGCAAATAATTAATAATAAAAAAAGAAAAAAAAATCCTTCCAATTAAGAAGGCGGCAAATCATCTAACTCTTCTGAATCTTCAACTCCATCTACATCTGACTCCTCAGCCCCATCAGCTTCTTCAACTCCAGAATCATCAGATCCTTTTTCATAACATACAACATACGAACATCCTGTAGTTTCATGATCTATATCTACTCTAGCGTCCCAATCCTCACCAAGCGCATAACAAACTTCTTTCTCAGCCTCTATATCAATAGAGCTAGGACATAAACTACAACGCACCTGTGCACAAGGCCAATCTTGTCCTTCTACTTCCTCAGAATATGTATTTGCTAAATAATTCTCACCTTGATTTTCACAATCAGTCCTAGCCACATCTAAAGCTTCTTCTGTCGGACATAATGAAAAATCACCGCTACCACAATATACTGTTTCACACCCATTTGCATCAGGCAAAAAAAATGATTCATATCCATCAGCTTCACAATCACTTTTGATCTCATCAATCACAGATTCTAAGAAACATCCATCATCTCCAAGTTGCGAAGATACATCTCCTTCAGGCTCAACAGTAATCGGGTATGTACATAAATTCTCATCACCTAATGATACAATATAAAAATACACAGTTGAAACTGTTACAGATCCCCAATCACAATAACTATCTGTTTTCCCAGATGAAACTGTTTGAGTCAAAGGATTGTCTGCGCTAAGACCATACCTTTCATATTGGTCACATGACAAATCAACAGCTACTCCATCATAACTGTCATCAAAAAATTCTACACTCAATTTTATAAATTCTCCACCATTCACAACATCTTTTTCAGAACTAATTTCACACTTCGGATCAGCTACATCCATGTTACTTAAAGTATTTTCAACAGCCCGCTCTTCAATTACTTCTACTTGAGCTTCAAGCGCCTCTTCAGCGCTAGCTACTACAACTTCTTCTTCCTCTTC
>CAZGQD010000061.1:0-3213 GCA_964527395.1 uncultured Methanosarcinales archaeon
TCTGAATTAGTACAGAAATTTATTGGAGAAGGGTCTAAATTGGTGAAGGAGATTTTTGCGCTTGCTAAAGCTCGGTCTCCAACTATACTTTTTATTGATGAAATTGATGCACTCGCTTCTGCTAGGTTGCCTATGGGAACTTCAGGTGAGAGAGAGGTAAATAGAACATTTATGCAGTTATTGGCTGAACTTGACGGGTTTAAATCACTTGGAGAAGTTAAAATAATTGCAGCTACAAACCGTAAAGATATTTTAGATAATGCTATCCTTCGTCCTGGTCGGCTTGATCGGGTAATTGAAGTTGGGATGCCATCAATTGAAGGAAGAGTTGAGATTTTGAAGATTCATACTGTCAATATGGGGAAAAATCGTTTGAATTTAACTAAGGTTGCAGAGATGACAGAAGGGTTTAGTGGAGCAGAATTGAAAGCTGTTTGTACTGAAGCTGGATATTTTGCAATCCGTGCAGATAGAGACAAAGTTAATATGAATGATTTTGAATTGGCTACTCAGAAGGTTGCAGCTCGTGATGATGACGACGATGAAGAATATGCAATGTTTGGGTAGATTAATGTTGTTTTTGTTCTATATGTTTTAAGCTAATAGTTGTTAATAATTAGTTGCTTTCTTTTTTGTTGTTATGGAAGGTGAGTTTATATCAATGCTTTTTGGTCGTAGGCGATTTGCTAAGATATTTTCGAAAAGTATTTTAATCGTGATGTTATTTTTTGTTGTGATAGAAGGATTTTTTAGAGTAGCTGGAAGAGATTTGATGGTAGTTATTTCAGCAATAATATTGTTTTATTTAGTATTTAAGGTGTATTTTGATAATGAAATCAAGGAAATTGAGCGAAAAAAAAGAACCAATAGATGAATTGGCTGTTGTTTTAGGGATTGGAGCAGTTGTTTATATATTGGGTAGAGTTTTTGGATGGTGGTAAAAATGCTTGGTCCAGATAAAACAATGAATGGAATCATGGTGATTTTGATAATTTTATTTGGAATGCTAGTTTTTGGTCGAGCTATAGGTTGGTGGTAGAAAGCTTTTTAGCTATAGTGGGTTTTGATCTCTTGTAATGATTCTATGGGGCTTTTGCTTCATAGGGGCTTGTGCAACGAGCAATGATTTAGTGAACACCATCTGAGCTAACGCAGTGATGAACGGTAGTAACTTAAGAGCACGCATAGAAGCCTTATTTTTGATTATATACAAGGAAGGTAGGGGTTTCCTTTTGAATCTAGTTCTAAGAAGTATCTGTTGTCTGGATGGTCGTCTCTAGGTTGGGATATTGCAACGAACATATCTTGGTGGAAACTGTATTGACCTGTTTTTGTATTGATTATAGTAACTTCTCCAGGATGTCTTCTCATTTCAGCGTCGTTTGCTCTGTAGATGTCCATTGCGAGCCGTTGAGTGCTTGGTTTAGGACTTAGTAGATTTTTAATTAAAGAGCATATTCTTATCATATTTTGGGTGAGTGTTAGAAGTTTAAAAGCTTTTTTGGTAGGTTTGGTGGAATTTCTTTTAAATATGGCTTGAATTTGCTGCTTTGTGGCGTTTGATTCAGAAATTGATCAGTTAGTATATGGGCTTTGGAAAGATTTGCCTAGTTTAAGTGATGACGATATTGCTGCTAGGGTTTCCGGGTTTGAGGGAGTTAGGTGGTTGAGACCTTCAGAAAGACTTTCATGGATTCATAGATCTTGGTTTCCAAGTTTTTTGAGAAAGAGATATGGTTTTTTGAATATGTGTTTAGAAAATGTTTACCAACATGTAGATTATAGGGTGAGTAGTTTAGCTGTTGAACATTCTTTTGAAGGAAATACATCTATTTATTTACTTGATTCTGGTTTAGGTTTTGTAGATTCTGATGGAGAAGTAATTTTAAGAGAAGCAGCTGAATATCGTAAAGGTTTTGGAAGATTTACTGATCAAGGATTAGGTTTTTCAAGAGCTATTTGGTACTCTCATGAGTTTTGGGCCTTTTCTGTAGGACATGCATTGTATAAAGGAGTTGGAGAAGGAGTGAGTGATGTGAAATATGTGCCTTATCCATTTGATGAGAAGCCAGCTGGAGCACTCATTTGTGGAAGGTTTTTTGGTGAGTATATAGTTATTTTATAAGTCGAAGTCTTCGATGAAGTCTTTGATGGCTTGGTACTTTTCTAGGTATCTATGACCTTCTTCTGTGATCTTGATGACTTTTCTTTGCTTTTTACCTTTGCCATCAGTAGTCTGCTCAATGAAGTTTTTGTCTTCTAGTTCTTTTACGTATTTTTCGAAGCGTTGAGTCGATAGGTTTGCGAATCTTAGCAGAGGCGTAGGCTTGATTTTATCTTCTTTTCCTTTTGTTCTGATGACATTAAGAATGTCATAGATCAATTCTAAACGACCTCGTTTTTGTACCATATTTTTACGACCTGAAAAATTGTAATGTGTGTTTGTTGTGTTTTAATCTAAGCATCGATAACTTTAGATTTAGTTGAAGTCTTAGTTTTGAAGTGCTTATTTACTTTGTAAGCTATGAAAAGCATTAGGATAATTGATAATAGGAACATTGGGAGAGTGTAAATCATTCTTTGATTGTTTACAATAGTCGAATAAATGTTAACAAGCCAAAATAGGAAGAAGGCAGCATAAGTGATGCCGGTTTTCATGAACCATTTTGCCTTTTTTGTAGTTATCCATTTGATGATGAAACTAGTTATGAAAATAGCTACAATGATGCCGAGGAACAAATTTAAGGTTTGAGTTTTGAAGGTGATGAATGATAAGACTCCTGCCCCTGTAAGAAGACCTATTGGAATGTACCATCTGTTGTGTTCTGGTTCGAAAATGTGCCATAGAAGGCTGTAGAGTAATGAAATTATGCATAAAGTTCCTGTTAAAGTTAGAGTTGCTAAGATATAAATATGTGGTAGAGGTATGAGAGGGGTGTTTTTTGTAATTTCGAACATGGCTCTAGCAGCTAGTCTAGTTAGGAACATTAAAGCTAAGAAGAAAAATGTGGCTCTGAAGTATAAAATTCCTTTATGACCAGTTAATTTGTAAGCTTCTTTAGTCTTGTATAGAATATAAGCTGATGTAGCTATAATGAAAACAGTGTAGATTGTAGTAATTGTGAAATGTAAGGATCTTTGGAGTAAAAAGTCTGCCATATTTTGAGTATGTTATTTTGCTTTATAAAGGTGGTGGATTTAAGGTCTATTTGT
>CAZGQD010000062.1:0-1922 GCA_964527395.1 uncultured Methanosarcinales archaeon
TTGTTTCTAGGTGCTTATTGTGCACTTCGTTTAGTTTATTTAATGCTTCAGTGATTTTTTCTTCTGGCATGCCGTGTGAGGCTAAACCATCTCCAAGAGCTTCAAAAGGACTTACATGACAACCAACGCAGTGTACTCCGTATGAGAGAAGTGTGTCCACTAGATGTGGGTATTTGTTTACTAGGTCTCCGATGAGTGTTTCTGTTGTGATTGCTTCTGTCATTTTTTTAGTTTCTCGAAAAATTCTTCTCTGGTCATTTCTATTTGCTTAATTATGCCTTTCAAAAGGCCTCTTTTTATATCTTTATTTGTGTGCATTGGGACAGTTGTTCTTCTACCATCTGGATGTTTGTAAAATTTATGGCTACCTTTTTGTCTAATGCAAGAAAAACCTTCTTTTTCTAGGAAACTGCAAAGCTCCCTTGAGGATAATCGTGGAAGTTTCATTGTACTGTTATTTGTTGGACTCCTACAAAATGACTTTCAGCTTTAAAAACAGATTCTTCTTCAGCTTGCACTTCAAGACAAAGTTCTATTGCTTCTCTTACGTTACTCATTAATTCATCAAGAGTATCTCCTTGAGTTAAACATCCAGGTAATTCTGGAACTGAACCAATGTATCCACCATCTTCATCCTCTTCTATCAAAACATTAAATGTACGTGCCATAGAAGTGTATTTAGTGGTGTTTTATATAAAATTATGTGTGTTAACTTGAATAAGTTGTTAGAGGTGGTCGCAAATTGCGACCAGTTAAGATCAAAAATAGTGAGTTTGATCTTTTCACATGCCCATCATTTCTCTTAATTCTTCGCTTGGTTTCCAAGCTGGTTCAAATGTGATCTCTATCTTTAGATTTTCTTTGTTTATGCTTGTTTCTTGCTGAATCTTTAGTTCTAGTTCCTCGACCATTTGTGGACCGTATGGACACATCGGACTTGTGAAAGTCATAAGAATGTGAAGTTTATCTTGGTTATCTTCTTGTTTGATGTTGATTTCGTAGATTAGACCTAATGTCCAAATGTCAATGAATAGCTCTGGATCTTCTATACTTTTACAGATATCTTCTATTTGTGTTTTTGTTATTGCCATTTTGTTAATCACTTAATTATTATTTGTTGAACTGCTCGAAGCCCTTGTCTTGGATTTGCTTTGCTAAGTTTTCTGAACCTTGTTTGATTACCTTACCATTGCAAAGGATAGTTACTTTGTCAGGGAGGAGTTCTTTTGTGAATCTTTCATAGTGAGTAATTAAGATAATGCCCATGTTGGTGGTTTTTTTGGCTTGTTTAATAGCGTCAGCTACCTGTTTGATACCATCAACATCTAAACCACTATCTGTTTCATCTAGGATGGCGAATTGTGGTTCTAACAAAAGGAGTTGGAGCATTTCCATTCGCTTTTTCTCTCCACCACTAAAACCTTCGTTTAGGGACCTTTTTCTGAATTTGGCATCCATGTTTAATAGTTGCATCTTTTCTTTTAATAGTTTGAAAAATTCTACAACAGAATATTCTTTTTTACCTTGCTGTTTTCTTTTTGCGTTTACAGCAGCTCTTAGAAAAGTGTTGAGTTTTACCCCTGGTACTTCGCTCGGGTATTGAAATGAGAGGAATATGCCTGCTTTTGCTCTTTCATCTGGACTGGCTGTGGTTATGTCTTTGTTGTTTAGGATAATCTTACCTTTAGTGATCTTATAGCTTGGGTGTCCCATCAAAGTATAAGCCAGAGTTGATTTTCCTGAACCGTTTGGACCCATAATAGCATGGACTTTTCCTTCTTCGAATACTAGGTTAATGTTATTGAGTATTTCTTTTCCTTCTACTTCTACGTGTAGGTTTTGTATTTCTAGTTTATTTGTCATATTAATATTCACTTGTTTTATTGTTTGTTTTGAGTTTTCTAAATCGGTAATTTTGAGCT
>CAZGQD010000063.1:0-1568 GCA_964527395.1 uncultured Methanosarcinales archaeon
GGCACAATTCTAAAAGTGAGTGATAGATAAATAAAGCAGTAATCAGTTTTGTTAATTACGAAACAAACAAAACCAGGTGATTACTGCAAATGACAAGAATACAATTGAATTTTAATAACCTTTCTAAATCTGAAGCCTTATTTTCTATTTTTCCGGCTTCTAACAAGTATGAATTTACTTCCAAGCGAGTTTTTCGCTTGGTTGAGCATGTGACGTGTTATTGTGGCCGTCAAATGGTTTATAATGGCTATGATTATGCAAGAAAAAGAGGCTTTGGTAAGGTTAGAATTGGTAAACAGCTTTGCAAAAGCTGTGGAAATCAATATCATGAAGACAAGAGCTTCTGGAAGAAGCTTCTTTCTCAATGGAAAGATACAATCACAAAATTCATTTTTACACTACGAGACGCAGACGTCTCATGGGAAATTGTCTCCAAACTGATGAATTTTATCATTCCATTTGGTAAAACCAAAGCAATGTATCTGTTCAATGAAAAGATTGAACAGTTTGAGTATCCTCAAGATAATTATCTCATTGTAAATTATGATGAACAACATCCAAAAAAGGGCAGAATGCAAAAATTTAGGCTTACTCTTCTTAATTATAAGACGAAAGTGCCAATCGCAGATTGTCTTTTTGACAACAAAAATAAAGAAACTATCAAAATGTTCTTACAAGAACATCTTGACACTAAAAAAGAGCTCATTATCATAGTTGATTGTGATAAAAGATATCCAAAAATATTCAAAGAATTATGGGGTAACAAGCTCATTATCCAAAAATGCTTATTACACCTTAACAAACTAGTTGTGAAGGATTTTGGTAAAAATAAATCTCTTTTGAAAGAATATAACAAATATCTTCTTTTAAATATTTTTTACAATCGTAAAAAAGAATTAAAATTTCTTGAAAGATTACTCAAAAAACAAGATAAAAAGTCTTTTTTTGATAACAAAGAGAAGAATACGTGGATAAAACTGAAACTTTACAAATTTAGAGAATATGTGAAAAAACTTGAAAATAAAAGACGTAGAGGTAAAAAAAACCTTCCTCAAAGACCTCTTTGGAAAGCAAAAAAGATTTTTGCAGGATTATTACAACAAAAAGCATTATTCTCTAAAAAAGTGAAAAATAGATTGAAAATGATTAAAAAAAACTGGAAGTTTTTTACTGCTTTTTATGCAGTAAAAGATTGTCCAGCTACAAACAATGCGATAGAAAATTTTTTCTCAACAAGTTTGAAAACACACAGAAAAAAGCAATTAAGGACAGATAAAGGCTTGCTTAATCACATGAAACTTGCTGCACTCAAAAGAGTGCAAGGTTTAGCAAACCCTAAAAGAACATTTCTTGAAATTTATGAGTTGTTTCAGCTGATAAATACCTGATATTTATCAAAAATATTGTCTGAAAATAGCGAGAGCTATGTGAAAAACAGTAAAATTAGATGATTTATATCAAAAAACAAAGGTTTCTTTTGGAAATTAAGACGAATGAGTGAAAAATCAAAAATATTTTCGGAGAAAAAGATTGAAAAATCAAAAATCACTCAGAAATCAAATTGTGCC